>JBAQCH010000226.1:0-22813 GCA_049294015.1 Anaerolineae bacterium
AGCCAGCCTCGATCTGGCGGCCGGCCTTCGAGCGGTCGTCCGGGTGGGGCAGCGCCGCGATCGGGAAAGCCCGGTGGGCAGGGTAGTCGCCGACCCAGCGGGCGGCCTGCTCGTCCACCGCGTCCTGATTCCAGAAAGCCTCGCAAATCATGACAGATCAAGCGGAGCGGGCTCGGTGGCTACGCACAGACCGGCCCGAGCAGGATGGCGTGGAGCAGGCTCGGGCTGAGGTGATTGCTATCGACGGCCCTGCGGCCTCGGGCAAGAGCACCGTGGGCAAGGCGGTGGCCGACCGGCTGGGCTATCTCTACTTCGACACCGGCGCGATGTATCGCGCGGTCACCTGGCTGGCGCTGGAGCAGCGCGTGCCGGTAGCTGATGAGGCGCGAGTGACTGCGCTGGCTGAGGCGGCCGATATCGACGTCCTGCCCGCCGTGCTGGACGATGGCCGCCAGTACACGGTGCTGGTGGACGGGCAGGACGTGACCTGGGCGATCCGCGAGCCGGCGGTGGCGAACAGCGTGTCGCAGGTGTCGGCCTATCCGGGCGTGCGCGCGGCGATGGTTGCCCAGCAGCGCCGCCTGGCCAGCCGCGGCCGCATGGTGATGGTGGGACGCGATATCGGCACAGTGGTCCTGCCCGATGCGCCGCTCAAGGTCTATCTGGATGCATCGGCTGAGGAACGAGCGCGGCGGCGCTGGCTGGAGGAGCAGGCGCGCGGCGGGCTGCGGCCCTTCGAGGCGGTGCTGTCCGAGGTGCGCCGCCGCGACGAGATCGACTCGACGCGCGCCGTGGCCCCGCTGCGGCCGGCCAGCGACGCCGTCGTGGTGGACAGCACGGCGCTGACCATCGAGCAGGTGGTGGAGCAGGTGCTGGTACTGGTTGAGCAGCGACGCTGAAGCCTGCGGGCGCGGCAGCTTTCTTCCGATCCGTGCAAACCGTGTAATCCGTGAGCAGCTTTCGGGACAGCCGGCGCCTGACTGCCAAAACGCCGCCGACAGCGACTCGACGGTCTGATGAGTTGCGCGCAATTGCAAACTGTGGCACAATAGCCTCCGTTCGTTCTGGCCAGTTCAGCCCCCAACCGTGGACGTCATCGATGACTCAGCAGACACTTTTTGCCCGTTGGTTCGCATAAGCGAGGTTTGTATGCCGGCAGCCGTCTCCAGACGGCGGTCGGCTTTTTTGTGCTGTAATCAGAAATCCAACTGAAAGCCGGCATCGCAGCCGGCTCGAATTTCACCCGTTTCAATGAGGAGGTTGGTTCGCGATGAATAAACATCGACTTGTTTCCTTTCTCGTGATGGCCGCCATGGTCGTCACCAGTCTGCTGCCCGCCGCCAGCCTGGCGGCGCCCGCGGCGTCACCCAGCGATTTGGTAGTCACGTTCCCGGGCAACTGGGTCAACGCGGCCGGGCTGGGCAACGACTGGGATCCCGGCAACCTGGGCACCCAGGCGACCGACGCCAACAACGACGGCGTTTGGAAGTTCACGGCGCCGGTGCCGGCTGGCAGCTATGAGTTCAAGGCCACCGTTGGCGGCTCGTGGGACGAGAACTACGGCGTCAACGGCGTGCCCGGCGGCCCCAACGTGCCCTTCACCGCCACTGGCGGCGACGTGCGCTTTTACTACGACCGCAGCGACAACTTCGTCGCCAGCCGGCCCAACTACACCATCCCGGTGGTAGCCGGCAACTTTGTCGGCGCGATCGGCGGCTCCGACTGGTCGCCCGACAACCTCAAGACGTGGATGAAGGACCGCGACGGCGACGGCGTCTACACCTTCACGGCCACTGTGCCGGCCGGCAACTGGGAGTACAAGGTTGCGCTCAACGAGAGCTGGGACGTGGCTTTCCCCGGCAGCAACCGGGCCTTTAGCGTGCCAGCCGGCGGCGCGGCTGTCACCTTCTACTACGACGGGTCCAACAACGAGGTGTGGGAAGAGGTGGCCAGCCCCGTGACCGACGAGGACCTGGTGGCCGCTCCCGTGCAGGCCGCGATCCAGGACGAGGTGATGTACTTCGTGCTGCCCGATCGCTTCGACAACGGCGACCCCAGCAACGACGAGGGCGCGTTCCCCGGCGGCACGCTGGCGCAGACCGGCTTCCTGCCCACGGACAAGTCCTTCTACCACGGCGGCGACCTGGCCGGCCTGCAGGGCAAGCTGGATTATCTGGCCGGCATGGGCGTAACCTCGATCTGGATGACGCCGGTGTTGAAGAACAAGCCGACCCAGGCGGACAGCTCGACGGCCTTCGGCATCGGCGGCTCGTACCACGGCTATTGGATCCTGGACTTCGAGAATGCCGACCCGCACCAGGGCACGGACGCGGAGTTGGCAGCCTTTGTGGCTGAGGCCCATGCCAACGGCATCAAGGTTTTCTTTGACATGGTCGTCAACCATACGGCTGACATCATCGACTACGCCGAAGGGACCAACCTGTATCGCAACAAGACCGACTACCCCTTCAAGGACGCCGACGGCGTGGCTTTTGACGACCTGGACTACGTGGGCACCGGCAACTTCCCCGAGCTGGACCCCGAGGTCAGCTTCCCCTACACGCCGGTCTTCAACGATCCGGGCGACGCCACGGCTAAGAACCCCGCCTGGCTGAACGACCGCATCTACTACCACAACCGCGGCGATTCGACCTTCAGCGGCGAGAGCTCGATCTACGGCGACTTCTTCGGCCTGGACGATACCTTCACCGCGCATCCTGACGTGGTGGCCGGCTTCACCGACATCTTCAAGAACCTGATCGACGACTACGATATCGATGGCTTCCGCCTGGACACGGCCAAGCACGTCAACATCGAGTTCTGGCAGGAGCTGGCCCCGGCCGTGATCGCCTACGCGCAGGCCAACGGCAAGCCGGACTTCACCATGTTCGGCGAGGTCTTCGACGGCAGCGCCGCGTTCATGAGCCGCTACACCACCGAGGGTACGCTGCCGTCGGTGCTGGACTTCGGCCTGCACGGCACGGTGGCCAACGTGGGCGTCAACGGCGGCCCGACCAACAACCTGCGCAACCTGTTCGCGGCTGATGACTACTTCACCGACGCGGACAGCAACGCCTATCAGCTCGCGACCTTTATCAGCAACCACGACATCGGCCGGGCCGGCTATGCCCTGCGGCAAGCCTTCCCCGCGGCGTCCGACGACGAGCTGGTGCAGCGCATGACCTGGGGCTACGCGATGCTCTACTTCGCGCGCGGCTTTCCGGTGGTCTACTACGGCGACGAGCAGGGCTTCGTGGGCGGCGGCAGCGACAAGCTGAGCCGCGAAGACATGCTGCCCAGCCTGGTGCCGGACTACATGAACAACGACCTGATCGGCACCGACGCGACGCCGGCCGACGCCAACTTCGACACCACCCACCCGCTCTACCAGGCGCTGGCCGAGCTGGCCCAGGTGCGCGCGGACAATCTGGCCCTGCGGCGCGGCGCACAGATCCACCGCTACAGCACGGACGGCCCCGGCGTCTACGCCTTCTCGCGCATCGAGCGCGAGGAGCAGATCGAGTACGTGGTGGCATTCAACAGCGCGACCAGCGAGCAGCACGTCACGTTCCCGGTCTACCTGGCCAACACCGACTATACGGCGGTCTATCCGGCCGGCGAGCCGACGGTCACCACCGACGCCAGCGGCCAGTTCACCATCCACCTGATGCCCGGCGGCGTGGCGGTCTACAAGGCCAGCACAGCCCTGCCGCCCAGCGCAGCCGCGCCTACGGTGACGTTCACCACCCCGGCCGCGGGCGCTGAGGTCACCGGCCGCGTCGAGGTGGGCGTCGATCTCAGCACCAGCCAGCTAGCCGAGGTGACCTTCGTGGTCAAGGTCGGCAGCGGCGACTGGGAGCTGGTCGGCGTGGACACCAACGCGCCCTACCGCGTCTTCTACGACACCAGCAGCCTGGCGCCTGGCACGGCGTTGACCTTCCGCGCGATTGCCAACGACCTGAACCAGCATCTGAACGGCGCCAGCCTGAGCGTGGCAGTGGGCGCGCCGCCCGCGCCCGCCGGCCCCAAGTATGCGCTGATCCACTACTTCCGCCCGGACGGCGACTACGGCGACCCCACCAGCAGCAACTTCAACGACTTCTGGGGCTTGCACCTGTGGGGCGACGGCGTTGCCTCCTCGGCGCAGACCCAGTGGACGCAGCCGATGCGCTTCTTTGGCGAGGACGACTACGGCGTGTGGGCCTGGGTGGAGCTGGGCGACGCGACGCAGCCGGTGAACTTCATCGTCCATCGCGGCGACGTCAAGGACCCGCCCAACAGCCCCGATCGCTTCTTCAACGCCTTGCAGAGCCCGCAGATCTGGCTCAAGCAGGACGACGTGGCCATCTACACCAGCCAGGCCGACGCGCAGGGCTACGTGACCATCCGCTACCACCGGCCCGACGGCAACTACGGCGACCCCACCAGCAGCAACTTCGAGGACTTCTGGGGCCTGCACCTGTGGACTTCCCTGGGCGGGCTGACTGATTGGACCACGCCCAAACCGTTCGACGGCATCGATGACTACGGCGCGTACTATATCATCAACGAGGCTGACTATCCGGGCGTGCTGGACTTCTCCTTGCCGCTGAACTTCATCGTCCACCGCGGCAACGAAAAGGACCCGGCCGACAGCCCCGACCGCAGTTTCAATCCCTCGCAGAACGCCACCATCTGGCTGCAGTCGGGCGATGTCTCCGTCTACACCCAGGAGGGCGCGGCCAGCGACTTCGCGCTGCTGCACTACCGCCGGCCGGCTGGCGACTACGGCGACTACACCAGCACGAACTTCAACGACTTCTGGGGCATGCACGTCTGGGGCGACAGCACCAACAATGTCGCCTGGGACAACCCGCTGCGCCCCATCGCGTTCGACACCTTCGGCGCGATCTTCAAGGTCAATCTGACCGCTAACGCGCAGCAGATCGGCTACATCTTCCACAAGGGCGACGAGAAGGACCCTGGCCCTGACCAGTTCCTGGTCTTCGGCGACAAGGGCTATGAGGTGTGGCAGCTTCAGGGCGCCGATCCTGAGGATCCCTACGTGCGGCCGGTGCCGCAGGCCAGCGGCGGCAACGCCGGCAACCTGCAGGAGCAGCGGGCCTACTGGGTGCTGGACGATACCATCGCCTGGGAGGACGCCGAGAGCGCAGCCAACAGCTACAAGCTGTGCTATGCGCCGGACGGCGGCCTGGAGGCCACGGCCAACGGCGTCACCGGAGGCGACTGCATCGACCTGACTCTCGATCCGGCCGGCCTGCCGCAGGCTGTGCGCGAGAAGATGCCGCACATCGCCGACCTGCCGGCGCTCAAGATCAGCGCAGACGATCTGGCCCTGGTGCCCGAGGTGCTCAAGGGCCAGGTGGCCGTGTCGGCTCTGGACGCAGGCGGAATGGCGCAGGGCGCCACCGGCCTGCAGATCCAGGGCGTGCTGGACGACCTGTACACCTACGACGGGCCGCTGGGCGTCGCCTGGGACAACGGGACGCCGACGATCCGCGTCTGGGCGCCGACGGCCAAGAGCGTGACCTTCCACCTCTTCGCGGACAGCGATCCGGCCACCACCAGCACCACCACGCCGATGACCTACGACCCCGCGACGGGCGTGTGGAGCATTACCGGCCAGCCGGGCTGGCAGTGGCAGTACTACCTGTTCGAGGTCGAGGTGTGGGTCAACTCGACCCAGCGCGTCGAGCACAACGTGGTCACTGACCCGTACAGCCTCAGCCTGGCCATGAACAGCGCCCGCACCCAGCTCGTCGACCTGGCCGATCCGGCGCTGAAGCCGGCCGGCTGGGACAGCCTGGAGAAGCCAGCGCTGCCTGCGCCGGAAGACCTGGCCATCTACGAGCTCCACGTGCGCGACTTCAGCGTCAACGATCCCTCGGTGCCGGACGATCTGAAGGGCACCTTCAAGGCGTTCACGCTGCCTGACAGCTACGGCGTGCGCCACCTGCGCGCGCTGCAAGCGGCAGGCCTGAAGCTGGTGCATCTGTTGCCCACCATGGACATCGCCACCATCAACGAGGACAAGGCCGAGTGGCAGTCGCCCAGCTTTGCGCAGTTGGCAACCTATGGCCCGGCCTCACAGGAGCAGCAGGCGCTGCTCGAGCAGACCATCGACCAGGACGCCTTCAACTGGGGCTACGATCCGTGGCACTACACGGTGCCCGAGGGCAGCTACAGTACCGACCCGGACGGCCCGCAGCGCATCGTCGAGTTCCGCGAGATGGTGCAGGCGCTGAACCAGATGGGGCTGCGCATGGCCATCGACGTGGTCTACAACCACACTAACGCCGCCGGCCAGAGCGACAAGTCCGTGCTGGACCGCATCGTGCCCGGCTACTACCATCGCTTGAACGACCGCGGCCAGGTCGAGACCAGCACCTGCTGCCAGAACACGGCCACCGAGTTCAACATGATGGAGAAGCTGATGATCGACTCGGTGCTGACCTGGGCGGTGGACTACAAGGTCGACTCGTTCCGCTTCGACCTGATGGGCCACCACATGAAGCGCAACATGCTCAAGCTGCGCGACGAGCTGGACGCGCTGAACGTGGCTGACGACGGCGTCAACGGCGAGGAGATCTACGTCTACGGCGAGGGCTGGAACTTCGGCGAGGTGGCCGACAACGCGCGCGGCGAGAACGCGACGCAGCGCAACATGGCCGGCACCGGCATCGGCACCTTCAGCGACCGCCTGCGCGACGCAGTGCGCGGCGGCGGTCCCTTCGACGGCGGCCAGGACCTGATCCGCCGCCAGGGCTGGGCCAACGGCCTGTACTACGACCCCAACGCGCTGAACAGCGGCTCGCCGGCCGAGCTGGAGACGCTGCTGCACAGCACCGACCTGGTCAAGCTGGGTATGGCCGGCAACCTGGCCGACTACGAGCTGGTCGACATGAACGGCAACCTGGTCACCGGCGACGAGATCGACTACAACGGCCAGCCGGCCGGCTACACCGATGACCCGCAGGAGCAGATCATCTACATCAGCAAGCACGACAATCAGACCCTCTACGACATCAACGCCTACAAGATCCCGGTCAGCCGCACCACGGGCGAGCGGGTGCGGGCGCAGATCGTGGGACTGAGCACCGTGGTGCTGGGCCAGGGCGTGCCCTTCCTGCACGCCGGCGTGGACCTGCTGCGCTCCAAGTCCATCGACCGCGACAGCTACAACTCCGGCGACTGGTTCAACCGCCTGGACTTCACCTATCAGAACAGCAACTGGGGCTCCGGCCTGCCGCGTGCGACCGTCAACCAGGACAACTGGCCGCTGATCCAGCCGCTGCTGGCCGATCCGGCCCTCAACCCGGCCCCGGCCGACATCGCCCTGACCACGGCCATGCTGCAAGAGCTGCTGACCATCCGCCAGAGCTCGCCGCTGTTCCGCCTGGAAACCAAGCAGGATGTGATGGATCGCCTGGTGTTCTACAACAACGGTCCCGACCAACTGCCTGGCCTGATCGTCGCCAACCTGTCGGATGAGGTCGATCCTGACCTGGACCCGGCCCGCGAGCAGATCGTGGTGCTGGTCAACGCCAACGACGCCGCACAGACCTTCAGCGACGCCGACTTCGTGGGCCTCGACCTGGCGCTGTACGCGATCCAGGCCAACGGCGTCGATCCGCTGGTCAAGACCTCGTCCTTCGATCCGGCGACCGGCTCGTTCACCGTGCCGGGCCGCACGACGGCTGTCTTCTCCAACCCGGAGACGGTCTCCGGGTCGGTCACGCAGACCGCCAGCACCAATCCGGTGGTCATGGGGACGTACATCGACGTGGCTGTGAACGCCAGCAACAATGGCCCCGACATCGCCGACGCGCTCTTCCTGGCGCCGGTTGATCCTGACACCGTGTACGTCGCAGGCAGCGCCTACGGCGGCGCGTTCCCGCTGACAGCAGTCCACGTGGCAAAGCTGGCAACGGATAAGGGTCTGCCGGAGCTGAACGACCTGGTGGCTGCGGCCGCCGGCCGCGCGCCTGAGGACGTGGTGGCCGTGGCCTGGGCTGGCCCCTTCTTCAGCGGCGACATGGTGGCCTTCGGCTTCCGGGTGCGGGTGATGACCAACAGCGGCGAGGTGCGGCACGACGTGGCGCTGTTCGACGGCGCGACGTTCCTGCTCAGCCTGCCGGGCGATGCGTTGCCCATCGTGGACAACAGCGCCTATCCGGTCAGCCGCTCGCGGCGCTTCAACGTGGACCGCGACACCTTCCTCAACGGCGCCCAGCCAGCCAGCTTCAACGGCAGCGGGCAGACCATGTGGGCCGGCTTCTTCGGCCAGATGCGCCCGCTGGTGCATACGCCGCTGAACGGCATCCCGGGCGACGCCTACGTGGACGTGGCCTACCTCTACCTGTACGTCGTCGAGGGCCGCGGCTTCAGCAACTGGTCCAACTCGGTGATCAACGTCGAGGCGCGGCCGGTGACCACCCAGTGGATGCCGGATGCGGCCAACTGGTGGACGCCATGGACGATGCCCGGCGGCGACTACGGCCCGGCCGTGGGCGGCAACCACATCGGCTCGGCCAAGCTCAACACCTGGCTGCGGCTGGAGGTGACCGACGCGGTGGCCGACAGGCTGCGCGGCGGGACCGACCAGGGCTTCATCCTCACCAACGACGACACGACCGGCGTGCGCTATGCCCTGGCGGCCAAGGAGTACTTCGACTCCAGCAAACACGGCTACATCCGGGTCTACTTCCGCACGGCTGACTAACGCAAAGAAACCGGGTTTCTGCGGAGAAGCCCGGTTTCTTCTTGCTGGCACGTTGTAGTCCGGCTAGTAGCCGGACCTACCAATGACAAACGCGCGAAGCCGGACTTCTTCCGAGAAGTCCGGCTTCTTCTGTTTTCCGCGACGTAGGTCCGGCTAGTAGCCGGACCTACGGTTGGCACATAAGCGGTTGGAGTGGCCCGCAGTCCCCGCTCTGTCCGCCCCTTCGGGTCCGTCTGCCGCGCCACACCCTTGTCCAATTGCCTGAGCCGTGCTAAAATGACGGCGCTTGCAATGATCCGGCCGCGCAAGACGACACCAGCGAGGTGCATGCATGATTCAACAGAATCCGATGGTGAAAGTTGGGTTGCCAGTCCCTTTGTTTGATCGACTGAAAAGAGCGGCCGAGCTAACCCATCGCTCGGTGGAGGACGTGCTGGCCAGCACGGTCAACGCCGCGCTGCCGCCAGATCCCGCCCTGCCTGCTGAAGTGGTGGATGACCTGGCCGCTCTGGTCCTGTTCAACGACGACGCCTTGTGGGCGGCTGCCGAGTCCGCTCTCTCGCCAGCTCAGCAACGCCGGCTGGAGCAGTTGTCGACCGTGGCTGACAGCCGCGGTCTGACGGTAGCCGAGTCTTCAGAACTGAGCCACTTATTGGAGCAGTACGATCGCTCTGTGCTGCGCCGCGCCAAGGCCTTGGCTGTGCTGGCTCAGCGCGGCTATCTCATCCCTGACCTGGCAGCTTTCAACGGGGGCGACAATGGCGGGAGTAGTTATTCCGGCGCAGTTGCGTGAGCTGGTTCGCCAGCGCGCCGCCTTTCTCTGCGAGTATCGCTCCTCATGCGGTCGTGGCGCGCCACATCGGCGGGGTTGGTGTAGTCGGTGGGAGGTTGCTTAATCCGCAGTCTGTCATGACTGGGGTTGGATCGCGGGAGGTGGATGATAGCCAGCCCTGGCCCAAACTGTGCGCGCTGAGATCGCCAGACGTGGTCGATCTCGCCCTCGGCCCCGCTGAGCCATTCTGAGGTCTGGCAGTACTCGCAACGAAAATCAGCCCGCTGCTTGACCTGCTCCCGCAAAGCCCTAGAAATCGGAAGGCTGGTCATCGACGCGTGCCTCAAGCGAGGTGCGATAGGGGATGGCGTGGCCTCGCTGCGCCAGAATCGCCAATGCCTGGGCGCGGCGCAGCACAGAGAGGTGGTAAGCCTCCAGCAAAGCCGAATGCTCCAACGCTTCAGCCTGGGTCAGGCTGCGCTCTCCGGCGGCATGGTTGAGTTGCTTGAGCCGTGCTGCTTCGGCTGGCGAGAGTGACGGCTGGACGGCAGCGAACAGGGCCTCGTCGGACAACAGATGCATGGCTGCGAATTCGGCAGCCATGCCGGCCGGTGCGCTCGGTGGTTCAGCCAACACAGCATCCACCGTTGTAGCGACAATATCGTCTACCGACCGATACGTCAGCGCAGCCGCACGCTGGAGCTTGGCGATTACTGCGGCCGGCAATCGAACGGTCAACGTCTGTTCCGCAATCATGACACGATCTCCTGTATGCCTTGGGTCTGGCGACTCACTGTGTTCACACTGATGGTAGCGCCATTTTATCACTGACCCGATTTTCCAGCAAGCCCGTGTCTATCCGGCCGTTTAACACAAGACTGCCCGCCCAAAGCTCCGGCGCCAGCTTACGCGCCAAAGGGATAGAACCAAACGGGCTGCGGATGGTTTTCTGGCTTTAGTGGCTGCGGCAGCCGTTCGGGCCGCGCCAGATGCCAGCGATAGTCGCCGGGCTCACCTATGCAGTCGACGATTTCAACGGTTCCCACCAACATCCCGGAGGGAAAGTCGCCTGGTTGCGCCTTCATCGCCCGGAAATCCTGTGCATCGCCAGGGGTCAGGCTGGCATAGATGTAGACCCGTCCCCGGATTTTAGTCGGCAGGCTGCGGTATTCAATGCGCTTCTTGCCCCGGAGGATTTGTTCGGCGTAAGGCTGCCTGATGCTCAAGGCTCGCATATGGCTCTGCGTATCCATCGTTGCTCCTATTTGTTTGGAGGAACGAAACAAGCTGCCTATTGGCTTGACTCCACGACCCTGATCTCTTCATCCGTCAACCGATACAACTCATATACCAGCGCGTCGATCTGCCGATCCGTCGCTTCGATCTGGCGTTGCAGCATCGTCTTCGTATGGGGCACTTGCTCAGCGGCCACCCGCTTGTGCAGATCGAGCATACGCTCCACCAGGCTGACCATGCGGTCGTGGCGCGCCACGTCGGCGGGGTCGGTGAAGTCGATGGTGCGGATGGGGAGTGTACCAACATATTGCTTCGTACAGGTTATCCAACCGCCTCGGAACACATTGCTGATTGATCGCAACTGCCAAAATAGAAGCTTAGAATTCAGCAATCCCAGCACGTACCGTGACGACATGCCACTCTTGTAGTCAATCGTGATGCTGAATCCTCCGCTTGCCATAAGACAATAACGCGCCCGATCATCTGGCAATTCAGCGTAAAGCCCCTTGTCGGCCAGTAACGGCACCACAAGCTGAGCAGCATCGTGAACTTCAAGGTTTCTCGGTGCGCTGAACCCATACCACGCCTTGTATTGCTTCCGTTGCTCAAGCCGTTTCCGGCGTGACCAGAGATACCGAAAAACGTTGGGGTACTTTGACTTCAGAACCGGCTCAGTGAGAAGCTGGATCGAACCGTCATGGCTACGTTGATACGGAAACACGATCACCTTGTCGGCTTTGGGCGCAAATCCGTAGCGATTGAAGTCCGTCGCAAACAAGGGAATTCGCAGCAACTCACCCTCTAGCTGTACAACCTCACCGTCTGCGGCCAGGTACCTGCCCTCTTCCGAAGTGTGCTGAAGCATGAACACAGTATCGTCGCCGCTACTTGATCCACGCGACACCATGGTCGGCAAGTGCAGCAGTCCAACTGCACCTACGTTGAGTTTTTCCGAAATCGTTGCTTGCTCTCCAGTTGCCATGAGCCAAGGATTACCGGACAATGAACTTAGTGGCAACTCACGATAATCAAGTTGTTTTGTGAGGGTTTGGCTGGAGGGCTTGACCTTGGTGTACTCAAAGTTGGCGCTGTCGCCGCCCGACAAAAACAGCAAGCATGTGTATGTCGTCGCTTGCGCAAAGACCTGGTCGTGGCCGAAATCAACCAGTCCGGCCAGCGCACGCTTTTCCGCAATGTGCTCTCGAAGCGGCCGTCCGTAATCGGTAACCAAAAACTTGTTGGGCAGGATGTAGCCCAGCCGGCCGTGCGGGTGGAGCAATGCCAGCCCCTGCTCCACAAAGACCACGTAGATGTCGTAGTTGCCCTTGCTGGCAGCCCGGTAGCGGCGCTTGTAGTACTCCACCTCCAGCGGCGCCCACTCTTTCAGCGCCTGGATGCGGATGTAGGGCGGGTTGCCGACGATTGCATCGAACCCGCCGCCCTCACCCCCATCCCCTCCCCCTACCGGGGCGCGAGCAGTCCCAGAGGGCGAGGGGGGCCAGACCTGCGGAAACTCGGCCGGCCAGTCGAAGACGTTGACGCGCTGCATCGCCTCGTCGTCCAGCAGCGCCATCTGCTGGCCGTCGTAGAAATCGGGCCCGATCAGCGAGTTGCCGCACTTGATGTTGCGTCCCAGGTCGGGCAAGGCGCGCTCGGGGAACAGCGCCAACTGCTGGCCCATCGTCTGCTCGTCCTCCCCCTCCAGCACCTTGAGTAGCAGCGACAGCTTGGTCACCTCCACGGCCTGCGGGTCGATGTCCACGCCGTAGATGTGATCGAGCAAGATGCGCTTGCGCTCGGTGATGGTCAACCGCCAGTCGCCGCGCGCGGACTGGTACAGCCGCGGGCTGCGGCCAGTGGCCCACTGCTTCGCATGCGCGCCGTCGGCCAGGTAGGCCGCCAGATACCAGTCCAGCAGGAACTGATACGCGCCCAGCAGGAAGGAGCCAGAGCCGCAGGCGATGTCGGCCACGCGCACAGGGAAGGCCTGGCGGCCGGCCCTGGCTGTCAGGCCCATCACCTGGCGCACGCTCAGCCCAGCCAGCAGCCGGCCCAGCGTCTCGCGCACGATGGCCGAGACGATGAAGGTGGGGGTGTAGAAGACGCCGCCAGCTTTCCTGACCTCCGGCTTCTCCTCCACCAGCGCGCGCTGGCCCGCTCCGTGGGGCACCAGCCGGATGACCTTGCCCAGGAACTGCTCGTAGACCTGGCCCAGGATGTCGGCCGGCAGCACCGAGAACTCGTAGGGGCTGTCGGGGTAGTAGAGGTTCTTGAGGATGTCCCGCAGCGGCTTGTCGTCAATCGCGATTCTGGCCGTCAGTGTATCCGGCGCGTCGACGCGGGTGTGATCCGGGTCGAAATAGAACAGCCCGGAGTTGTAGCGCGCATCGGCGTGGCGGAAGCGCAGCAGCAGCCGCTCATAGACCTGTGCGCCGTTGACCAGGCCCAACAGCGTGCCGTAGGGCTCGATGCCGCGATCCTCGCAGATGCGCAGGAAGATGATGCGGTCGATGGTCTGCTGCACGGCGAAGTTCAGCTCGCGCTGGGTCAGGCCCGCGTTGCGCAGGGCAATCGAGCGGGCCAACAGGTCGCGCCAGCGCTCGATCTCGGCCAGAAACGCCCGGTCGACCTCGGCGGTGCCCCGCTTGCTGGCCGTTCCTTCGGCGTACTTGTCGAATGAGCCGCGCAGGATAGCCTCGCGGCTGAACACCCCGGCGATCTCGTCCCAGCGCTGGCCGTACTGGTCGAACGTGATGTACAGCACGCGCGCGGCCGAGGCTTTGTCGCTCTTGTCGGGCCGCACGCGGCAGTCATAGGCTGCGAACTCCTCGAAGTCGGTCAGCACGCTCAGCGGCAGCTTGGCGCTCCAGGCGTAGCGGCGCAACTGGTAGGCTGGATGCACGTCCCCCCTGATGTCCACCGATGGCTTCTTGGCCTCCACGAAGAACTTGCGCGCCCCGCCGATGCGAAAGCCATAGTCCGGCGCTTTCGTGCCGCCCCCAACCCGTAGCGTCTCCTCATGCACCACATCCTTGTAGGCCTCGGCGTAGCCCTGTTTGTTGGCAACATCCCAGCCCAGCGCCTCGAAGAAGGGGTCGATGAACTCACGGCGCACCTGAGTTTCGTTGTAGTGCCCGCTGCGGTAGGCGTCGCGGTTGTGCTCAAACCGCTCAACCAGTTCAAGGACGGAGTCTGGTGGTGTCATAAGACGGCGTGCATCCATCTGAGGTTTGATTGTAGGAACGATTATACCCACAAACCACACTGCGCCAAGCCGCGTGGCGTTCCGGCAGCAGGCGGGCCTTTGTTGCCTTGAACCAGCGGAATTTGCCTAGAACGCTGTATGCGGATAAAATCACGAGCAGTAACTGCCGTACCTCCTCTCCCTGTCGCCGGCTGCACCACAGCCATATTCCCTGAAAGGTCGCCATGTCACCGACGACACCTGAGCCAAAAAGCAAGTCCCAACTGATGGGGTGGATCATCGCTGCGATTGCCGCCGTCGGCATGTTGGTGGGTCTGAGCCTGTTCACCTTCGTCTATGCTGAGGGTGGCTCGTACCTGTCTGACGACCCTGCCGCCTGCATGAACTGTCATGTCATGCGTGACCAGTTCGACGCCTGGAATCGCTCCAGCCACAAGGCAGTGGCTACCTGCAATGACTGCCACACCCCGCACACCTCCTACATCGCCAAGTGGGCGGTCAAGGGCCTGAACGGCTTCAACCACAGCCTGGCCTTCACCACCGGCGCGTTTCCGGAGCCGATCCGCATCAAACGACTGAACGCCGCAGTGGCGCAAGAGAACTGCATTGCCTGTCATCAGACCATGGTAAGCCAGATTCATGGCGCCGCCGCTGGTGAAGATCGCTCTTGTGTTTCCTGCCATTCCAACCCCGGCCATGGCCGCTAGACTAGAACTGAGGAAATCCCCATGCGCAAATCCCTCTTGACCTACATTGCTGTGTTTGCCGTTGCAGTGGTACTGACGGCTGCTGTGGCGGCTGTGCTGGTCAGCATCAATAACCGCAAGCAAGAGGCCGCCGAGTTCCCTCTGCGGGTCGTAGAGGTCGCCAACAACGAGCTAGACCCTTCGGTCTGGGGCCAGAACTTCCCGCGGCAATATAACACCTTTGTCAGGACGCAGGAGAACTACGGCGAGACTCCCTTTGGCGGCTCCGAACCCTACAGCAAGCTGGAGCGCTATCCGGCCATGGTGCGCATCTGGGCTGGCTATGCATTCTCCAAGGACCACAACGAGGAGCGCGGCCACTATTACTCCCAGATCGACCAGGCCAACACCCAGCGCGTGCAGCTTGTCAACCAGCCTAGCGCCTGCGTCAACTGCCATTCGGGCGAGGTGCCGGTGTTGATCGAGCAGATGGGCTGGGAGGCCTTCAACAGCACGCCTTACAACGATCTGAAGGACCAACTGCACATCGGCAGCACCTGCAACGACTGCCATGATCCCGACACCATGGCGCTGCGCATCACCCGGCCGGCCTTCATCAACGCGATGGAGAAGCGCGGCATCGATGTGTCCCAGGCTACGCGGCAGGAGATGCGCAGCTACGTCTGCGCCCAGTGCCACGTGGAGTACTACTTCCAGGGCGACCAAAAACTGCTCACCTTCCCGTGGGAAAAGGGGCTGCGCATCGACGACATCGAGGCTTACTACGACAGCTACGGCTTCAAGGACTGGACCCACGCCGAAACCGGCGCGCCGATGATCAAGATCCAGCACCCGGAGTTCGAGCTGTGGAGCAGTGGCCTGCACGCTCGCTCCGGCGTGGCCTGCGCCGACTGCCACATGCCCTACATGCGCGATGGCAGCGTCAAGGTCAGCGACCACTGGCTGCGCAGCCCGCTGGTCAACCTTAGCAACGCCTGCGGCACCTGCCACAAGCAGAACGAGGACGAGCTGAAAGACCGGGTCTTGACTATTCAGGGCACCACGGCCGGCCTGCTGCGCCGCAGCGAGGAGGCGCTGCTGGCAGCCATGGACGCCATCGTCGCGGCCAAGGAGGCCGGCGCAACCGATGAGCAGTTGGCTGAAGCCTATCAACTGCATCGCGGCAGCAGTCTGCGCTGGGACTTCGTGTCGTCGGAGAATAGCACGGGCTTCCACAGCCCGCAAGAGGCTGCCCGTGTGCTGGCCGAGTCCATCGACATGGCTCGCCAGGCTGAGCTGAAGGCGACTCAATTGCTGAACGACCTGGGCCAGCCGCAAGCCCGCGTTGGCCAGTAGCGCAGACGCATCCCCCGCGGCTGGAGAGTTGCGCGCAGGCAGGAGTTCTCGGGTAAGGAGGCCCCGGATCTAAACGATCCGGGGCCTTGTTCTTTGTTACTTGCGCAGCAACCCATCTCGTTGTATGATAGCCGCCTATGAGCGTCCTCCCGCATCAAACCCCGGTCAGGCCTCTGCGCTGGCCTGGGTTGGCTCTTGCCCGCCACCCTGATCTGGCCTTCTGGCTGAGCTTTGCGCTGCTCAACGGGCTGCTATTCTTGCCGCTTTACCTGTTCAACCGGGAGACCAGCAGCTTCCTGCCCGTTCAGCGCGCCGCCGGCCAGCCCCTGTCGGCGATCGCGCGCGAGCTTCTGCTGTGGCGCGAGAATCAGGACATCTTCCGGCTGAGCCTGGAGCTTACTCTGTTGGCCGCGCTGTGGGTCAACGTGCGCTGGCTATGGCTGGGCCGCCGGCCGCGCGTGTTTCGGGCGCTCGTCACCGTCGTCTACGTTCTGGCCCTCAGCTACACCATCTACGAGAGCATCTTTCTCAGCCTCTACCAGACCGAACCGGTCTTCTACGCCCAATACCGCCAGACCGTGGAAGGCGTCCAGTACGTTGTCCAGCATCTGAGCTGGCCGTGGACGGTCTACGCGGGCGGAGCGGTGGTGGTTGTGGCGCTGACGGCCGTCGTCCTGCGCCTGACGCAACGGCTGATCGGTGGGACGCCGCCGCAGCGGCTCAGCCGCCGAACCCGGTTGGCATCGCTGGCGCTGGCGCTGTGGGCGGCAACGGCGCTCGTGATCGGAGCGCCGCTGGCCAGCCCGCAGGCGGCCGTGAGCAGCCTGGCCTTCAAGCTGCAGCAGAACGTGGCCGCCTCGCTGGCGCTGCGCGACCGGATCGCCGTCTTCGACAGCCGGGCGCCGCAACTGGCTTATGACTACAGCCAGTACGATTTGCAGCGTAAGCCCGACGTCTATTTGATCTTCATCGAATCCTACGGCAGCGTGCTCTACAAACGGCCCGATTGGCGCAAGAGCTACGAGGCGCTGTTGGGTCAATTGGAGCAGGAGCTGGCCGGCGGGGGCTGGCGCGTCGCGAGCGCTTTGAGCGAGTCCCCGACCTGGGGCGGCGGCTCCTGGATGGCCTATACCAGCGCGCTGTTTGGCCTGCGCATCGACAGCCACCCCGAGTATCTGTTCCTGTTGGACGAGTACCAGGACGTGGCCTATCCCGGCCTGGGGCGATATCTCCAGTCGCAGGGCTACTACTCGCTCTTCGTCAGCTCGATTTCCAAGCAGCTGGGCGAGAGCGACTTGCAGAAATACGTGAATTTCTACGGCGCTGACGACTGGCTGACGTTTGGCCGATTGGGCTACCAGGGGCCGCGCTATGGATGGGGCCCGGCGCCGCCCGATCAATTTGTCCTCTGGCAGGTGGAGCAGCAGGTGGTAGCCACGCTGGATCAGCCCAAGTTCATCTTCACGCTCACCCAGAATTCGCACTACCCTTGGGTGCCCCAGCCGGAGCTGGCCGACGATTGGCGCACGCTCAACCAGCCAGCCGAAGACCCGTCGGCGCCGCTGCCTGACCAGATTCCGGCCCAGGCCAAGCGCCGCAACTACATGAACGCAGTAACCTATCAACTGCGCTTCCTGACCGATTTCATCCTCAAGAACGGCCGCGATAACGCCGTCTACGTGCTGATCGGCGACCACCAACCGCAGCAAGTCTCGCGGCGCGCGGATGGCTTCGAAACGCCGATCCACGTCATCAGCCGCGACGCCGGCCTGGTGCAGTCGTTGCAGGATTACGGTTTCGTCGACGGGCTGGCCGTGGCCGACATGACGCCAGCCATGCGCCACGAGGGCCTCTATTCGCTGTTGGTGCGCACGTTGCTGGCTAACTACGGCCAGGAGGGCGCGAGCCTGCCGCCCTATCTGCCCAATGGGATCGTTTTGGATGTCCCCGACGTTGAAGGTGAGTAAATCAACAGGCAACAGATAGTCACACAAGGAGAGATGATCATGACTGGACGCAAACTGACCCCGATGGTTATCATGTTCTTGCTGGCAGCCCTGCTGCTGGCAGCTTGCAGCGCGGCCGCGCCTGCAGCGGCTCCCGCTCCCACGGCGACGCCCGTTCCGCCTGCGCCGGCCGCGACCGGTCCGACGGCCGAGGGCCTGCGCACCTTCGCCATCGTGCCCGCGCAGTCCAAGGCCAGCTACATCGTCGACGAGGAGTTCTTCGCCGACGCGCTGGGCAAGTACAACATCGCCGCGGGCAAGGTCAAAACCACCGGCAGCACGCAGGAGATCGCCGGCCAACTTCATCTCAACCTGGGCGATCTGGCCGCGCCGCTGGGCGACAACCGCTTCACTGTGCAGATCAACACCCTGTCCAGCGATCAGGCCCTGCGCGATGGCTGGATTCGGCGCAACGGCCCGCGCTTGAACGATTTCCCCACGGCCGAGTTTGTGGCCACCGGCGTCGAGGGCGCGCCGGCCAGCTACACCGAGGGGGACCAGGTGCAGTTCCAACTAGTGGGCAATTTGACCATGCGCGACATCACCAAGCCAGCCACCTTCGCCGTGACGGCAGCGCTGCAAGGCAATACCATCACCGGCAAGGCGACAACGCAGGCGCGCCTGACCGATTTCGGCATCGAGCCGCCCAACTTCGCCAATACCCTGGTGGTGGGCGACGAGTTCACCATCGAGGTGGAGTTTGTCGCGCGGGAGCAGTAGGTGACTGGGTGGCTGGGTGACAAGGTGACTGGGTGACAAGGTGACTGGGTGATTGGGTGACTGGGTGATTGTTGCGCTGCCCCCTGTCACTTGCAACCTGCCACTTGCAACCTGCCACTTGCAACCTGCCACCTGCCACTTGCAACCTGCCACTTGCAACCTGCCACCTGCAACCTGCCACCTGCCACTTGCAACCTACCACTTGCAACCTGCCACCTGTCAACTAGCCTTGACGGTTGTCACAAGTTGTGGCAAACTGCTTCCCCATACGTTCGTGCAGTCGGGCGTTCGTTGCCCCGGCTACCTTGCTCTGGCCGGTTCCATGAACCGGCGGCGTTGGCGGCCATTTGCCGCCGGTTCATGGAACCAGCCAGAGCGGCAACGATGGACACACTGGCGCCATCGTCCATTATCAGCTTCGCTGAACAGGAAAGGAGCTGCCTGACAATCAACCTTCGGCGAGAAGCACAGCGCCTGAACTGGTCTCAGCGTCTCTGCAAGCTTGCTTTAGCATGCTTCGCTATGGCAGGCGATGATTTCAATCATCGCAGCGCATGCAGCGGCGACACCCCCCCCAGTTGACGAGGTGGAGGTTCTCTGGCCCACGCCAGGGGAAAATCGACAGATCGGCGGATGCCTCCAGGGCTTTGCCACAGCCCTTCGCTTCTCCTCATCCAAGCAGCGCCGCAAAGACGGCTGGCGACAGCCGGGACAAGGGCGGTTGCAGTGGCAAGGGGTATGTTGGTAAACTGGTAGATTGGTAGATTGGTCTGCGACTCCGGCGTGGCAGACGTTTTCCGCCCTACCAATTTACCAATGTACCAATCTACCAACTACCAATCCAGAGGAGACCCCACCATGTGCGGTATCGTAGGATACGTTGGCCCGCGCGCGGCGACGCCGATTGTCGTCAACGGGCTACAGCGTTTGGAATATCGCGGCTACGACTCGGCCGGCATTGCCGTGCTGCAAGAAGGCCGCATCGAAGTGCGTCGCGACGTCGGCAAGCTGTCCAATCTGATCAGCTTGTTGCAGGAACAGCCTGCCACCGGCCAGTTAGCGCTGGGCCACACCCGCTGGGCCACGCATGGCCGGCCCAGCCAGCAGAACGCCCATCCCCACAGCGACGCCAGCGGCGAGATCGTCGTCGTCCAGAACGGCATCGTCGAGAACTATCGCGATCTGCGTGAGAGCTTGCAGGCCGAGGGGATCGAGTTTCGCTCCGAGACCGACACCGAGGTCATCGTGCATCTGTTGGCCCTGAATTACAGCGCGGCCGGTGGGCTGGCCGAGGCTGTGCGCGCCACTATGGGCCATTTGCGCGGCCCCAGCGCCATCGTGGCCATGACCAGCCGCGAGCCTGACCGGTTGGTGGTAGCCCGGTTGGGCAACGCCGGCGGCGTGGCTATTGGGCTGGGCGACGGCGAGGCTTTCGTCGCTTCCGACATCCCCGCCATCTTGGAGCACACCCGGCGCATGATCTTCCTGGAGGACGGCCAGATGGCGGTCGTCGCTGCTGGCGGGGCGGCCGTGCAGACGCTGGCTGGCCAGCCGGTCACCGTCGAGATCCACGACATCCCCTGGGACCCGGTCTCGGCCGCCAAGGGCGAGTTCCGCCACTTCATGCAGAAGGAAATCTTCGAGCAGGCCCGCTCCATCACCGATACCATCCGCGGCCGGGTCGATTTCGACGGCGGCGAGGTGACGCTGGGCAGCCTGAACCTTAGCCCCGAGCGGGCGCGCAGCTTCAATCGCATTGTCATCGTAGCCTGCGGCACGTCGGCTTATTCAGGGCTGGTCGGTAAGTTTTTGCTGGAAAACATCGCGCGTATTTCCACCGAGGTGGACTACGGCTCCGAGTTCCGCTACCGCGATCCCATCATCGACGAGCGCACGCTACTGCTAGCCATCACCCAGTCGGGCGAGACGGTGGACACCTTGGCGGCGATGGAGGAGGGGCGCAACAAGGGCGCCTTTGTGGTCAGCATCGTCAACGCCATCGGCAGCCAGGCCGCGCGCGTCAGCGACGGCGTGATCTATATGCACTGCGGGCCGGAGATCGGGGTGGCCAGCACCAAAGCCTTCACCGCCTCGCTGGTCGACCAGTACTTGCTGGCGCTGGCGCTGGCGCAGGCGCGTGACAGCATCGGCCCGCTGCAGCGCCGCCGCCTGGTCGACGACCTGGCCCATTTGCCGCGGCTGATGGGTGAGGTGCTTGACCCCAACGAGAACACCATCTACCGGGAGATGGCCGAGCACTTTCACGGCTACCGCAACTTTCTCTTCCTGGGCCGCGGTATCAACTACCCCATCGCGCTGGAAGGCGCGCTCAAGCTCAAGGAGATCAGCTACATTCACGCCGAGGGTTATCCAGCCGGCGAGATGAAGCATGGCCCCATCGCTCTGATCGACCGCGAGATGCCGGTGGTCGTAGTCGCTGTGCAAGACAGCGTCTACGACAAGATGATCAGCCAGGTGGAGCAGGTCAAGGCGCGCAACGGCATCGTCATCGCCGTTGCCACCGAGGGCGACGCCTTCATCGCCAGCAAGGCCGACCATGTGATCACCGTGCCCCCGGCGCCGCCGCTGCTGTCGCCGGTGCTGACCGTGCTGCCCTTGCAGCGTCTGGCCTATGAGATTGCCGTCTGGCGCGGCGCCGACGTCGATCAGCCGCGCAACCTGGCCAAGAGCGTGACCGTGGAGTGACGGAGTGGCAGGCGGCAAGTGGCAGATTGCAAGTCCTGCCACCTGCCACCTGCAACTTGCCACTTGCAACTCCTTATGACCATCATCCAACTCCGCAACGTCAACGTTACTATCCACACAATCAGCGGCGGGCACGGCCTGGAGGTGCGCGCGTTGGACGATGCGTCGTTGACGGTGCGCAGCGGGGAGGTCATGGGAGTCATCGGACCAACCGGCTGCGGCAAGTCCACCCTGCTGCGAGTCGTCGCTGGTCTGGTAACGCCCACCTCAGGCGCGCTGCTGTTCGACGGCCAGGACCAGCGCCATGTGCCAGCCCAGCAGCGCGGGGTAGGCATGGTCTTCCAGGACTACGCGCTTTACTCGCACTGGAACGTGCTGGAAAACCTCTCCTTCTTCCACAAGCTGCGCCGGCGCGAGGCCGAGGTGCCAGAGAAGGTGCGGGAGGCGGCCGACATCCTGGGTGTGGACTTCGACCTGCTGTTGGGACGCCGCCCCAAGAACCTCTCGGTGGGCCAACGCCAGCAGGTGGCCATTGCCCGCTGTCTGGTGCGCGATCCCAAGATTTTTCTCATGGACGAGCCGTTCTCTAACCTGGACGCGGTGCAGCGCCAGCATGCCCGCGTCCAGCTCCGGCGGCTCTTGCAGCGCTTCCGCGTGACCACGCTTTACGTCACCCATGACCAGGCTGAGGCTGCCGCGCTGGCCGACCGGGTGGCCTTTATGGACGCCGGCCACATCTGGCAGGTGGACAGCTATCGCAACTTGCTGGTCTGGCCTGCCAACCTGCGGGTTGCGCTCTTTGTGGCCGAGCCAGGCAGCCAGTTCATCGACGGCGCGTTCATGGATCGACACTTCGCCTGTCCAGCCTTCAGCCTGCCTGTCGCGCCGGCGGTGGCCGTTCGAGCCGCGCCTGGCCTGGGCTTGACCGCGCGCGTGCGGCCGTCGGCCGTCCGTCTGGCCTCCGATGGGCAGCCAGGCTGGCCCCAGGTCGCAGCGGAGGTCGAGTGGATCGAGCCGCTCCCCTTGCAGCGCCTCCAGCGGGTCGTTTGTCGCACCGGCGCTGTGGCGCTGACCGTCGAGCTGCACCAGGACGAGCCGGTGCGCGTCGGCGAGACCTTGCGCTTGCAGATCGACCCCGACCAGGTGCAGGTTTTCGACAGCCGCAGCGGCGTCAACCTGGCCCTGGCCGCGCCCCACTGACCCCTTGTCGCTCGGGCCGGTCTTTGCGCAGCACCCCGGAGGTCTGCCGAAGTGGGCCGACCGAGCCCGCCGCGATCCAGCGTCGCTCGGGCCGGTCTCCGACCGAGCCCATCGCGATCCAACCTCGCTCGGGCCGGTCTTTGCGCAGCACCCCGGAGGTCTGCCGAAGTGGACCGACCGAGCCCGCCGGCCATGCGCATTGCC
>JBAQCH010000227.1:0-21563 GCA_049294015.1 Anaerolineae bacterium
GATCACCGCCGGCGCCAGGCCCGCGTTGTACAGGTCCATGGCGTGGTAAGTGCGGCTCAGCAGGTCGGAGCTGGGGCTGCCGTCGGGCCCAACGCGCGCGCCCAGGATGACGATGGCGTCGGCCGGCTGCGCCCGATCCTGGCTGCCGAGCCGGTTGATTTGCCATGACAAAACGCCGACGACCAGCACGGCCGTCAGCGTCATCGCCAGCAAAAGAAGGCCCAGGGTTCGCAGCACCCGTTTCACGGCGGCATTATAGCATCTTTGCTCATCGAATGCCAAAGCGATCAGGCTGTTGACACTGCAATCGAGCTATAGTAAAATAACAGCCAAGAAGATGGGTAGCGGAGTGCATGATGTCGACCACGGATCATCCATTGAAAGTACTGGTGCAGCGCTTTGGCCGCGATTTTGCGGAATGGCTGCTGGACACGGAAGTACTTTCGGTGGAGCCAATCAACGTAGAACTGCCTGTGGAGACTCTCAGGGTTGACACGCTGCTCCGTGTGGTACAGGCAAACGGCGAGGTGGTCTTGCTGCACATCGAGTTCCAAGGTCGGCGTAGTGTCCCAGCCATGGCGCTGCGTCAGCTTGGCTACCTGTCGCAGCTAGTCATCACGCATGGCCTGGAGACAAAACTGCGCAGCGTTGTGCTCTATACAGAACGTCACGCAGGTCAGAACGACACCGGACTATTCCAGGTACAAGATGGTCATGGTAATATCACGCTGGAATGGCGGTATGCACCGATATTACTGTGGCAAATGAGCGGCGAGGAATTTCTGAAGGCCGCCCGTCCTGCCTTGCTCCCGCTCATCAGCCTCACGCGAGCAAATGATTTGCCCAGGATTCTGCCTGAAGTCGTAGCGATTGTGCGTCAACAGGCTGATGAAGAGCTGCGCACACGGTTGTTCAACGGTTTGCTGGCCCTAACCAGCGACGCGGAGGTGTTGAAGATGATCGAAGATTTGCTTGTCAGCGATGAGTACGAATTCGAGAGCCCTTATCTCCGTCGTTGGCGAGAAAAGGGTCTCACCGAGGGCCGCGCCGAAGGTCGCGCCGAGGGTCGCGCCGAAGGTCGCGCCGAGGGTCGCGCCGAGGGTCGCGCCGAGGGACATCTGGAAGGCCTGAAGCAGGCCGTGGTGACCCTGACTGCTTCTCGTTTCGATCCGCCCTTTTCTAAGGCGCTCGTATTGGAAAGATACGTCGACTCTGTTTCAGACGAAGCCAAGCTACAGGCGCTCATCGCCAAGCTGGCGCTGGCCAGCAACTTCGACGCTGTGTTGGCCGATCTGCCCAACGGTAAGGAGTCTACCGGCGCTTGAGCAGAACCCAGCCACGAACGTGCAGCGATCGGTCCCAGACAACGACAAAACCCCGCCCAGTCCGGCGGGGTTTTGCATTCTTGCTTTGACCCATTAACCACTCAACACTCACTATACCCACACACATGGCACTTGACACATCCCTCCACGTTGAGCAGCGTGCTGTTGCCGCAATCAGGGCACAGGTCGCCGATCTGCTTGGGGATGGGCAGGGCCAGTTGTTCGGCGGGCACAGAGGGCGTCGCCACTGGTTGGGGCGCGGGCGTCTGCTCCAGGTGCTCGGTCAGGACTTGGGCGATGGCGTCGGGCAGGCTGCGCACACGCTGCGGGCCGAAGCCCAGATGCCGCCCGCCGCCGATGCCGTTGAGCTGGAAGACCACCTGCTGCAGGCGCTCGGTGGGGGAGAGTGAGCTGGGCATGCGCAAGGTCAGGCTGATCAGCCGGCCCAGCGCTTCGCTGACCGCGGCCACGTCCGAGCCGGCCTTGCCCACGTTCATGAACACCTCGAACGGCTCTCCTTCCTCCGTGTCATTGACCGTAACGTAGGCCGTTCCCAGCGGGGTCAGGCGGCGGTAGGTTGCGCCCCGCAGCCGCCGCGGCCGCGGTCGCTTGACGTCGTAGTCGACAGCGCTGTGGTGGACGCCGTTGCCGTTGAGCTCCGGCGCTTCGACCTGGTGCGCCACGGCGTGCAGTGTCTCGTGCGCGCTGGCTTTGCCGTTGGGCGTCGGCTTGACCGCGCCGGCCTTCTTCGCATCGGCCGTGGCCTTGGTCTCCAACACCACCTCCTGCCGGCTGCCGGTGACATAGACCGTCAGTCCTTTGCAGCCCAGCTCCCAGGCTTGCAGGTAGGCCTTGGCGACGTCGGCCGGTACGGCCTCGGGCGGGAAATTGCACGTCTTGCTGATGCTGTTGTCGACATAACGCTGAAGCGCGGCCTGCATCAGCACGTGCTCTTCCGGCTTGATATCCTGGCTGACCACGAAGGTGTGTTGCAGCGCAGCGGGCAGTTCATCGATGCCCTGGCAGGTGCCAGTGAGCACGATCTGCTCGACGATGCGCTCGCGACGCTCAGCGGTGATGCCGGCCTTGTCCAGCGCCTCCAGGAAAAGCGGGCTGACGTAGGTGAGCGTCACATCGCCGCCAGCTTCTTTGACATAACGGGTGTAGGCCAGGGCGAAGACCGGCTCGCAGCCGTAGCCCTCGCAGCCGGTGACGGTGCCGATGGTTCCGGTAGGCGCCACAGTCGTCTGCGCGCCGTTGCGGATGCCGTGCGCCTGGATGCCGTCGACGATCGCTTTCCAGTCGATCTCCGGCCGGCCAAAGCTGTGGCTGTAGGCTTGCAGCGGCGTGGGCGGCTGCCACTGGAGGTTCTCCGGGTCGTAAATGGAGCCGCTGATGGCCGGAAAGGGGCCGCGCTCGCGCGCCAGCTCGATGGAGGTGCGCATGCAGTGGTAACGCACGAACTCCATCACCTGGCCGGCCAGGTCCAGCGATTCCTGGTCGCCATAGCGCACGCCGATCTTGTACATCACGTCGGCCAGGCCCATGATGCCCAGGCCGATGCGCCGCACGCGATGCGCGGCGTCCTGCAACTGCGGCACAGCCGGCACGTACTTGTTGGCGCTGACCACGTCGTCCAGGAAGCGGGTGGACTCCACCACCGTTTGCTCCAGCGCGTCCCAGTCGATGCGGCCGTTCTCGGTGACGTGCTGGGCCAGGTTGATGGAGCCGAGGCAGCAGTTCTCGTAAGGGCCGAGGAACTGCTCGCCGCAAGGATTAGTCGCCTCAAGTTCGTAGAGATGCGGCACCGGATTACTCCGATTGGCTGCATCCAGGAATAGTACCCCTGGCTCCCCGTTGCGGTGGGCGTAGTGGATGATCTTGTCGAACATCTCGCGGGCGCGCACGGTACGTGCGACTTTGCCGGTGCGGGGGCTTACTAGGTCGAAGTCGGCGTCGTTCTTGACCGCCTGCATGAAAGCATCGGTCACGCCGACGGAGATGTTGAAGTTGGGGATGTGTCCCTCTTGGGCCTTGCAGGAGATGAACTCCTCGATGTCGGGGTGGTCGATGCGCAGCACCGCCATATTCGCGCCACGCCTGGATCCGCCCTGAGCGATCTCCCCAAACGCCGCGTCGTAGACGCGCAGGAACCCCACCGGCCCACTGGCCACGCCCGCGCTGCTGTTGACCGGATCGCTCTTGGGGCGTAGGCGGCTGAAGCTGAAGCCGTTGCCGCCGCCGGTCTGCTGGATCAAGGCCGCGTTGCGCAGCGTGTTGAAGATGCCCTCGGACGAGTCCTTGCCCATGTCGTCGTCGATGGCCAGGACGAAACAGGCTGCTAGCTGGCCCAACGGTGTGCCGGCGCCCGTAAAGGTCGGCGAGTTGGGGAAGAAGCGCAGCTCGGTCAGCAGATCATAGAACTGCTCGGCCGCAGCCCGATACTCGGCCTCGCTGCCGTAGGCCCGCTCCGGCAGGGCCACGTTGCTGGCCACGCGCCAGAACATCTCCTGCACCGTCTCGGCCGGCTTGCCATCCAGCCCTTTGCGCAGATAGCGCCGGCGCAGCACCTCCAGGCCGTTCTCGCTAATGCGGGCCAGACCAGCTTGCTTTGAAGGCGGTAAGGTCACTGTTTCTTGCACGGTCAACGACACACTGCTCATCGCAAATCCTCCACCAAGAGTAGTATAGAAAACCAGCTTGCAGCCGGGTTGCGCCCACGAATCGGCAATTCGATTCGCAACCGACTATCAGTATGGCGTAGCTCAACGCCGTATTCACCGATGGTTGTTGAAAGCGCTAGCGAAAAAAAAGCAACGACTAACGCACTGGCTCGTAGATGAACCGCCGACCACCGCCGTCGATGATCTCCTCGCCCACGCGGTAGAGCAGGCCGCGCCGTTCCAATTCTTTCAGCCGGTTGCTCTTGGTGCTGGGGGAGAGGGTATCGGGCAGGTCTTGGGCGCTGATCTGGCCGCGGGCCACCGCCAGGTTGTAGGTCAGCAATAAGGCAGGGCTGAGGCTGCCCAGGACGCTGGCGTTGCCCTGGCCGTCGACTTGTACACAGGTCAAGCCATGCAGCGACACGGCCGCAGCGATGCTCTCGCTGACGCTGTGGCTGGGACGGCGCACCACCACGAATCGGGGGGTTTTGGCCCGCTGCGATGCCTTGAGCAGACTGGCCACCACTTCGTCGGCCCAGGAATAGTCCATGAACTGAACCTGGCCCAGGTCCAGCACCAACATGCTGTTGGCCGGCATTGCCTTCAGCCTGACCAGTAGATCGTCTTTGGTCTGGTTGTCCCGGCCGCCCAGGATCGGGCCCGACAACTCGACTTGCTCCGCGTGAAGTGGCATCATGCTCCACCAAAATCGTAGGATGTGCGGGGCGGATGAGGCTCAACGACTGCCAGGCGCCTGACGCTTCACGCCCGTTCATGAAGCTCACGGCAACTGGCAGGAATGAATCCTAGCGCTGGCTGAAACTGATGCCTACCTGGGCGCCGGGGAACCATGCCCCGTCCAGACTGCGCGGCGGATGTTCAGCGCTGACGTGCAGCCGTTGATCGCCGGAGCGAATGGTCAGCCTGCCGCCATAGCGACGCACCACGGCGTAGATGCTCCGCAGGCCGACTCCGCCGCCGCTGGCTCGGCTGCTCAGGCCGCCTAGCGCCTGCTGAATGGCATCGCCGTGCCGCCAGTGGGCTGCCTCCGGGTAGCGATTGGCCAGGCTTGCGCGGATGCCAACCCCGGCGTCGGCCACAGCTAGCGCCACGTAGCGCCTGCCCTGGCGGTCTTGACCGAGCTGCGCAACCACCAGCCCATCGACCTGGCTGTGATCGACCACGTTGTAGCACAGCTCGGAGACGACTTTGCTGGCATCCAGCACGTCGCCCGGATCGAAGCCCAGACGCTGCTGCGCCAGGCTGACCAGATAAGACAGCACAGCCTGCACGTCGGATCGGCTGCGCACAAGGCTCAACGGCAATGTGCCGCTGCGTTCAGCCCGTAACTCGTGGCCCGGCACGTTGCGCACATCAGACCACTGCCTGAGCACAGCGGCAAGGCCGGTCTGCGCCACAGTCAACTGCGCCCGACGGCTGGAAGGCAACACCACGATCAGACGCTGCTGGCGTTCGGCCAGGTGGCGAGCTACCAGACAAAGGCAGGCTGCGCCGTAGGGATCGAGGAACGTGGCGGCCTGCAGATCGATAGTGACCTCTGGGTGCCTGGCTGCATCGGCGGCGGCCAGGCGAGCAATCAACCGGTCACAGGATGCAGCGTTCAGTCCATCTCCCGCTCCAAGCACCAGACGCATGGTTCACCTAAACCGGCGTCAACATGCGGCTGATGTGTTCTTGCAACCCTTCCAGGTCGCTCAACTGCAGGTACACCATCGCAAAGCGGATGTAGGCCATGGGGTCCAGACGTTTCAGGTGTTCCAACACCACGCTGCCTACGAAACTGCTCTTGACCTCCGATCGACCCAGAGCAGACAGCTCGTCTTCAATCGAATCCACCATGTCTTCGATGGCGGCCTGGGGAATCGGGCGCTTGGCGCAAGCCGTTAGCACGCCATGCATCAGCTTCTGGCGGTCATACGGCTCACGCCGGCCATCGCTCTTCAGTATGATCAGCGAAGCAGCTACGTGCTCGTAGGTGGTGAAGCGCTTGTTGCAAACCTCACAGGCGCGCCGGCGGCGAATGCCGTCGCCAGTCGCGCGCGTATCGATGACACGCGAGCGATCTTCTCCGCAATGAGGACATTTCATCTAGACTCCACGAGGTTGAATGATCCCAATGCAGCGTGTCAACCAGCCTCCCTGACAGACGCTTCATACGCGGCCTAGAAGGGATAATTTGGCGCCAAACATTGCGGCGCCCGCCAACTCACTGCGTTATATAGTAGCAAATGCCACGAAGCATACTATATGTTGTATCTCAATGGCGAGGGGGATTTTACCACAGTTCTCCCGACTTGGCAAAGGGTAAGCGGCTAACTGATCCTGTGGCGAGGAATTTTAAGGTTGGTTTTGGTGCTAATTGTGGACAAAGGCCGTGAGCAATCGTTGCAATTCGCCAACGCAAAAACGCCGTTCTCGTCCGAAAACGGCGCCCGAACGTTTTGCTTGTGCAGCGCGGCTTGCGCGCAAGCAATCGAGGCTTATTCTGTCCAAAGGGGCGGGGAACGGAACAGCCCAGTGTGAGTACAGTCAGGTCAACGGGCTACTACCGGCCTGTTTGTCAGGCCGGCAGTAGCCCGCCGACAAGGCGGAGCGGCGCCTCAACAGCGCTCAGCCTTGCTGGCGTTTGCGCAGGAAGGCCGGGATTTCCAAGTCATCCGGGTTGTAGGTACGCACAGGGAAGGGCACGGTCTTGTCGCTGCGTTCGTGGCCGACGGCTGCTGGGAAGGGACGGGCGCCGGAGACCGGCTTGCGCGCCTCGGCTGCGACCTCGAAGCCGGTGGCGATCACAGTGACGCGCAACTCGCCGTTCATGTTGGGATCGATCACCGCGCCGAAGATGATGTTGCACTCGGGGTGGGCCGTCGCACGGATGATCTCCGCCGACTCGTTGACCTCGTGCAGCGTCATGTCCAGGCCGCCGGTGACGTTGAACAGGATGCTCTGCGCACCGTCGATGCTCACATCGAGCAGCTTGCTGGCGATTGCCTGCTCGGCGGCCTGCTGGGCGCGGTTGTCGCCTGTGGCTGAGCCGATGGCCATCAGGGCTGAGCCGCCGTTTTCCATCACCGCCCGCACGTCGGCAAAGTCCAGGTTGATCAGCCCGGGGATCGTGATCAGCTCGCTGATACCCTGGATGCCCTGGCGCAGCACGTCGTCGGCGATAGAGAACGCGTCGCGGATGGTCGATTTCTTGTCCACAATTTGCAGCAGGCGGTCGTTGGGGATCACGATCAGAGTGTCCACCTGTTCCTTGAGGCTGCGCAGGCCCTCTTCAGCCGCGCGGCGCCGCTTGGCGCCCTCGAAGGTGAACGGCTTGGTCACCACGCCGATGGTCAAGGCGCCAGCCTCGCGCGCTAGCTTAGCCACTACGGGGGCTGCGCCGGTGCCGGTGCCGCCGCCGATGCCGGCCGTCACGAAGACCATGTCGGCGCCATCCACCATGGCCGCCAGCTCGTCCACGGACTCCATCGCAGCTTTCTCGCCGATCTCAGGATCGCCGCCCGCGCCCAGGCCGCGGGTCAGCTTGTCGCCGATGCGCATGCGTTGCGGCGACTGCGCATCCAGCAGCGCCTGGGCGTCGGTGTTGACCACAATGAACTCTACGCCCTGAATGCCAGCTTCGATCATGCGGTTGACGGCATTGCTGCCGCCGCCGCCTACACCGATCACGCGGATCTTGGCGAAGTTGTCCACGTAGCTGGGCTGTGTGTCTCGAATCGGTTTGCGTGTCATGTCGTCGCTCCTCACTGTGATTGAAAGCCATCCCCGAGGGATGGGGCTTGCCGCTTGCTAACGGCGTCGTCGGATTGCTACTCAGGCGCCGGGCACTTTACGCCGTTGCGCAACTTTCAGTGCCCGACGCCTCTTCGATAGCTGTTGCTGGTTGGATCCCTTTCAACCGGGCAACAGGGTTTTGAGCCAGCGCATCACCCGCTCCATGAACGGGCTGCGCTGACGCCGTTCACTGAGGTCACCGGAAACCCACTGGTTGTGCAGCGCCCACAGAAGCAGGCCGACACCGGTGGCGTTCTCTGAGGTGCGCAGGTCCGGGGGCATATGGGCAAGGCTGCCAGGGATGCCGACCCGCACCGGCAATTGGGTCATCTGTCTGGCCAGCTCGCGCAGGCCGGGCAGTTGGGCCGTGCCGCCAGTCAGCACCAGGCCGGCCGGCACCAGGCCATCATAGCCTGATCGCTTGATCTCTCGGAGCATCAGGTTCACCATCTCTTCGGCCCGCGCCTCCAGGATTTCGGCCACCAGTTGGCGCGGCACGGTGTTGGGACCGCTTTCGCCGAACACATCGACTGACACCTCCTGGTCGGACGGCACGCGGCTGGCCATGGCGCTGCCAAAGCGCAGCTTGAGCTGTTCAGCCGCCTCGAAGGGAGCGCCCAACCCCACGGCCAGGTCATGCGTCAGGTGCTGGCCGCCCACGTCGATCACCACTGTGTGCCACAGGCTGCCCTTCATGAACATGGCCAGATCGGTGGTGCCGCCGCCGATGTCCACCACCACCACGCCCATGTCGCGCTCAGCCTCGGTCAGCACGGCCTCGCCCGATGCCAGCGGCTCCAGCACCAGTTCCTCGATCTCGATGCCGTGCGTCTGTACGCAGCGCACCAGGTTGCGCACGGCTCCAGTAGCGCCGGAGATCACCTGGGCGTCCACGGCCAGCCGGAAGCCGTGCATGCCGATCGGCTCCAACAGGTCTTCTTGCTCATCGACCGAGAAGGTGCGCGGCACCACGTGGATGATCTCGCGGTTGTGGGGCAGCGCCACCGCGCGGGCAGCTTCTTTGACGCGCGCCACGTCCTCGGCCGTCACGATGCGGTTGCGGCCGATGGGCACCGCGCCCTTGCTGGGCTGGGCTTGAATGTGACTGCCGGCGATGCCTACATAGGCCCGGCCAATCGAGCGGTCAGCCGCCTGTTCGGCCTCTTCCACGGCCTGGCCGATGGCAGCCGTCGCCGCGGCCACGTTGGTCACCACGCCCTTGGTCATGCCGTCGGATATCGCACGGCCATAGCCCACGATCTGCAACGTGTTGTCGTTGACAACCTCAGCGATGATGGCGCAGACCTTGGTGGTCCCAACGTCGATGGCACAAATAGTGTCTGCCAAGATGTCGATCCTTTTGCCGTGGCCGGTCTCCTGACCGCGCCAGTCTTTTGCTGTGGCCGGTCTCCCGACCGAGCCACGCCCAGCTACTGCGCCAGCCGCAGATAATAGCCGTTCTCGAAGCGCCAGTTGATCTCAGCCGGCGCCTGGCCCTGGCTGGCCAGGCTCTGATGCAACAGCAGCAGAGAAGCCACCCGTCTGGCCATGCCTTCAGCGTGGCCCAGGTAGACGAAAGAGCCGCTGGGGAAGCGAAATTGCAACCCATTGATGCGGTCGTAGCCGAAATCGACCACTTCAGGCGCTTGCTGCTTCACCTGACGCAGGCTGGCGATCAACTGTGGGTCCAGCCGGCCGTCGCTGGCGGCGGTGCTGCCGTCCAGGTCCCACAGCACGGGCAAGTCCGGCGCTGGCGTCGAGCTGGCTACCGGCATAGTGGTACCTTCGCTGTCCACCCAGTACTCCTGGCCGCCAACTTTCCAGACTACCAGCGGTTCACGCTCCAAGACCTCGATGCGCACCTGGTTGGGCAAGGCCGTATGCACGGTGGCTTGTTTCACATAGGGCAGGGCCTCGATGCGCTCTTCGGTCTCTCGGTTGTTGATCCAGAAAATGCTGTACTGGTCGATGCCGGCTTGGCGATATACCTGCTCGGCGCTGGTGTGGCGCAGACCACGGATGGCCGCGGTCTGCACGTAGAAGCGGCTATCGCTGAACAGAAAGGCCGCCAGCGCCGCCAATCCTACGAAAAGCATGCTGGCCAGGCCGCGCAAGAGGGAGATGCGCAGCCGAGGACGGGAAGCCTGCGTGCCTGCCGGCGGCCTCTTGTTCTGAGAGCGCGCCACCGGGACCAGCGCCTGTTCCTGTCGATGTTGCCGCTCAGTTGGACGGCGGCGACGCTTGCGCGGCTTGCTCAGAAAATCCTGTTGGCTATCCTTGTGCCGTCCAGTGGACGTGGCTTTGCGCGCTGCCATGATCACATACCCTGCTGGCTAAGGTCGAAGGATGTCTCGCTGCGGCTTCTGTCAGCGTGTCGCTCCAACGCCAGCTCGATCAGCCGATCCAGCAACTGCGGGAAGGGCAGGCCGCTGGCCTCCCACAGCTTGGGGTACATGCTGATCGAAGTGAAGCCGGGAATGGTGTTAACCTCGTTCACATAGAGCTGGCCTGACTGGCGGTCCAGCAGAAAATCAACCCGGGCCATGCCTGCGCCGTCGATGGCCAGGAACGCAGCCACAGCCAGCCGCTGCACCTCAGCCGTCAACTCCGGCGAAAGCGGGGCCGGAATCAACAGTTCCGAGTCGTCGCTGATGTATTTGGCGGCGTAGTCGTAGAACTCGCGGCGAGGAACGATCTCGCCCGGCAGCGAGGCCAGTGGTTGGTCGTTGCCCAACACGCTGACCTCGATCTCGCGCGCGTCGATGCCTTGCTCGACTACCAGCCTGCGGTCGTAGCGCGCGGCCTCGTTCAGGGCCTGGCGCAGGCTGGCGCGGTCTGTGGCCTTGCTGATGCCGACGCTGGAGCCCAGGTTGGCCGGCTTGACGAAGACCGGATACGAGAGTTGGGCTTCGATAGCATCCAGCACGGCTGCAGGCGCGGTCTCCCAGCGGCTGCGCTTCAGGGCTACATACGGCGCCTGGGGTAAACCGTGCGCCGCAAACACCGCCTTGCAGGTGGCCTTGTCCATACCCACGGCCGAGGCCGCCACGCCGCAGCCCACGTAGGGCAGATCGGCCAGCTCTAGCAGTCCTTGCACTGTGCCATCTTCGCCCAGCGGCCCGTGCAGCACCGGGAAGATCACGTCCAGACCCGCCAGCGATTCGCCGCGGATCTCTGGCCGCACCGACGTGAGCGCTGCTGGGGGGTCGCTCTCCAGGCGGGGCGCCAAGTCGTGCGGCGCGGTCAGCATGCTGGCGGCGTTTTGGCCCAGCAGCCAGCGGCCTTGCTTGTCGATGGCCAGCAGCGCCACCTCGTAGCGGTCCGGGTCGAACGCCGCAACCACCGCGCGCGCCGACCGCAGGCTCACCTCATGCTCGCCTGAACGACCGCCAAACAATACGCCCACGCGCAGTCTGCTCACTCTGCTGCTTCCTTGCTCTGGCCGGTCTCCGACCGAGCTGTTCCATCGCTCTGGCCGGTCTCCGACCGAGCCAGTTCCGTCAGCGGTGTTTCGGCCCAGTCACCCACAAACAGGATTTCCGGCGTTAGCGCCACACCCAATGCCTGCCAGGTCATCTGCCGCGCCCGGTTGATCAGTGTCACCACATCAGCCGCGCTGGCGCCGCCGCGGTTGATGATGAAATTGGCATGGACGGTCGAGAAGGCTGCGCCGCCCTGGCTGGCGCCTTTCAGCCCCAGCGCCTCGATGATGCGGCCGGCATAGTCGCCTGGCGGGTTCTGGAAGATCGAGCCGGCGCTGGGTTCCACCGGCTGAGTCGTCCGCCGATGGGCCAGAAAGCCTGCCGCTCGCGCTTCCATCTCAGTCGGGTCGGCCTGCTGCAGTTGAAACGTTGCCGACAACACCACCGGCTGGGGCTGCCCAGAGCGAATGGTGCGCTTCAGTGCGCTGCTGCGGTAGCTGTAGGCCAGACGCGCCACTGGCCACTCGGCCAAGGCGCCATCCGGCCTCAACAGCGTCGCCCGCAGCAGGTTGTCGGCCACACAGCCGCCGTGCGCGCCTGCGTTGCCCACCACCGCGCCGCCCACCGTCCCTGGCACGCTGACGCACCATTCCAGCCCGGTCAGGCCCCAGCGCATGGCCTGCCGCGCCACGCCAGCCAGGTTGGCGCCCGACTCAGCCCAGAGCACGTCGCCTTCATGGCGGCGCACCGCTCGACAGCCGTTGCTGACGACCAGGCCGCGCACGCCGCGATCGCTGACCAAGAGGTTGCTGCCGCCGCCCAACACCAGGGCCGTTACGCCCATTTCCCGCGCCAGCGCCAGCGCCGTCACCAGATCGTCGACTGTGTTGACCGTCACGAACAGATCAGCCGGGCCGCCGATGCGCAGCGTGGTGTGGCTGGCCAAGGGTTCATCGCGCCGCACGGCCAGGCCGGTGTCGCGTGCAATGGCTGCTGCCAAGGCCTCATGGCGTTGGTCCATCGGCTGTGGAGCGCGGGCAACTTCACGCTCCTTGAGCCCCGCCAGCACCTGCCGGCCTACCCGGTCGCCGTCGCCCGCGCCCAGCGTCAGAAGCACGTCGCCCGGCGCTAGCTCGGCCAGCAGCAGGTGCGTCGCGGCGTCGAGGTTCCCGGCGTAGCGCGCATCAGGGTGGCGGCCAAGCGTTCTGATAACGTCCAGCGCTGAAATATCTCCGGGGTCGTGCTCGCGGGCAGCGTAGATATCGGTGATGAGCACGTGATCTGCGTTTTCAAAGCTGTTCCGAAATTCGTCTAGCAAAGCTCTGGTACGGCTGTAGGTGTGCGGCTGAAACAGGACCCATACGGAACGGCGGGGGAAGCGTTGCCGTGCCGCGCCGAGCGTTGCTCGCACCTCCGTGGGGTGATGCGCGTAGTCGTCAAGAACGATTATACCATGATAGCTGCCGATAGTTTCAAGTCGTCTTTTGGTTCCGGCAAAAATTCGTGAAATTTTAAGGTTTTCACGAGGCTGGGAAAAAACGTCGTAGCCCGCCAGCGTCGCTGCAGCCAGCGCGGCCAGGGCGTTCTGCACGTTATGTTTGCCTGGCAGGGCCAGGGAGAGCCGTTGTAGTCTCTCTTCGCCGCGCAGCACGTCGAAATCGAGGCCGCCGGCCGGGTTGGGCTCGATGTTGCCGGCTCGCCAGTCGTTGCCGGCCTCCAGGCCATAGGATACCCACTGCACGCCTTGCCTGGTCGCCATGCGCTGTACGGTGCGGCAGCCGGGGTCGTCGCCGCAGAAGACCACCGCGCCGCCGGCTTGCACCAGGCTAGCGAACTGGGCAAAAGCGTCCTGGAAATCCTCGATTTTCGGATAACAATCGACATGATCCCATTCAACGTTGGTGATGACGGCGATGTCTGGCTGCAAGCCCAAAAACATATGGTCGTACTCGTCGGCCTCGATCACGAAAGGGCCGCCGGGCCGGCCGGCGCGCGCCGCTGTGCCGAGGGCCAGAACGGTGCTGCCGACGATGAAGCTGGGCTCGGCGCCCAACGCGTCCAGCAGGGCGGCCAGCATGGCGCTGGTGGTGGTCTTGCCGTGGGCGCCGGCCACGCAGAGGTTGCGATGCCCGGCCATCAGCGGCCCCAGGAACTGCTCCCGCTTCAGCACCGGGGTGCCCGCGGCCTGCGCTGTCGCTACCTCTGGATTGGTTGCCGGCACGGCCGAGGAGATCAACACGAGGTTGGCCCCACCCACATGGGCGGCGTCGTGCCCAATGAAGATCTCTGCGCCCAACTCAGCCAGCTCGGCCGTGGCGGCTGATGCCTGGCGGTCGCAGCCGGAGACGCGCACACCGCGCTGCAACAGCACGCGGGCAATGGCCGACAGGCCTGCGCCGCCGATGCCGACCAGGTGGATGTGGCTTTGGGCTGGCTGCGCCAGCAGATGGGTCCAGCTTGGGGATTGGTCGAATTGTGCTGTCATGGCGTTGCGCCTGGCGCTAGCGGATCACGCGGATGATGAGCATGCCCACCGCCAGCAGGATGAAGAACTGCCAGCCGAAGATCTCTGGCGGCAGAATCTGCACGAAGAATTTATAGAACGAAGAAAAGTCAGGGACCACGTTGACCAGCGGCCAGTTGGCCCGAGCCAGGTAATACCAGATGCTGCCAGCGAACAGATAGCCGTTGACCAGGCCGATCATGAGGCTCAGGAAGTTGTTCTTCCCCGAGCCAGGATAGACCAGCCCCAGACCCTGGTAGGAAATGAACGTCACCAGTAGCAGCAGACCGACCGCCGCCATCGATTGCAGCGCGATAATCTGAGCGTCTGTGACATTCGCGTCCGACAGGAACGACTCGACGCGCGCGCCCACGGGTGTGGTGAGCACAAACTCGACCACGAACAGGGCCAGCAGCAGCATCGTCGTCACCCCGAGCTCGCGCTGCCAGCCCCGCACGACGCCAATCGCGCCAAAGATGGCGATGACGACCAGAAAGACGACCTCGACAGGACCCATGGCGCTATCCCTTCTTCTTGGCGCCGCCCTTGACGCCGCTGCGCACGGTGAACAGCAGCAGCAGGACGATGAAGGCGCCGATCATGATGGCCAGAATCTGCACCGTTTGCGGTTGAGCCAGACGCGTAAAGATCTGGTCGAAGGTGTTGGATGCCTGGGCTACCGCCGCGCCTGGCACACGCTCCACGGGCCGTAGCAGCGGCACAGGAAGGGTGGCCGCCGGGTTGGAGCTGATCAGCGGCAGCACTGCGGCGCTCAGCAGGTAGCCATAGGCCAGGCCCCAGATCATGCCGAACACGCCCGGCTTGCTTTTCATCCAGGCTGCCAGGATCAGGCCGACCAGCACAGCACCCAAGATCACCAGTAGCAGCGCCAGGTTCTGGTTCTGGTCGGTGAAAGGACGCTTGATATTCTCCAGCGTCGCCTTGGCCTCTTCCAGGTCGCCCGATGCCAGCGCGCCCAGCCCGCCCTTCAGGGTCAACATCACGCCCAGGTACAGGCCGTTGATGGTGGAGACGATGGTGTCGGGCCTATATTCCACCAGGACAAAGGCTACCGTCAGGATCAGCAGTGAGATGAACGCCCATTTGGCGCCCTTGAGATAGCTCAAGACGCCAAAGATGGCCATCGTGGTGGCCAGTAGCAGAATCGCAGCGAACATCGTCAGACTCTCCTTGGCTCAACCTGTTTGCGCCAACCGCTGCAGCTCTCGGCCGATGGCCTCGGCGGCTGCGGGCTGCGCCAGCGCATGGGCTGCCTGGCTCATGGCCGCCAGCTCGGCCGGAGCGTGCAACAGGCGGAGTACCGCGGGCGCCAGTTGCGCAGTCAAATGGGCATCGGGCAGCTTGACGGCTGCGCCGCGCTGGGCCAAATAGTCGGCGTTGACTTCCTGGTGCTGGCCAGAGTAGGGATAGGGCGCCAGAATGCTGGGCAGTCCCAGGGCTGGAAACTCGCCCAGGGTCGATGCGCCAGCCCGGGCGACCACCAGGTCTGCCGCAGCCAGGGCCAGCGGCATCTCGTCGTGCAGATATGGGTAGGCATGGTAGCGCAGCCGTAGCTCGGTGGGCAGGGTCTGCGCTTGCGCCTCGACGGCCGGCCAGTCCAGCGTGCCGCTGATGTGCAGCACCTGGCAGTGGGGCAGCAACGCGGGCAGCGCCGCGGCCAGCGCCTGGTTGATGCTGCGCGCCCCGCGGCTGCCGCCGAAAACCAGCAGCACCGGCAGATCGGCCAGCAGGCCCAGCCGGCGGCGCGCTTCGGCGCGTTGCCCGGCCAGGGCCAGGATCTCCTGGCGCACGGGATAGCCGGTGACGACAGCCTTGCCAGGGAACCAGCGGGCCACCTCCGGGAAGGTCACGCCGACGCTGCGGGCGAAGCGGCTCATGCGCCGGATGGCGATGCCCGGCTCGACATCGGGCAGGTAGATGAAAACAGGCACGCCGGCCCGCCAGGCTGCCAGCACCACGGGCCCGGCCACAAAGCCGCCGGTGACGAAGACCACGTCCGGCTGGAACCGGGCCAGCAGGCGCGTCGTCTGGCGCACGCCGCGACCGGCCTTGAGCAGATTGCCCGCCGTCACCCAGAGAGCCATGCCGCGCACCTGGCCGCTCTCGATGGCCTCGAAGGGCACGCCGGCACGCGCCGCCAGTTCCTCTTCGACGCTGCCAGCCAGGCCGACGTAGAGCAGGCTGGGCCTGGCCGGGTTAGCGGCGGCGGGGGATGCGTTGGCCGGGCTGGCTGCTGCTGGGCTTACGTTTGTTGGCGCCGGTCTTTCGGGCGATGGTGCGCTTAGCACGCGTGACTCGCCGGTTGAGGCCGTCGGTTCGTGGGGCGCTGGCAGTCTTGACGGTGTAGCCTGTGCTGCCGGCGGCGGAGCGGCTGGGTCCGCTGCGTTGATTGGCAGCGGGCCGCGCCGACCGAGCGCTTCGAGCACGGCCAGAATGGGATAGACGTGTCCGCCAGTGCCGCCACCCGAGAGTAAGAGTCGCATACCCGGCTCCGGTTGTGCGCGGGGCTTCCAGGCTGGCAGCTTGCGCCGCTGGCGCCGCCTGGCTGGACCCGTGCCGTGAAATGCTCAACAGCACGCCGACGCCGGCCATACAGGCCAGCAACGACGAGCCGCCGTAGCTGATGAAGGGCAAGGTCAACCCGCTGAAGGGCAGCATCGCCAGGTTGACTGCCATGTTGAGGAACGCCTGCAGGGTGATCCAGGCTGTGATGCCGATGCCCAGGATCAGGCCGAAGGGATCGCTGCAACGCAGCGCAATGCGCAGGCCGCGGTAGACGAAGGCAGCGAACAACGCCACCACGCTCAACGTGCCGACCAGGCCCAGCTCGAAGCCAATCACGGCAAAGATGCTGTCGGTGAATGGCAGTTGCACCATGCTCTGGCCGGAGCCGAGGCCGGCGCCGAACACGCCGCCCTTGGCTAGGGCCTGCAACGCGTACTGCACCTGGTCGCTGCCCAAGGTGGGATCGCGCAGGAAGCTCATGTAGTCGTCCATGCGCTGCGATGCGTAGCTGAATTTGGTGGCCACCAGCAGGAAGGTGGCTGCGGCGATGGCCAGAATGATGCCGAGTTGCTTGCCATCGGCCCCGGCCACGAAGAACATGACCAGCGCTGTGAAGACGATCAGCGCTGTGGTGTCGATGTCGGGCTGCAAGACGATCAGCAGGGCCACCATGCCCAGCAGCACCGAGAAGGGCAGCAGGCCATCGGACACCGCCTTGAGTCGTGAGCCTTTGGAGCTGAGCCAGTAGGCGATGTAGATGATGATGGTCAGCTTGGCGATCTCGCTGGGCTGCACCGAGCGGCCAATCAGATGGCGGCGCGATCCCAGGCTGTCGGTGCCGAAGATCAACACCAACAGCAGCACCAACAGGGTGCCGATCATCAGCAGCAGCGACAGGCGCTTGAGAACGCGATAGTCGGTTCGAGCCAGGATGGCCATGGTCACGACTCCGACAACGGCCCAGCGCAACTGCCGCAGCAGGTAGTAGGTCGGCGTTTCGAAGAAGCGGTTGGCCTGGATGAAACTGGCGCTAAAGACCATCACCAATCCCAGCCCGGTCAGCATGGCGACGATCAACAGCAGCCAGATGTCGTACTGGCCAGCCGCGCTGCCCAGGCCGGCGCGCCATCTGGCTTGCCCAGTGGCGCGCTTGGCTGGCGACCGACCGGATGGGGTGAGGGGTGTTTTGGTCATCGCCATGGTTACAGTCCGTGTACCAGGGCCCGAAAGTGCTCACCTCGGGCTGCGAAATCCTTGTAGGCGTCGTAGCTGGTGCCGCCGGGCGACAGGAGCACCACGTCGCCTGGCTGGGCCACCTGCGCTGCCGTCGCGACGGCTTCAGCCAGATTTGGGCAGCGCGCGATGGGCAGCGAATGGCGATCTGCGCTCAGGCTTGCGGGCGTCTGCGCCGTTGCAGACTCCGCGGCCGCCACCGCGTCAGCGATCAGGCCGGCCGCCTCGCCGAAGAGGATCAATACCCGCACTCGCTGGCGCGCCAGGCGGGCGAAGTCGGTCCAGGGCAGCTTCTTGTCGCGGCCGCCGGCCAGCAACACGATGGGCTCATCGAAGCTACGCAGCGCGGCCGCGGCCCGCTCCGGCGCAGTGGCGATGCTGTCGTTGTACCAGCGCACGCCGTTGCGCTCGCACACCAGCTCTAGCCGGTGTTCGACCCCCCCAAAGCTGCGGGCCACGGCAGCCATGGCCGGCGGCTGCACACCGGCTGCCGCGCTGATGGCGCAGGCTGCGGCCATGTTGAGCAGGTTGTGCCGGCCGCGCAGCTTGACTTCGTTGGCCGGCAGCACCGGCCGCTCTCGGCCGTCCAACTGCAATGTCAATTGATCCCGAAGCAACCAGCAGCCCTCGCCCGCCGGCTCTTCCAGGCCAAAGCCCAGCAGCCGGCCGGCCAGCGGGAAACTGAGCGCCTCCTGAGCTGCGCCGGCTGCGACGTCGACGCGCCGGGCGCGCAGCCAGCCGCCGGTGATGGCATCGTCAGCGCTCAACAGTGCGACATCATCGGGGCGCTGCCAGCGCAGAAGGTTGGCTTTGGCCGCGGTGTAGTGGGCCATGGATGGGTGGCGGTCCAGGTGATTGGGTGTCACGTTGAGCAGCGCTGCCACCTGGGGGCTCCTTGCCGGGCCGTAGCTGCCGCCGTCGAACAGCTCCAGTTGAAAGCTGGATAGCTCCAGCACCAGCCAGTCCTCGGCGCTCACTTGCGCCAGCTTGTCCACCAAGGGTGTGCCGATGTTGCCGCCGACCCACACCTGGAATGATGGAGGATGAAGGATGAAGGATGAATCAGACGGAGCCAGCGACTTCTGGTCTCTGGATTCATCATTCATCATTCTGACTTCATCATTTTGCTGTTGCAGCATCAACCCCACCAGCGTCGTGGTGGTGGTCTTGCCGCTGGAGCCGGTGATGCCGATGGCCGGCGCGGGACTGTGCTGTATGGTCAGCAGCGCGTCGTTGCTGAGCGGGATACCCTGCCGGCGTGCCGCCGCCACGAGGGGGATCTGGGGCGGCACGCCGCCGCTGAGGCAGAGCAAGTCACAGTTGTCGAGAAGTTCAGGCGGATGACCGCCGAGAACCAAACGCACCGGTAGGCCAGCCAGCTCTGTCAGCGGTTCAGAAAGCTGGTCGGCCGGAGCGATGTCACTGATGGTAAGCTGGGCGCCTTCGCGCAGGAAGAAGCGGGCCAGGGCGATCCCTTGACGGGCCAGGCCGAGAATGACGATGCGCTTTCCGGCGAAGGTGGGTGAGGTCATGGGTGTCAGAGTGTCAGGTGTCAGGTGTCAGGTGTCAGAGTGTCAGGTGTCGGGTGTCAGAGTGTCAGGTGTCAGAGTGTCAGAGTGTCAGGTGTCAGAGTGTCAGAGTGTCAGGTGCGGGGTGTCGGGTGTCGGGTGGGCTGGCGGGTACGCGGCAGCACTTGACACTCTGACACCTGACACTCTGATACTTCTAAATCAGCGCCAGCGCCACGCCGAGCATGCCGGCCAGGATGCCGCAAAGGAAGAAGCGCTGCATGACTTGCGTCTCGCTCCAGCCTTTGAGCTCGAAGTGGTAGTGCAGCGGCGCCATCTTGAAAATGCGCCGTCCCTGGCCGTAACGGCGCTTGGTATACTTGAACCAACTGATCTGCATGACCACCGACAGCGCCTCGGCCACGAACATGGCGCCGACGATGGGCAAGAGCAGCCACTGGCCGGTCATCAGCGCGACCACGGCCAGCGTAGCGCCGATGGACAGCGAGCCAACGTCACCCATGAACAGGTTGGCCGGGTGAACGTTGAACCAGAGGAACGCGAGCAGCGCGCCGACCATCGTGAAGCAGAAGGCCGCCAGCCAAACCTGGCCCTGCAAATAGGCGATGACGCCGTAACAGGCAAAAGCCACGGCAGCCAGCGAGCCAGCCAGCCCGTCCAGGCCGTCGGAGAAATTGACCGCGTTGGACATGGCCACGATGACAAAGGCAGCAATCAAGACCCACAGCAGGCCAATGTCGATACGCTCGGTGATGCCTGGAATGGCCACACTGCGCAGGTCGGTCGGGCCCAGGTGAAGAATCAAGGCGATCAGCAGCGCGAAGATGAATTGCCATGAAGCCTTGGTGCGCGCCATGATTCCTTCACCGACCACTCGTTTGCCGCGGATTCCCTCCAGGTCGTCGATCAGGCCCAGCAAGCCGAAGGCCAGCAGCGTGCCCATCGGAATCAGCACCGACTGGCCGATGAAATTCAGGCCCAGCAGGTTGGCGATGTTCAGTAAGCCCGTGATGAGAAGCACCGGGACAATCACCATCAATCCGCCCATGGTGGGCGTGCCCATTTTCATCTGATGGGAGCCGGGCTCTTCGACCCGAATCTTCTTGCCCATCTCGTTGCGAATCAGCCAGTTGATCAAGGGCGGACCCCAGATGACGGCCAAAAAGAAGGTAATTGTGCCCAGGGCCAGCGGATAGGCCATGATTGTTACGCCTCCAGCTTCCCTGAACCAGCGCGGTTGGCCGGGTTGAGAGCCTGCCCTGAGGCGGCCGACGGGTCTGCTGAGGCAGCCACTCCTGATGGCGCCGCAGCCTTTGGCAGCGCGTCGGGTTGGCGCGTTTCGGTCGTATTGGTCAGGGCCGCGGCAATCTGGTCCATTTGCGCGGCGCGCGATCCCTTGACCAGCACCACGTCGCCCGGACCCATGATCGAGCGTAGTTGAGCCAGCGCGGCCTGGGCGTTGTCCAGCGCCAGCACTTTGTCGGGCGCCAGGCCAGCCGCCAGCGCTTCTTCGGCAATCAACCGCGCCCGTTGGCCAACTGTGACCAAGAGGTCCACCACATCGGCCGCGCGTACGCCGACTTTGCGATGTCCTTCCTCCTCGTAGCTGCCCAGCTCCAGCATGTCGCCCAGCACGGCAATGCGCCGCCCATTGCGCACCGGCAGATCAGCCAGCAGGTTCAGCGCGGCCATAGTCGAGGCGGGGCTGGCGTTGTAGGTGTCGTCCAGCAATGTGGCATCGTTCAGCCCGCGCGCAGCGATCAACCGCAACTGTACGTCGAGTTGCTGCAAGCCGCGCACGATCTCTTCCCAGCTCAGCCCTTCCACCAGGCCGACCGCCGCCGCGCGCAGCGCCGTGTGGACGCTGTGACGGCCCAGCAGCGGCACGCGCACGTGCAGCGTGTCACGCTGGTAGTGAAAGCGGAAGCGGATGCCTTCCAGCCCCTCGCCTTCGATCTCGTCTGCCCACAGATCGGCGCTGGGGTTAAGGCCGTACCAGAAGATGTGCGCCCGCGTCTGGCTGGCCATAGCCGCCACCAGCGGCTCATCGATATTCAGGATAGCAACACCGTCCGCCGGCAGGGCCTGGACCAACTCCGTCTTAGCCTGAGCTATCCGTTCGATGGTGCCCAAGCGCTCCAAATGAACGGGTCCCACGTTGGTCACCACGCCCACCTGCGGCTGGGCGATGCGGCAAAGCTGCGAAATCTCGCCTATGTCGTACATGCCCATCTCCAGCACGACCCGCTGGTGGTGCACATCCAGTTCCAGCACGGTCAGCGGCAGACCGATCTCGTTGTTCAGGTTGCCGCGATTCTTGTGCGTCACATAGCGCTGGCTGAGCACCGCCGCGCTGATTTCCTTGGTCGTAGTCTTGCCGACGCTGCCAGTGATGCCGATGACGCGTGGGGTGAAGCGGGCCCGCCAGGAGGCTGCCAGGCGCTGCAAGGCGTGCAGCGGATCATCGACCAGGATGCAGACCGGCTCGCCCGCTGGCAGTGCGGGCCAGTCGCCCGGCTGGCGGGCGTCCACCACCACGCCAGCCGCATCGACTGGCCGGCCGA
>JBAQCH010000228.1:0-2432 GCA_049294015.1 Anaerolineae bacterium
TTGCGTCCCCAGCGCCCCGGCTACGAACTGAGCCCCAGCGCCGAACGTTGCGCCCACCACAGCGCCACCACCTGTCCACAGCGCCGCCTCCTTCCAATTAAAGTTGTCCTGATGCGTTAGCGCATAAGCGCCAAAGCCGACAACGCCACCGACAATGCCTCCGACCACCCACCACACCACATGGCCCGAGTCATCCCGATAGGCTAACGGGTTGTTCCTGGCATAGGCATAGCGGTTGAGCAACTGGGGATCGAACGCCGCGAAAGCCTGGCCAACGCCTCGCTGGAAGTCGTTCATCTGCGCCAACACGCGTGGATTGGCGTAAGATACGACCAACGGAAGAACGACTCCCGGTTCCCGAGCATTGCCCTGAACCACCGAATCTGCGCTGATGAACCGGCCTAGCTGAGGATCAAGGTATCTTGCGTTGTAAAAGTACAGCCCGATTGTAGCATCTTCCCGCTGACCTGTAAAGCGCCACGTGGTCGGCGTCGACCCGCTGCTGAGACGCGTCTCGCCCCAGGGACGATACAGCACGCGGCCCAGTTCTGCGCCATTGGTCCCGTTGGCGGTGACGTTGGTCCCGCCGAGATGATCGCCCAGCAGGTAGTAGGTTTGCCCACCGCTGCGCATGGCGATGCGCACACCGCCCGCGTAGTAGTACTTTCTGACCGTGCTGCCGTTATCGCGCTCGTAGGTGTTGCCCACGTAGATCGTCGTTGTACTGCCGAAGGTGGCCTTGACGCGGTTGCCATCGCCGTCGTACACGAAGGTGGCCGCGGCCGCGCCGCTGACGCCGGTCAGCCGGTTCTCGGCGTCGTAGATCCATAGGTAGTCCGGATCGGCCACCACCTGGCTGGTCGGGTTACCATTGCTCCCGTGACTGGAGTCCCGAAACGGAAGTGCTGCACCGGCACATGCCAGCGTCACGCAAAGCAAACAAAGAGTTAGCTTGCCGACCAGCGTCATATCGCTACTCCACCAGATGCACCAACGCTGTCGCTCACTGCGTCACCTTACCTGCTCGGTACCGAAATGGGCCTTGACCAACTCGACAGGGACGTGATCGCTCTCAAGTCCCGGACAGGAAGCTAGGATATGCAACAGACCTCCATCGCTCAGTTCCTCAATGGCCCAAGCCGGTGCCCGGCGAATGTAATCTTGTCCCAGGTGGTTCACATAAGCAGGACCGAAAAAGTTCGCCCAGTAAATCACCGGCAGCCGCAGCGATTCTACATCGTCGTGTGTGGTGCGCAAACCATAGTCGAAGTCGATCCATCCGAATGTAGGGCGTAGGACCTCGTATAGAGCCTTGCCGATTTCTAGAAAGAACCGGGAATACCGCGCCGGATCGTACTCTTCACGCCAGAAGTAAGGAGTATTGTCAGTTGTTGTACATATCCAGGCACCCTTCTGCCTTTTTGGGGAATCCCAAGAAATACGCTGGCGAATCTCAAGACGCCACTCGTCATTCCAGGCTAGAAAATAGCAGCCTCGTGCCTGATAAGCCAATGTGAGCAATTCCCGCATTTGCTCGGGTTTCTCCCCCCAAACTACTGCCTGATTGTTTACCTCGAACTCCTTAATACTGAAACCTACATCTATGAAGACGTACATGAGCCGCTCTAGCGTTGTAGGATGTTCCAGAGCGTGTGAGTCCAGAAAGAGAATGTCCAAAGAAGCGCTCATGGCATCACCTCCACTATTACCCCCGCTGCTTCCAAAGCTTGACGCACGCTATCAGGCACGCTTCCTTTGAAGACATACTTTACAGCAGCAGGATTGTATTTAAGAAAACTCTGCGCTTCTCTGACCAGCTTGCCTGTGGCCTCCCTCATTGTGAACTCACCGTATGCTGCCCAGTCGTAGTTCTTCACATTCACAAAAACATTCCCCTTTAGAACGAAATCGATCTCTTTGCTCCCGCCCTGAATGACCTCCAACACCCTACCCATCTCCTCGATTTCATCCGCGTGGTTGAGGGCGAAGTCGAGCTCAAATTCTGCTCCCTTCAGAGTGGTCGTCGACCCGCTAAGGAGCTTCTTCAGCAGAGTATTCGCCCCTGGGATAGAGGCTATTCTCTGGAAATCGGCGGATCGGGTACCAAGCCGGGCAACTTCCGCCACCTCACCGGCATGCCCTGCTACCTCCATGGCCGCCTTCCCGCCGCGCGCCATTAGGCCCACCCCCGCCGGCACGAAGGGCAAGGCTGCTGCGCCAACGTCCACCACCAGCGCGCCCCAGTTCAACAAGGAGGGGTCACGGCGTACCTCGTAAATGTCCCAGGCGATGTTGGCGATGTCCCACACGGTCTCTACCCAATGGCCGCTGGGATCCCGATACCTGACAGGATTGTTGAGCACATAGCTGTACCGGTTCAGCGCCTGTGGACCGCTCGGCTCTGGCACGATGGTATCGGGCTGAGTGAAACG
>JBAQCH010000229.1:0-2212 GCA_049294015.1 Anaerolineae bacterium
ATGCTGGCGCAGCCAGGCCAGGTTGCGGGCGACCACCTGCGGCCGGAGGGCCAGGCGGCCGTAGTCAGGGCAGGGATCCCAGGCCACAGCCGGCGTCAGCGCCAGCCGCCAGCCTTTGCCCAGACTGAGCGCCGCGCCGTCGCCGCTCACCGTGTCGCCCCGGCTCAACAGCGCCAGCGCCTGCGAATGGCTGACCACCGCGTTGAGCGGGCCGTTGCCGATGCGCGTGCTGACCAGCGCCAGAGCCGCGCCGTGCGGCGTCGTCAGGTTGACCGCCTCGGCGAATGCCGACTCGGCGGTCGCCTGGAAGCCGGGGCGGCGGAAGATGGGGCTGACGCGGCTGCTGATAGACTCGATATGCATGGTATCTCACGCCAAGGCGCAAAGAGGGCACAGGCGGAAGAAAAACGGGTCTTTCGGCATGGATCAATCTGTTTCATTCGAGTGCATTCAAAACGGGTAGACCGCGTCATTGCGAGTTCCCCATGCCGCTGGGCGGCATGCGCCTTGGCAATGAACTGCCGCCGTGTCATTGCGAGGCTCGGCGAAGCAACACTTTCACCGCACTGCAAGTGCAGGTGTCCCGTGCTGGTCATGTCGAGATTGCTTCGCCGCAGACGGCTCGCAATGACGCGGCATCAACCAGATTTGAACACGCCCGTTTAATTCGTGGAGCGATTGTACCACGGGGCAGACGAACGCGCTAACCGGCCAGCAGCGCCAGCACGATGCCGCCGGCCAACGCCGAAGCGATCTGGCCGGCCGTGTTCGCGCCCATGGCGTGCATCAGCAGGAAGTTGCCGTCGTCATATTCCAGCCCGACGCGGTTCACCACGCGCGCCGACATGGGAAAGGCCGAGATGCCGGCCGCGCCGATCAGCGGGTTGAACTTGCCCTTGGTCAGCAGATAGAACAGCTTGCCCAGGCCGACGCCGGCCGCCGTGTCCAGGGCAAAGGCCACGATGCCCAGCCCCAGAATGAACAAGGTGCTGACCTGCAGGAAGCTCTCGGCCGCCATGGTGGAGCCGATTGCCAGACCCAGGAAGATGGTGGTAACGTTGGCGATCTCGTTGCTGGCCGCGTCGGTCAGGCGCGGCACCACCAGCGACTCGCGCAGCAGGTTGCCGAACATCAGCATGCCCACCAGCGGCGTGGCCATGGGCACCAGCAGGCCCGTGGCCAGGGTGACGACGATGGGGAAGAGCACGCGTACCGGCCGGCCCACGGGGCGCGAGGTGTAGGGCATGCGCACCAGCCGTTCCTTCTTGGTCGTCATGGCGCGCATGATGGGCGGCTGGATGATAGGCACCAGGCTCATGTAGCTGTAAGCGGCCACGGCGATCGGGGCCAACAGGTGCGGCGCGAGCTGGCTGGAGACGTAGATCGAAGTCGGGCCATCCACTGCGCCGATGATGCCGATGCTGGCGGCCTCGTTGAGAGTGAAGCCCAGCGCCAGCGCCACCAGCAGTGTGCCAAAGATGCCGAACTGGCCGGCCGCGCCGATCAGCACCATGCGCGGGTTCTCCAGCAGCGGGCCGAAGTCAGTCATCGCGCCGATGCCGATGAAGATGAGGAGCGGGAACAGCTCGGTCTTGATGCCCGCGTTGTAGAGGATGCCGAAGATGCCTTCGGGGCCGGTCATGCCGGTCAGCGGGATGTTGGCCAGGATCGCGCCGGCGCCGATAGGAATCAGCAGCACCGGCTCGTACTCCTTGGCCACGCCCAGGTAGATCAGCAGCCCGCCGATGGCCATCATGGCCAGATTGCCTAGGGTGAGCGCCGTGATGCCGGCAGTGACGACTGCCCAGAGATCGAAGTTCATGGTTGGTCCTCGATCCTCAGCCGGCCGGCCCGGCAAAGCGCACCAGCGCGTCGCCGTAGGCGACCTTGGCGCCAGCCGCCACCAGCACGGCTTCGATTTCGCCGTCGCGCGGGGAGCGGATGCTGTTGCGCATCTTCATGGCTTCCAGCGTGCAAAGCTCGTCGCCACGGCTGACCGTGTCGCCCGCCTTGACCCGCACCTGGACGATGGCGCCGGGCATGGGCGCATCGACGGTGGCGGCGCTGGCCCGTTCGCTCTCGGAGATGCGCGGCGGCGGTGGTTGGGCGGGACGCTGGCCGGCCGGTGTGACGGCCTCACGCGCCGGGCTGGTTGGCACGACCTCCGGCCGCACCGTGGCCTCGGAGGCCGAGCCCTGCCATTCGACTTCGA
>JBAQCH010000230.1:0-30374 GCA_049294015.1 Anaerolineae bacterium
GGCTGAGGGCGGCTGGCGAGTGTTGAGCCAGGCGGCCGACCCGCCGCACGACGCCGCACAGGGCAACAACCGTCTGCGCGTCCCCTTCGAAGGCACGACGCTGGCGTTGGACGTGCAGCGCGGGCCGTACTGGGGCTATTTCGACGTCGCCATCGACGACGAGCCGGCCAACGCCCTGCCCCATGACGCCGCCGGCCGGGCCAATCTGCTGCTGCACGATCCGCTGGGGCAACAGGCCACGGTCGTAGTGGCCCGCAACCTGGCCGCCGGCCCGCACGTGGCCGAAATCAGCGCAACAGGCGGCTGGGAGCAGTGGCCGCTGCTGGCCGTGCGCGTCGCCAACAATCCGCCGCCGCGTTGGCCCGGCTGGCTGGTGTGGGTGCTGGGTCTGGGCGGCCTCGTGCTGACAGGCGCAGGCGCAGCGGGCCTTGGTCGGCAGCGCTCAGCAGCCCAGGCCAGCGCGCCGCACGCTGCCGGCTTGGTCTTCGCTGCGGCAGAGAGAGCCACACCAGCCGTGCGCTATGGCTTGTTGCTGGCGGTGACCGTGGGCGTTTTGCTGGCTCCGGGCGCGCTGCAACTGGTCCCGCTGGCTTTGCTCTTCGCATTGTTCGTGGTCTGGCCTGGAACCGGATTGGCCCTGCTGGCCGGGACGGCGCCGCTGTTCTTGCTGATGACGCCCATCCTGGGACGGATGGTAAGCCCGGCCGAGGCGACCGTTTGGCTGCTGGCTGCGGCGCTGGCGGCGCGTTGGTTGATCGAAGGTGTGGCAAGCGCGCTGGCTCCGCACAGACCGGCCCAAGCCAACAAAGCTGCGCACAGGCTGGATCGAGCAGGCTGGACGCCGTTGGACTGGCCCGTGCTGGCGCTGCTCCTCCTGGCGCTTGTCTCGCTGGCGGCGGCCGAAAACCTGGGCGTGGCCCTGCGCGAGCTGCGCACTGTAATTGTGGCTGGCGTGTTGGCCTACTGGCTGGTGCGGCTGACGCCGGCCGGCCGGGATGGCCGGTTCGATCCCTGGCCGCTGGTCTGGGGGTTGGGCATCGGCGCGGCTGTCGTGGCGGGATGGGGCATTGCCCAGGCCGTGGGCGGCGTGGGCCTGATCGGAGCAGAGGGCGTGTGGCGGGTGCGCGGGCCCTACGGCTCGCCCAACAACCTGGCGCTCTACCTGGGCCACGTCCTGCCCATTCTACTGGCTCTGACCCTGTTCGGCGTGAGCCACTGGCGGCGGCTGGGCGCGGGCCTGCTGGCTACGCTGATCTTCCTGAGCCTGGTGTTGACCTTCAGCAAGGGCGCGCTGCTGCTGGGCCTGCCAGCCGCGCTGTTGGTGCTGGGCTTCGTGGCGGGTGGGCGCTGGCGCTGGGTGGCGCTAGGCCTGCTGGCTGTGGGTGGACTGGCGCTGCTGCCGCTGTTCGGCACGGAGCGCTTCGCCGGTTTGTTCGACCTGCAAGGCGGCACCAGCTTCTTCCGGCTACAGCTCTGGCGCGGCGCGTGGAACATGGTGCAGGAGCACCCGTGGCTGGGTGTGGGGCTGGACAACTTTCTCTATGCCTACCGCACCCGCTATGCGCTGCCGACAGCCTGGCAGGAGTTGAACCTGAGCCATCCCCATACCATTGTGCTGGATTTCTGGACCCGGCTGGGCTTTCTGGGGCTAGCGGTTGGCGTTTGGCTGTTCACTGCCGCTATTTGGCAGAACTGGCAGGCGCTCAAACGCGCTGAAGGCGACCGCTGGGCGCTGCTGCTGGGCCTGCTGGCCTCGCTGGCCGCCACCCTCGCCCATGGATTGATCGATAATTCAGTGTTCCTGGTCGATCTGATGCTGCTGTTCATGTTGAGCATCGGGCTGATTGCACGGCTGGGCCAGGAACTCACGGGAACTGAAAGAAACTAGAGGAACTGATGCGTATTCTGATCACCGGCGGCGCCGGCTTTATCGGCTCTCATCTATGCGACCGGCTGTTGGCCGACGGCCATACGGTCATCGCGATGGACAATCTGATCACCGGCAACACGGACAACATCGCCCACCTGGCTGGCAACCGCAGCTTCACGTTCATCTATCAGGACGTGACCAACTACATCTACGTCGAGGGAGCGGTCGACGCGGTGTTGCACTTTGCCTCGCCGGCCAGCCCGGTGGATTACCTCAACTACCCGATCCAGACGCTGAAAGTGGGCGCGCTGGGCACCCACAAGGCGCTGGGGCTAGCCAAGGCCAAGAACGCCCGCCTGCTGCTGGCGTCAACTTCAGAAGTATACGGCGATCCGCTGGTCCACCCCCAAACCGAGGACTATTGGGGCAATGTCAATCCCATCGGCCCGCGCGGGGTTTATGACGAAGCCAAGCGCTTTGCCGAAGCGATGACCATGGCCTACCAGCGCTACCACGGCCTGGAGACGCGCATCGTGCGCATCTTCAACACCTACGGCCCGCGCATGCGCATCAACGACGGCCGCGTCGTGCCCAACTTCATCTTCCAGGCGCTACACGGCCAGCCGCTGACGATCTACGGCGAGGGCAATCAGACCCGCAGCTTCTGCTACGTCAGCGATCTGGTGGAGGGGCTGGTGCGGCTGCTCCACTCGGACGAACCGGGTCCGGTCAACATTGGCAACCCGGTCGAGATGACCATCGTGCAGTTTGCCAAGGCGATCAACCAGTTGACCGGCAATACGGCCGGCATCGTGCGCCAACCGCTGCCGGTGGACGATCCCAAGCAACGACGCCCTGATATCAGCAAAGCGCGGCGCGTGCTGCAAGGCTGGGCGCCGGTGGTGCCGCTGGAACAGGGCCTGGCAGCCACGGTGGCTGATTTTCGCAGGCGATTGGGAATGGTTTGACGCTGACCAGGACGTTCAAACTTCGACACGCGGCAGAACCACGGTAAACGTGCTGCCCTGGTCGACGCCTGGGCTGGCGGCGCTGACGCTGCCGCCATAGCTCTCCACCAGCTCTTTGACCAAGGCCAGACCCAGACCCGTGCCGCCGTAGGCGCGTCGCCGAGAGCTGTCCACCTGGAAGAAGCGGTCGAAGATACGGTCTTGTAGCTGCGGGGGGATGCCAATGCCTGTGTCGGCCGTTTCCAGGTAGACGTATCGATCGGCCTCCCAAAGACGCACGCTGACCCTGCCGCCGGCTGGCGTAAACTTCAGCGCGTTGCTCAACAGGTTGTCAACGATGCGACGTAAGTGGTCGGTACGCGCCATGACACGACACGAGCCGCCAGCGGCGCGCAGATCGGCGTCAAGAGAAACACGATTCTTGGCTGCCAGAAACTGGAAAGCGGCTGCACTATCCTGAACTATTTCGACAAGGGAGAAGGCTGTCAAGGGTGTCCTGGCTGCGCGCACTTCCAGCATGGACAAGATGTCGGCCACCAACTCGCCCAGCGCCTCGGAGTTGCGCATGATGACTTGCAGCGCTTCTTGCTGCTCAACGTCAACCGCCCCCAGTTCTCCTGACAATAGAAACTCCGCGTAGCCTTGGATCATGGTTAATGGCGTGCGCAATTCGTGAGAGACATTCTGCATGAACTGGTCTTTGAGTTCGTCTAACTCCTTGAGTTGTTCATAGGCATGGGCCAGGTCTTCGGCGCGGTGTTGGGCATCGGCGTACAGGCGGGCGTTCTGGATTGCGTTGGCCAACTGGTCGGACATGATCTGGAAGCCGATGACATCCTGCGAGGAGAACGCACTCGACCGTTGGCTCTGCGCACTCAACACGCCAATGACCTTGTTATGGGTGATCAGCGGCAGCACGATCTCCGATTGGGTGTCGGAGAGCCAAGAAGGACTAGCGGCGCTAGTCTCGCCGCCGCGAGCCATCACCAGCACGTACTGCCTGGTTGCAAGACACTTCCCTACCGTAGAAGCGCCGTTAGCCTTCAGTCTGTGGCGCGCGGACAGGCGCAACCGTCCCTCCAGCCCTGTGGCGGCGCGCAGTTCTGCATGGCGAGCGTCTTCGTCCAGAAGGTAGATGGCCACGTAGTCCAGACCGAATCGCTCCCCAATCAAGTCAACGGCAGTGGCCAGCAAGGTTCCCAATTCCAGAGTGGAGATGGCCGTCCTGGCAACTTCGGCGGCCGTTTCCAATTGTAAGGTATAGCGATGTAACGCCTGTTGCAGCGCCGAGCGAATGTGCTCTTGCTCCTCCAGCACATTGGCTTCTCGTTGGTAAAAGTAGCCTCGGACCACAAACTGATAATACTCGTCAACCCGCTCCAGGCATTCAAGTAACAGGTCCTTAGGCAGACGCGAGGTACAAAATCGGCGTAGAATGTGGCCAATGAGAAGAACTGCCCCATCACCAACGCCGCTGTCACATAGATATTTGCCGTGGCGTTGGGCCCCCTCTCCATCCAGGCTGGCAAGGAAATCGAAGAAGGCTTGCGCTTGAGCGTCCGCCACACTTCGCAGGTCAGATGGACGCAGGTAAGCGCGACTCCTAAACAGTGCCTCTCGCAGGTTACTCAGGAACAGCGCTGTCAATTCAGTTACATATGCGCCAATCTCGTCTTGGTAGGTCAAGACGACAACGCCTATAGTAAACAATTCAGGCCAGAACCAGCCCTGATACACCGCCTCGATAGCGTCTCAGTGCTCTTGAGCCATTGGCGCATCACTTGACTAAGTAGGCGCCATATCCGGCGCCAGCCGAGCCGAACATATCAAGATCCATATCGGACATCTCACTTTGATCCAGACCATGCCACTCGAGTAGCGCCAGAAGACCTTTGGCGTCGACGCGCCATGGTTTCAGAAGCTCGACGAACTCTTCTCGTGTCCGTACGTGCGCCGGTGTTCCCATTTTAGCATAGGTATCCAGGATCTTGATGCCGGCGGGATTGTCTCTGTTAAGACCCGCACCTTGAAGGTTGAAGGCCCAACAACCTTGATCACCGACCCATTCATGTAAATAGCTTGCCGCATGCCGAATGTCGTCATCTGTGAGAAAGAGCGCTACTCCCCAATAGACAATGGCGACATTACGCCTTCCCTTGAGGATCTCCTGGACTTCGGGACGATTCAGGAGCTCCTCAGGTCGCCGGGCATCGGCCTCAAAAAAGTGTACATTGGGTGTGTCGCCCAGAATCTCCCTGGCGTATTGAACTACTACGGGGTCATAGTCCGAGTAAATGACGGTAGTCCCATCAGGTACCACCACGTGAAGATTGTCTTGGGTAGGCAGCCCGGAAGCAAAATCGATAATGACATCGTAACCGCGAACCGTGGTCAGTTCATGAGCAACATCCTGTAAACACCATCGCTGCAATCGAACGAACTTCGTGACGAACGGTGCGAGATTCGCAATGTACTCCGCAGCTCTGCGATCAACTTCGAAGTTATGATGACCACCAAGCAAATAATCATAGACTCGCCCGGCACTGGGAACGCTGGCGTCGACGATGCTCTCTTTTGACATGGGTAGCTCTCCGGTGAAGGTTACAGAATTGGGCTCAATGAAGCCAAGAATGGCAATAATTCTAGCACACTATTGCATCAGACACAAGTAACCCGTTTGCTGCGCAGTCGCAGCGCTCTGTCACCCGCGACCTGATGAGTTCGCACGCCCACGTGCGAAGCGCTGGCATCTTGAACCGCCAACGCGCTGGAGCGCTATCGTCTTTCGGGGTTTTCCAGTCCCTGGAGTATAATTCTTTCTCGTCGCCAGGCTGCTGTGGCGTGTTTTTTCTGGTTTGACGCCAAAGCCTGGCCCCGTTTGCGCCTCGGAACGCCCACAGCGGCCCTGCGTTGGATGCCTGCGCATGGGAAGCGCCCAATAATCGTTCAGAAACAAGTTGGTGCTCTGGCCGGTCTTTGCGCAGCACCCCGCAGGCCCGCCGCAGCGGGCCTGGCAGAGCCAGCCCGCCCTGTGTTTTTTGGACAGGTACTCATTTGTTGGATAGATCGCAACGAGAACTATGGAACTAGACCACATTCGCAATTTTTGTATTATCGCTCACATCGACCACGGCAAAAGCACCTTGGCCGATCGCCTGCTGCAGGTCACCGGCACCATCTCCGACCGTGAGATGAAGGAGCAGGTTCTGGACAGCATGGACCTGGAGCGAGAGAAGGGCGTGACCATCAAGGCCTCAGCCGTGCGCATGGCCTACACAGCCGACAACGGCCAAAGCTATGAGATTAACCTGATCGATACTCCCGGCCACGTCGACTTTTCCTATGAGGTCAGCCGCGCCTTGCAGGCCTGCGAGGGCGCGCTGTTGGTGGTTGACGCCACCCAGGGCGTCGAGGCCCAGACGCTGGCCAACCTCTATCTGGCCATGGGCGCCGACTTGGAAATCATCCCGGTCGTCAACAAGATTGACCTGATCGCTGCCCAGCCTGACGATGTGGCCCAAGAGCTGGAAGATCTGATCGGCACGCCGGCCGAGGATATCGCGCGGGTCTCGGCCAAGGACGGCACCAACGTGCGCGCCGTGCTGGAGGCGGTGATCAAGCACGTGCCTCCACCGCATGGCAGCCGCCACCAGCCCTTGCGCGCGCTGATCTTCGACAGCCACTACGACTCTTACAAAGGGGTGATCGCCTACCTGCGCGTCATCGACGGCGCGTTGGACGGGTCGCGGCCGCTGCGGCTGATGTCCAGTGGTATGCGACTGGAGCCGCTGGAGATTGGCGTCTTTGCGCCGCGCATGACTCCCGTTGGCCGGCTGGAGGCGGGCGAGGTGGGCTACGTGGCGACCGGGCTGAAAACTGTGCGCGACCTGGCCGTGGGCGATACGATCACATGGTTAGATGAGCCAGCCAGCCAGCCGCTGCCCGGCTATCAGCCGATGAAGCCGATGGTCTTTGCCGGCCTTTACCCCAGCGATGCCGAGGATTACGCGCTGCTGCGTGACGCGCTAGAGAAGCTGCAACTGAACGATGCATCGCTGGTGTATGAGCCAGAGACCAGCCAGGCGCTGGGCTTTGGCTTTCGCTGCGGCTTCCTGGGGCTGTTCCATATGGAGATCATCCAGGAACGGCTGGAGCGCGAGTATGACCTGGATATGATCTTCACCGCCCCCAGCGTGGAGTACGAAGTGACCAAGACCGACGGCACAGAGATCGTCGTGGACAGCCCGGCCGATCTGCCTGAGCCGAACCACATCAGCGAAATTCGTGAGCCGTGGGTGCGCATCGAGGTCTTCACCCCCACCGAGTACATCGGCGCTGTAATGGACATGGTGACCAGCAAGCGCGGCGAGTTCATGGCCCAGGAATATCTGGATCAGCGCCGTGTGCTGCTCAGCTACAAGATGCCGTTGACCGAAATCCTGACCGAGTTCTATAACGAGCTCAAGGCCCGCACGAGGGGCTACGCCAGCCTGGACTACCACTTCGACGAGTACCGGCCGGCCGATATGGTCAAGCTGGACGTGCTTGTCAACGAACAGCCGGTGGACGCGCTGAGCGTCATCGTCCACCGCGGCGACGCCTATCGCAAGGGCCAGCGTCTGGTCACCAAGATGAAAGAGGTCATCCCGCGCCAGCTCTTCGCGGTGCCCATCCAGGCCGCCGTCGGCAACAAGGTGATCAGCCGCGCCAACGTCCAGGCCATGCGCAAGGACGTGCTGGCCAAGTGCTACGGCGGCGATATCACCCGCAAGCGCAAGCTACTGGAAAAGCAAAAGAAGGGCAAGAAGCGCATGAAGATGGTGGGCAGCGTCGAGATCCCGCAAGAGGCGTTCATGTCGGTGCTGCGCCTGGACGAGGACTGACGCCACGCTTGACGTTGAGACTAGAGCAGTCATTTCTCGGAAGAAATGACTGCTCTAGTCGGCGCTGTGCTGCAAGGCTGCCAGATAGGCCCGGTGGGTGCGCTCCTGAACCTCCAGCAGCATCCGCGCCTGGCCGTCCATGAACCCTTCTAGCAGCGCGTTACAGAAGGCGCCGGCCACTTCGGGCAGATCCGTCAGAGGATTGGACGGCAGCCTGGCTGCACGGCGCACAGCTTCGGCCATCTCCAGCGCCGAGCGTGTGCCAATGCCTTCGCGAGCTAGCGCTTTGCCGTAGTCCAGCGCCGCTGCCTGATCCCCATGCTCGAAATAAGCAAAGAACTGCTGCGCCATCTGGCCGGCCAGCTCGTTGACCCGCCGCGGCGCCACGCTCAAGCGACTGGAAAAGAGCGTCGAGCGCAGCGCTCTGGCTATCTCCGCCGCCAGGCTGGTCTGGTCGAAAGACAGCGTCTGCGTGGTTGGCTGTGACATTTCTTCTGGCATCGCTATCCTTCCTGGTTTGCAGGTATAAGGTGGTGTTGGGTTTATAACATAGGCTGGGCATGACTCCAAACCACGGCCCCCCCCCGGTTCGGCTGGCTGAACTGCTCAAACGGCACGGCTTGCATCTGAAGAAAGGACTGGGGCAAAATTTCCTGGCCGATGCGGTCCATCTGGACCGTATCGTGGCCGCGGCTGAGCTGACACCGGACGACGTGGTGATCGAAGTCGGCCCGGGCGTGGGCACATTGACCGCGCGCCTGGCCAGTCAGGCCGGCCGCGTCGTGGCTGTGGAACTGGACGCCAGCCTGCTGCCCGCGCTGCACGAGACCCTCGCCGGCCGCGACAACGTGACCATCGTCCAGGGCGACATCCTGCAACTCGACCCTGCAGAGCTATCGACCGACGCGCCAACGCCGGATGCACACCCAGCCTCCGACCCATTAACCGTTAACCATTCACCATTACCCATTACCCATTACAAAGTCGTAGCCAACCTCCCCTACTACATCACCTCGGCCGCGATCCGTCACCTGTTGACGGCTGAAAAACCGCCGGCCTTGCTGGTGCTGACCGTTCAGCGCGAGGTGGCGCAGCGCATCGCAGCCCGGCCGCCCGACATGAGCCTGCTGGCCGTCAGCGTGCAGTTCTATGCCCAGCCGGAGATCGTGGCGCGCATCCCGGCCGGCGCGTTCTATCCACCGCCAAAGGTCGACTCGGCCATTCTGCGGCTGCGGCCATGGCGCCAGCCCCCGGTTGACGTACCCGATGCGGATGCATTCTTCGCGGTGGCGCGCGCCGGCTTCGGCCAACGGCGTAAGCAGCTCAGGAACTCGCTGCGCGCGAACCTGGAGCTGCCGCAAGAACAGATCGATGCCATGCTCAACCAGGCGCAGATCGATCCCCAGCGCCGGGCCGAGACCTTAACGCTGGCCGAGTGGGCGCGCCTGGCCCACGCCTGGCGCGGCGGCATCCCTGTCCACCGGCGCGCTCCGGCGCTGGCGGCATCCTCGCTGGACGAGAAAGCGGAGGTCTCTCAGCCATGAACTATCCGATAGCCCTTGAAGGCTTCGAAGGACAGACCGTTGAAGTCCAGACGGCCGGCATCTGGTCTGGCCCCAAGTTGCTGGTCAACGGACAACCGGCAGCCAAAGGGGCGAAACGCGGCCAGATGACCCTGACAAACAACCAGGGCCAGCCGGTCGTTGCCGCCTGGCGCCCCCGTTTTCTGGGCTTGGACGTGCCCCAGTTGGCCGTGGATGGCGAGGTCATCGAAGTCACCCGGCCCCTGCCCTGTTACGCCTGGCTGTGGAGTGGACTACCCATCGTTCTGCTGTTTATCGGCGGCGCGTTGGGCGCCGTCGCAGGCATTGTGGCCTTCACCGTCAACGCCGGCATCTTCCGCTCCCACCGATCGACGGCTGTCAAGTTCCTGTTTACAGGCGCCGTCTCGCTGTTGGCGGCTGCGATCTACTTCGTGTTGGCAGTGCTGCTATCGATGGCGCTGGGCGGGGCATGAGGCTCAACCGGTAGGCCGGTAGCAACGTGATCGGCGTAGGCGCCGCGGTACGCCGGCGGTAGCAGGCGCGCCAGGCGCACCATCATCTCTTCGGTGTAAAGCGCTCGCTGCGGGCCGCGCGACTTGCCGGGTGTGCCCTCCAGGTGAAACGGCTCGCCGACGATGACCACGATGCGAGGACGGCGCAGCCGCTTCCAGCAGCGCTCGGCCTGCTCCTGGCCGTAGGCAGCCACGGGCACGATAGTGGGGCCGGTGCGCGCCGCCAGGTAAGCCGCGCCATCGCGCGCCTCTTGCAGCGCGCCGGTCTTGCTGCGCGTCCCCTCCGGCGCCAGGGCCAGCACGTCGCCGCGCTTGAGCACATCCTCTGCCTCGGCCAGCGCACCGCGATCAGGCTCGCCGCGCGCTACGAAGATCGCACGCTGGCTCCAGCGGATCACGTCGCCGATCACGGGGCGGTGCTCCCACTTGTCAGCCGTGAACATCACCGCCGGCCGCTCGACGATGGCGGTGCCAATGACCGGATCCAGCCAGTGCAGGTGGTTCATGATCATCATGGTCACCCCGGAGGTGGGGATGTTCTCGGCGCCATGCACCTCGGTGCGAGTCAGCAAGCGCAGGCTGAGGCGGGCCAGATTGTGCAGAAATCTGACGCGCCAGGGCAATTGGGAGGGGGTCTTTAGGCTCATAAGTCCTGGTTGAATGCGTGTAGAAATGACATTTCTCAGAAGAAATGTCATTTCTGGCGTCGCTCTCTTCTATGGCAGTTGCCGGCCCTGAGCCTGGACCGTGTAGGTCAGCACGGGGCCAGCCGGGACGATCTCGAAGGAAAAATCAGCTTCACCGCCGCCAAGGGCGATGGTTGGCGGATTGCTGGCCATGCTGCGCGTGCCCACTACCCGACCGAGCGGATCGTACAGGGTGGCGATCACAACTACATCGACCGCTTCCACTGCGCCCTCGTTGCGCACGCGTCCCGTCAGGATCAGCAGGCCTTGGTCGCGCTGCTCCAGCGCCACATCGACCAGCGCCAGGTCGCGCTGCATGGTGCCTACGTAGGCCGGCGCGGCCGATAAGACAGTTGCCTGATAGCTGGCATAGCGCTCAGGCGCCGGGCTGAAGAGCACAGCGAAGGGGGAGCGCTGGCCGGGCGCCAGCGCATCCAGCGCCACAGTGGCTGACTGGCTGGCCAGCAGGCGATCGGCGTCGTCGAAAAGGGCAATCTGCACGGCCACCCGCTCCAGATCGCTGGCGCTGACGTTGACCACCTCGCCCAGGACGGTTAGCTCGCCCAGCGGGCTGGGGTGAAAATAGACGTTCTCTACGGCGGCCGGCAGCGGCGTCGGCGTGACGGTGGGCGTGGGCTCGGCCGGCCCGCCCCAGCCAGCCACCGGGATCAACAGCTTCTGGCCGACCTGCAAGGCGCGCTCGTTTTCGATGCCGTTGACCTCGCGCAGCAGGTCGCGCGATACGCCGTACTGAGCCGCAATGATGAACAAGTTCTCGCCAGCCTGGATGCTGTGAATGATCGGCTCCGGCGTGACGGTGGGCGTGGCCGTAGGCGGCGCGACGTAGGTGTCCGCTGTAGCCGTGGGCACGATGACGGGAGGCGCGAGGGTGGCTGTGGGCGTGCGGGTAGCCGCCGCCTTGGCCGGCGGGCGCGTCACCATCTGGCCGCAAGCAGCCAGCAGGAAAAGCGTCAACAACAGCGGAGCCAGCACGCCAAACTTCTTGAGCGTCATCACCGGCGCATTATACCACAGGTCTGCGCTGGCATGGACAGGCAGCTTGTGATAGAATAGCGGCTATGCCAAACCAAGAGACCACCGCACAATCCAATTTCATCACCGATATCATCGACGGCCACAACCAGAGCGGCCGCTTCGCCGGCCGCGTGCATACCCGCTTCCCACCGGAGCCCAACGGCTACCTGCACATCGGCCACGCCAAGTCGATCCTGCTCAACGTCGGCATCGCCCAGCAGTACGGCGGCAAGTTCAACCTGCGCTTCGACGACACCAACCCGACCAAGGAAGAGCAAGAGTACATCGACGCGATCACCGAGGATGTGCGCTGGCTGGGCGCGGACTGGGAAGAGCGGCTCTTCCACGCGTCAGATTACTTCCAGCAGCTCTACGACTGGGCGGTGCAGTTGATCAGACAGAGCCAGGCCTACGTCTGCGACCTGAGCGCGGACGAGGTGCGCGAGCACCGCGGCACGCTGACCGAGCCGGGCCGCCCCAGCCCCTACCGCGACCGCTCAGTCGAGGAGAACCTGGACCTGTTCGCGCGCATGAAAGCCGGCGAATTCCCCGACGGCAGCCGCACGCTGCGCGCCAAGATCGACATGGCCGCGCCCAACCTGAACCTGCGCGACCCGGTGATGTACCGCATCCTGCACGCCGAGCACCCGCGCACGGGCGGCGCCTGGTGCATCTACCCGACCTACGACTGGGCCCACGGCCAGTCGGACAGCATCGAGGGCATCACCCACTCCATCTGCACGCTGGAGTTCGAGGACCACCGGCCGCTGTACGACTGGTACATCCAGGCTCTGGGCATCCACGCGCCCCAGCAAATCGAGTTCGCCCGCCTGGCCCTGACCTACACGCTGATGAGCAAGCGCCGCCTGCTCAAGCTGGTCAACGAGGGCCTCGTCAGCGGCTGGAACGACCCGCGCATGCCGACGCTGAGCGGGCTGCGCCGGCGCGGCGTGACCCCGGCCGCGCTGCGCGACTTCACCGAGCGCATCGGCGTGGCCAAGAACAACAGCGTGGTAGACCTGGCCCTGCTGGAATATTCCATTCGCCAGGATCTGAACCAGCACGCCCTGCGAGTGATGGGCGTGCTGGATCCGCTCAAGGTGACGCTGGTTAACTACCCTGAGGGCCAGGTCGAATGGCTGGACGCGGTCAACAACCCAGAGGATCCGGCGGCCGGCGTGCGCCAGGTGCCCTTCAGCCGCGAGCTGTGGATCGAGCAGGACGACTTCCGCGAGACGCCGCCGCCCAAGTACTTCCGCCTGACCGTGGGCCGCGAGGTGCGGCTGCGCTACGGCTACTTCATCAAATGCGTGGACGTGGTCAAGGACGCGGCCGGTCAGGTGGTCGAGCTGCTCTGCACCTACGACCCGGAGACGCGCGGCGGCAACGCCCCCGACGGTCGCAAGGTCAAGAGCACCATCCATTGGGTGTCGGCCGCCCACGCCCTGCCGGCCGAGGCGCGGCTGTACGACCGGCTGTTCCTGACCGAGAACCCGGACGACGTGCCCGAGGGCGGCAACTGGATGGACAATCTCAACCCCAACTCGCTGGAAGTGCGCGCCTGTTATGTCGAGCCCAGCGTGGCCGGGGCAGCCCCCGGCAGCCGCTACCAGTTCGAGCGCCTGGCCTACTTCTGCGTCGACCCCGACTCCACACCAGACACCCTGGTCTTCAACCGCACTGTCGCGCTGAAGGACGAATGGGCGAAGGTGCAGAGCAGGCAGTAGACAGGTAGACAAGTAGGCAAGTAGACAAGTAGACAAGGCAAGACGACCATTCGCCCCCCTTCTTCCTTGTGTACTTGTGTACTTGTCTACCCCTATCCGATCATGAACGCATCCCCCATCGCCCACATCAAGCCCGACGACCAGGTCTCCGGCGTGTTCCGGGTGTTGGAGGCGCGGCTGGCGCCCTATCGCGATGGCAGCAAGGGGCATTTCATGCACCTGCTGCTGGCCGATCGCACGGGGCAGGTCGAGGGACGGCTGTGGGAGCAGGCCGAGGAGGCGGCAAGCTGGCTGGCGTCGGGCGACATCGTCCATGTGACCGGCCGCGCCAAGCTGTACGAAGGCCGCATTCGCCTGCGAGTAGACAGCATCGAGCCGGCTGACCCTGACGAGATCGATTTGGTTGAGCTACAGCCGGCTGCAAGTGCGGACGTCAGCGAGGCGTTGGCTTTGATCCATGCCGCGGTGCAACAGATCAGCCAGCAGCCGCTGCGCGACCTGCTGGCCAGCTTGCTGGGCGACGGCGATTTCATCTCTGCCCTCAGCCTGGCGCCGCCTCAGCGGCCCGGCGAGCTGATCGAGACTGTCGTGGCGTTGCTGGAACTGGCCGCGCCGCTGCGCAATCTGGCGCCAGGACTGGACCACGACCTGCTTACCGCAGCCATCTTGCTGCACGGCAGCGGCGTCACTGTGGCGCTGACCAGCCCGCGCGGCGGCAAGGCCGTAGCCCGGCTGGGTGTGGCTGCGCTCAGCGATCAACTGCTGGCCGAGCGCCTGGCCCAGCGCCCCGACTTTCCGGCCGACCTGGCCATCGATCTGCGCCACTGCATCCTGGCCGCGGCCGATCCCGCCCTGGCCCGCACGCGCGAGGCAGCCGTGCTGGCGGCGTTACGGAGCTTGCTGACGGCGGTGACCGGTGATCGGTAATCGGTGACCGGTAACCGGTGATCAGTGATCGGTGATCAGTAATCAGTACCCAGTCACCCAGTCACCCAGTCACCTTGTCACCCAGTCACCTTGTCACCTTGTCACCCAATCACCCAATCACCCAGTCACCTTGTCACCCAATCACCCAGTCACCCAGTTAATACCCATGACCAACAAACCCGTCCGCGTCCGCTTCGCCCCCAGCCCCACCGGCTATCTGCACATCGGCTCGGCCCGTTCGGCGCTGTTCAACTGGCTCTATGCCCGCCACGCCGGCGGCAAGTTCATTCTACGCATCGAGGACACCGACCAGAAGCGCCTGGTCGAGGACGCGCTGGACGATTTCATGGCCGGCTTGCGCTGGCTGGGCTGCCAGTGGGACGAGGGGCCAGAGGTCGGCGGCGACCACGGCCCCTATTTCCAGAGCCAGCGCCTGCCCATCTACCGCCAATGGGCCGACTGGCTGGTGGAGCACGGCCACGCCTACCGCTGCTATTGCACTGAGGAGCGGCTGGCGCAGGTGCGTGAGCAGCAGACCGCGGCCAGGGAGCAGACTGGCTACGACCGCCACTGCCGCACCCTGACGCCCGAGCAGCGCGCCCAGCACGAGGCCAACGGCGATCCCTTCGTGGTGCGGCTGGCCATCGAGCCGCTGGACGGCAGCACCACCTTCCACGACGCCATCCGCGGCGCCATCACCTTCGAGCACAGCCTGCTGCAAGACGCGGTGTTGCTCAAATCCGACGGCTGGCCCACCTATCACCTGGCTGCGGTGGTGGACGACCACCTGATGGAGATCAGCCACATCATGCGCAGCGACGAGTGGCTGAGCAGCGCGCCGCTGGGCGTGCTGCTCTACAACGCCTTCGGCTGGGATCCGCCGGTGTGGGCGCACCTGCCTGTGATCCTCAACCCCAACGGCAAGGGCAAGATGAGCAAGCGCCATGCGGTCGGCGCCGACGGAAAGAGCATCCCCGTGCTGCTCAAGGAGTACATCGCGGACGGCTACCTGCCCGAGGCCATGGTCAACTTCCTGTCCAACGTGGGCTGGAACCTGGACGGCAGCACCGAGGTCTTCACGCCCGAGCAGGCCATCGCCGCCTTCGACATTACGGCCATCAACCCGTCGCCGGCCGCCTTCCCCTACGACAAGCTGGTCTGGCTGAACGGCGTCTACATCCGCCAACTGGAGGACGACGAGCTCTACCAGCGGCTGCTGCCCTTCGTGGCCGCGGGCGCGGGCTTAAGCGTCGAGGCCATGGCCGCGCGGCCGGAGCTGCGCCCGGCTGTGCCGCTGATCAAGGAGCGCATTAAGACGCTGGCCGAGGCCGCGCCCATGCTGGACTTCTTCTTCGTCGACGACGTGCTGGCCTACCCCGACCCGCAGGCGCTGGTGGGCGAGAAGATGAGCGCTGCGCAGACGGCCGATGCCCTGCAAAAGAGCGCGGCCGCGCTGGCCGGCCTGGCCAGCTTCGACCACGTCAGCATCGAGGCGGCCCTACGCGCGCTTTCCGATGAGCTGGGGCTGAAGATCCGCCAGTTGTTGCACGTGGTGCGCGTCGCCGTCACCGGAGTCAAGGTCTCCCCGCCGCTGTTCGAGACCATCGTCATCCTCGGCCGCGAGCGCACCCTGGCCCGGCTGGCCGCGGCAGCAGGTGCGCTGGCGGCAGGAAACCTTTAGCCACGAATTGCGCGAATTCAACGAATTGGCAGAGGCGATTCGACAGCCGGCTCGCTCAATTCGTCAAATTCGTGTAATTCGTGGCAAAGACTGAGTGTCGTCCACGGGCACGGTCGGTTATCGCTCTTAGGACACGAAAGCAAGCAAGCTATTATGGATGAATTCGTCGCCGCCGTTGTGCAGTTGCGCATCCGCCTGCCCCAGGACCGGGAGGAGCTGGAGCAGCATCTGGTGCGCTTTGTGCGCCTGGCCCAGACCAAGCGGGCGCGGCTGCTGGTCTTTCCGCAGTTCACCGGCCTGATGGCCGCCGCGCTGGTGGTCAAGGGTCGCGGCGCCGGGCTGCTCAAGCAGGCGGACCGCGCCCGCCGCAGCAATGCATCCTTCTGGACCCGCACCCAGGCCAAGCTGGCCGGCGGCGCGGCCGGCGTGCTGGGCGCCGACTTTGGCCGCGCGCTGGAGGGCACGCTGCTCCAGCAGCCCGATTTGCTGTGGGAGAGCTACGCCTCGCTCTTCAGCGACATCGCCCGCTACCACGGCATGGTGGTGGTGGCCGGCACCGGCTATCTGGCCGACCCCAGCGACCGCGCTGTGCGTCACGTCGCGGGCGTCTTTGGCCCTGATGGCAGTCTGCTGGGCGCGCAAGGCGCGGTGACGCTGGCCCACGACGAGCACCCCATGGTCGAGGCCGCGCCTACCTGGCAGGCGATCCAGACCCCGCTGGGCCGGCTGGGCGTGCTGATCGGCAACGACATGCTGTACCCCGAGGCCGGGCGCATCCTGGCCTACGGCGGCGCTGAGATGCTGATTGGCCTGGGCGCCACATCCGAGGCCGTGCAGTACCACCGCCAACGCCTGGGCCTGCTGGCGCGGGCCGAGGACAATCAGGTCTACGGCGCGCTGAGCTTCGCCGTCGGCTACAACCCCTTCACCAGCGGCGACGAGGAGCCTTACCTGGGCCGCTCGCTGATCGCTGCGCCGGCCAGCATGACCCCCCGCTACAGCGGCGTGATGGTGGAGATGGGCACCGACAGCACCGAGGGCTTGATCACCGCCGAGTGGAGCTTCCGCAGCCTGCACGAGCAGTGGCAGCGCGACCACGCGCCGCTGCGCTCCCGGATACCGCTCGAGCATACCGGCCCGACGCTGGCTGCGATCTATGGCCGGCGGCTGGCGCTGGAGCCGGCGCTGGAAGCCAATGCAGCCCTGGCCGCGCTGCCGGAGCCCAGCGCGCCGACGGCCGGCGACACAGCGCCGGCCGTCGCTGGCGAGACGGAGCCGTCTACCTCGGTGGATGAGATCGAAGAGCGCCCTTAGAGAGTCCGATCCGTGCAATCCGCTCCAGGTCCGTGAGCTGTTTTCAGGTCAGAGCGTCGTGCGGTGGGCCGCAATCTCCGGCGGCGACAGCAGCGCTTCATCCAGCAGAATTGTCTCGGCGTAGACCAGGCGACTGCCCTGTAGCACGACCCTCGGAATGCCGTCGGCAGGCAGCCACTCGTACTCGCGGATCAGGAGGCGATAGCGACCAGGCTCCAGGTCCGCGCTAAACTGGAAAGTACTCGACCACAGCACCGGGGCTGCTGCCGGTTGAGTTTGCTCCTCTGCACTGGGACGCACCGTCAGTTCGGGTGGGGCATCCCGCCAGGCCAGCTCGCCATCCAGGCTGTCATCGCGCTCTTGCAGGATGACCGAGACAGTGCTGCGCAAGTCCTGATTGGCGGTAGCCTGGTGAGAGGCCGCGGCCGCGCCTGAGATCACCACACGCAGTTGGCGCGGATGGTAGGGATCGGCCGTGATCAGGGCCGACCGCTCTGGCGTGAGCTGCACGAAGTCGGCCAGCACCACACGCGACAGCTTCGCGTCCAGCAACGCATGGGGCTGATAGCGCACCAGGGCCAAGCGCACAAAGGGCGAGTAGGTCGAGCCCGTATTGATTGTCAGATCGCAGTACCATTTCTTGCGCTCGGCATCGAAAGCGACCGGATACCCCACCACGCTCACGCGCTTGCTGGGGTCTTCTTCCAGCGACAAAGAACGCTCCTGGGCGATGGCATCGGGGAAGAAGTGCGCCGCGGGTGTTTGCATGGGTAACCCCGCTGTGCGCCAAATCGGGTCATTGCCCCACTGGGTGATGTAGGACTTCCAGTGGTCGCGCACGTCGCGCTTTTCGATCTCGGAAGACAAGCCCTCGTACAGGGTGACTCCCAGCAGTTCGCCTTCCCCGGATGAGAACCAGGGGCGCTCCAGATACACCCGCAACCCGCCGCCAAAGCGCACGCTGCGCTTCAGATTGGTCTGGCTTTGGCGCTGCCAGCCAAAGGTAGGGATGACGTAGGCGATTTCCGGCGCAACGGGACGGGCAGAAGCCGGCACCTCGACCGTCACCGGCTGACTGGCACGCGTGAAGTCACGATCCACGGTGGCGCCCGGCTGCAGCGGGTCGTCCTGCTGCTGCGGGAAGTACTCGCGATAGCGGGAGGTCGCGACCGCGGTATAACGAATGCGATGGTGCTTCGTGTCGTTGATCTGATGGCGCGGGGCGTAGTTGCCGTTGATGAAGGCGCCCGAGCCCCGCAGATTGCCCAGCGCGTCGCCCTGTTTGGCGAAGCAGAGCAAATCATGGTCGGCGTCGTAGTAGCCAACGCGCCGCGCGTCGGGAGTGACGACCACCTCGTGATCGTCCAGGCGGTGGATGGGCGCCTCGTCCACCGGAGCAGCCGCATGAATCGAGACGGGCGCCGGCAGGGTGACATCGTCGACGGGATCTTCCCACTCGGCCAGAAGATCGACCTTGGCGGTGCTGGCCCCATGCACCTGCAAGCCGCCCAGCAGGTAGGCGTCGGTGCTGCCCAGCAAGCGCCAGGCGGTGATCGGGTTCAGCTCGGTTTCGGCCGTTGGCGGGCCTTCGGGCATGGTTTGCAGCGCGTTGGGATCGGGGCTGCGCTCGTTGTACGGGGCCTGAGAAAGCGCATGCTGGACGCTGATAGCCGTGAAGGCAGGGTTGCCGACCGGCTGTTGCACGGCGTGAACCAACGTGAGCAGTTGCGGCGGCGTCAGCATCCAGTGTCCCCCCTCCACCGCACGCTGCAGAATGTGGGCAATCCGGTCCATATCTTCCCCAGGCGCAAGCATGGTCTGATCCGGCGCGGTTGCCGTCGTGTGCTCGACGTACTCCCGCAGCCAGCGCCAGATGCCCATCAACTTCAGGTCCTCAGGGAGCAGATAGCTGGACAACGGCACGACGGCTGTCGTCCCCTTGGGCAGCGACACCGTCAACACCCGGTTTTGGGCATCCCAGCGCGGCGCGGCCGAGCCTTCATCCAGCGCCAGGCGAAATGGCTGCACAGTCTGCCAGTCAGTTGCGCCGCCAAAACCGATCAGCGTGGCCGAGCCAGGCCGGGGATTGGGATCATCAAGTTGTCCATAGGCAATGGGCGTCTCAGGCTCGACCCCAGGCTGAACCGCGGCCAGGCTGTGGGCCGGCGTTCCTGGCAGATCGCGCAGAGCAGCGCCGCGCGCCAGGACATCGGGGATATACGGCAGGGCATCGATCCGGTCGCCAGGCTCCAACGCAAACTCCTGGAGTTGCCCGGCCACCTCAACCTTGGCCAGGTTCAACTCCGCCCCATCTTTGGCGGCCAGCAGATGGTACAGCGCCGGGCTGCGGCTGACCCGGCCGGCGGCATCGTCGAGCATGCCCAGGCGCTCGGCGATTTCAACGCTGGCGCGCGGGGGCAGAATGTGACGGTCGCCGGCCGTCAGATCGGCCGCATCGGCATCCTTAGAGGGGTCCGTGTTGTAGGTGCGAATCACCAGGCGGTCCAGTTGGGAGCCGGGCTCCGTCACGGCGCGCTCGTCGCGCAGCACGACCTGCGGCGCGATCACGGGTTCAAAGCGCAGGTAGGCCACCCCGTCCAGATCGGCTGGCAAGGCAAGCTGCGCCGAAAGCTGATCGATCAGGGGATGGTCCAACTCCAGGCTGTTGCCGCACAGATCCACCGCCCTGGCCCGCAGCCGGTAGCGCCGGCCAAAGCGCAGGCTCGGCAGCGAACTGCCGACGATCTTGAACTCGGTCGTCATCTTGAAAGGGGTCGCCGGGGTGTTCTGCTCGCTTCTGGCTTGCGCCAGGGCCAGCTCAGGATCCGGGTCACTGGACAGGGCCTTCTCTGGAAATGGCACGCTCAAGCTCCAGCCTGCCCAGCGAGCAATCGTCTCCTGTAGGTAGATGTCCTTGGGCTGGGGCTTGGTACGGTCAGGCGCTGGTTGAGCCGCCGCCAGTTGGATGAATCCTTCTTCATCCGCGGTGATAAACGTCTCGCCTTCGAGGGTATAGGTCGCGTTGCGGCGGTGGAGGGAGTGCCATTGCTCCGTGTGGCTGTCCCAGATGTCGATGCGATAGCCATGGACGAGATCTTCGGCGTAGAAGGTCGGCGGACGCTGGCCGGCGAACGCCGTATCGATGGCTTTCGCTGCCCGCAGTTTGCTCAGCAGCTTGCTGCCGCGCTCGTCGACGTAGAGCGAGAGACCGCCTGAGCGCAGCGCTGGCAGGGTCGTTCTTGGATCAAAGACGGTAGGATGGGACGATGGGGCGGGGCCGGGACGATCGGGGTGGTCCCGTTGTACGGTCTCCGCCAGCATGATGGTCTTATGCATGGCCCCGTCCACATCGACCTGCGCCAGGCCGAAGCGCTGGGGGTCGAGGATCAGCAGGCCCAGGGTGTCCAGCTCAGCCGACCGCGCGCCGCCAGCGTCCTGCTCAGCGGCCGGCTTGAACGCTTTGGGCGCGGTCAGAAAGACGTGATCCCCGCTCTCGATCTGGAAATGGAGATAGGCGGTCTCCAGCGGCGGCGTGGCGGTGGGAGCGAGCGCCCAGTCCCAATGCGGCGTGCTGGCGACGACGCTGAGGGTTCCCGGCGCGGCCAGCGCCACGAAGTCTTGGGGCAATTCAACATCGAACACCAATCCCAGCGCCCGCAGCAACTCAGGGTAGGAGTTGAGCGAACTAAGGGCCTGGTGAAAGTCAAGCAGGTTCTCGAAGTCGGTGGGGTTGTCATCCAGGGTTGTGCCCTGGGGCATCTTCTGCGCAGCGATGAATCCACTGGCCACATCCCGGAAGATCTTCTTTTCGTCTTCAGTTTTGCGGCCAGCCAGTAGCCCGGTGACAGGGATCAGGCCCTCCTGGTCCAACGCGCCGCGCGTGCTTCTGCCTCTGGCCTGGTCGCGCAGCGCGGCCACACTCGACTGGGCGCTGTTCTGATACTCGTAGCGCATGGGATAGCTGCGCTCGTCGTCCCAGTTCACCTCGAAGCCTTCGACCAGGGCCTGCAGTGTGTCGTAGCGGTTGGCCTCCTGCTCCTGCGCCTGCTCCAGCGACTCCGGCAGGGCCAGCTCGACGCTTGCCTTCTGATAGACCCCTTTGAGCAGCGACAACGCCGCGCGGGTCGAGGAAGAAATCACCTGATGGTTGGAATAATCGTCGACGACGTGGGAACGCACCAGCGTCGTCGGCTTGAACAAGGCCTCCCAAAGGTCAGGCCGCAGGCCCTCTGGCGCAATCGGCACGTCCAATTGCTGGCCAGCGCAGCCAAAAGTCAGCGTCAGGCCCTGCTCCTGCAGCAGGCGCGTCCAGTGCAGCCAGTCAGGAAACTCGTCCAGAACTGCGCGCTCCCCGTTGCCAAAGAGCCGCGGCGACACAAACACCGATACAGGCAGCGTCTCAGCATTGACACTGATGCCGCGCGGCGCAACGGTAAACAAGATCGTTTGACTCGTCATCGATCGATTCCTTCTCGAAAAATGCGATGCGCGTGACGGAACTCACGCGAAAGCGCCAACATATTCATCCCAAAGAGCCGGTGCATCCCAGGTGTCGATGAATTTCGGATCTGCGTTCTTGCCGCCGAATTTCTTTTCGACGGTGATGGCAATCGACTTGCTGAAGAACAGGATCTCGACTTTGACCGTCAGCGTGGCGCGACCGGATGCTTTGCCGGTCTCCGTCTCGTAGGTAAAGCTCAGCAAGAACTCCAGCGAGACGGAGATAAGCCCAAGGATGGATAGCTCGCCGCCCAAGCGGAAGTAGCCGGACAATGTGGCGTAATCGTTGCCGTCCTTGCGCTCCAGCTTGAAGTAGATGCCGGCCATGATGTGGACGCCGCCGCTGGCAACGCCCAGGTTGATGGCCGCGCTGGCGCCGAACTCCAGCGCGGCTTCGACCACGCGCAGGCCCTGCTTGGTGTCCAGTTGCAGGTGGAAGAAACCGCCTCCGCCGAAGAAGGCGATGGTCAGGTTGAAGGGACGCTGCCGCTCCGAGATGCCAAAGTCGAAGATCGGGTTGCCGTCGCTGAAGGGCAACTGCAGCGCGGCTGACAGGCTGACATCCCTGAGCGCAAAGACCCCGATGGCGACGGGCGGCAGCCCCAGCGCAAACCCAACGCGCAGGCCTTCGGCTGTCACATCCAGGCTGGGACCTTTGCCGAACAGGGCCGGCGGGATGATGTCTTTCAGGTCCTCGACGAATGCCAGATCGCCCATGAAGCGCATGGGGGCGCCAGGATTGAGTTGCACGCTGACATCTGGCTTCCTGCCCGTTTCTGAGCGGAAGCCGAACGACACGAAGTTCAACGCCAACACATTCAGAAACTCGAGATGGAAGCTGTTCAGCCTGCCGCTGAACTCCGATCGGCCGGGGTTTGCGCCGGCCGGTCTCTCGATCCGGGCGTAAACGATCAGCCTGCGATCAGGGTCGTCAGACACGAACTTGAGGAAACCCAGGCTATAGGTCGGCTTGACTTGCGGTTCCCAGGTGAGCTCAACGGCTGGCGGCACGGCCGCGGGCAGGGGTTGGATCTTGGGAGCATTGGCGAACGTGCCCGCGTCGTCCAACAGCTCGCTCAGTTTCAGCTTGCCGAAGAGCAAGGCCTTGTCGGCCACGTCTCCGAAGAAGTCCTTGGGATCGAAAGGCGCGGCCGCGGCAGCCTTGGCTGGCGTGCCGGCGATCGCCCCTAGCTTGCGCGTCAGGCTGGTGATCGACAAGTTGGGCGTGGCAATGCCGCCTGCCTTGTCGGCTGAAAACTCGGACTTCACCTTGCTGATCAGTTCGGCAAAGACCTCATTCGCGCTGTCAAAACCAGTGGCGAGGTAGGGGCCGAAGTACTTGATCTCGACGGGGGTGGACGTGCCCAGGATCTGCTCGACAGCGGAGAGATTCACAGCGGCTTTGTCAAGTTTGGGCAGAAAGCCGCCCTTGTTGGCCGGGGCAGGGTAGGTGTCGAAGGTGAGCGACCGGGTCGTCAGGGTTGTGTTGTCGCTGGCTGAGCCATTGCGCTCGGCGTAGGTTACCGCTTGCCCGGGAACTTCGCAGCGCCTCAGCTCGCTGTTGCCAGGCTGCATGTAGACCGCGCGCACGCTGTCAGGCACGCCAGGCTGGTAGGCGTCACTTCTGGGGACAAAGATCAGAGCCGCCGTAAAATCGATCGCGTGCCCCGCGCTGTCCTGGCCGGCGGCATGGAAGCGGAATGCCCGACCGCCTACCGTGATCCAGAAGCAGTAGTCGCCGGCGATCTTCGCAGGCAGATCGATGTCCGGCGTGACCAGGGTGGTCAGTCGCACCTGCTTCAATGGCATGCCCCGGCCTGCTTGTTCCAACGACTCCTTGGCATAGTCCTTCAAGGGCTCGCGCACGACGATGAACATGCGCTGGGCCAGGTAGGCAACAGGCGTCCCGTTGACGTTGTTGATCTTGCGCTCGGTCACCTTGATCAGCGCGGCCCGATGCCCGAAGGGATAGAGGAAGCCCTCGTAGACAATGCGCACATAGTGATCGCGCCCCTGGGTGGCGACATGCGCCCATTCGGAGATGTTGAGCGCTGCGCCCGGTTTGCCCCGCCGGCGGACCCGATAGGCGTCCTCGGCCAACGGCGGCCGGCCCACAATCACATCTCGCAGCCCGGGATCGAGCAACAACCGCAGATCTTCGATCCGGTTGGGGTTGAACTGGATGGGACGCGGCAGGGGGATCACCGGTCCCAGCAAGTCGGGCAACCACTCGAGCGGCGGCTGCCAGTTGCCGCGCGACTTCAACCAGCCGCCCAAGGGAGATAACATCACCTGCTCGGCCTGAATCGGGGTTGGCTCGAAGTTGGGGTACCACGGAGCAGGGTCGCTGACGAAGCCGCGCGTGCGCGCTGTGGTGAAGGCTGAGGTGAGGATGACCAACTCATGGCGATCGCGCGGGTTCATCGCCGTCAGCACGGCTGTGTTCGACCACTCGTCAGGGCCGCCCAGCGGCGGCCACGTATCGCCTGGCTGCGACGGCTCGGCCACGTAGTCGGGCGACCAGATCGCCCGCAAGGGCGCCGGGTTGGCCTTCGACAGCGCGACGATGTGTGCGCCATCCCGCTTGACCAGGCGCGTATGCCACAGCTCGGTGCGTCCGGCGCGCGTCTTGGGCGTCAACTCGTGGTCCCAGCTCCCGTCGCGCCCCGGCGACAGGATGAGGCGGTAGGGCATCTCGATGGCCGTCTCGAGCTCAGCCGGCGGGGCAATGGCTGGAGCCGTGGCAAGCTGCTCCGCTGTCGGTCTTTCGGGCATGGCTGCCACCGGAGCAACGCTCAAGGGCAGCCCCGTCCAGTCCAGTAGCCCTTCGATGGTATACGGAATGCGGGGATCGCTGTTGGCTGGCAGTTGAAAGACCAGGCGGCTGGGCTGCCCCATCCTCGCGCGCGCCTGGGTCGGCATGCGCGATGCAGGAAAACCAGGGGGCGTTGCGTTGGCGGGTTTGACGCGCTCATCGGCTGGAGGCTGTGCAGGCGGCGGGGTTGGCTCGTAGATCGCCTCCTCGGCAATCGTCTGCGGCGGGAAATGCACGATGAGATAGGCTGGCTGGCTGGCATCGGTGGCCACAAGGACGGGGTTGGCGCGATCGCTTCTATCCAACTGCAAGTTGCGGCACTCGATGGTGAGATTGAGCAGGTCATCGGGGCGCAACAACGTGACGACCGGGTCAAACACGGGCGCCTCGGCCTGCCCCTGCGTTGCCACCTTCAGCGCGCTGACGTGGGTCCAGCCTGTGGAAAAATCCGCGTAGCTGAACAGATCGCGATACATACCATCGTCAAGAAACTCCCCCGTGACCGCGAAGCTTGCGCCGGGGTTGTAGAACAAGACATGGCGTTGCGTTCCGGCAATCTGCGCCCAGCCTGGCGACAAATCGGGAAACGCCTGCAACGGCACGTAGTTGCCTGCGGCGTCGATTTGGGCTGTGGCGCCGCCGCCGCTATCGACGTTGTAGAACAGAAAGGTGCTCTGAGCCGAGATCAACGTCGTCCAAAAACGGGTTGACTCGGGTGGGAGAACCAGGACGAAGCGATGGCCGCCTGCCGCGTCGATCTCAGCCGTGGCCAGCGCTGTTGTTGCAGCATTGTAGTAGAGCAGCCGATTCTGGGTGGCTGCAACGTTCGTCCAGCCTGGAGCAAAATCGTCGTAGCGCTGCAGGACCGTCAGGTTGCCAGAGTCGTCAATCGCGGCTGTGGCAGCTTCGCCCGTGGTCGTGTCGTAGAACAACAGGTGATCTTCGGTGGCTGCGATGTGAGTCCAGGCAGGGGTACGGTCAACGACAAGGCGCTGCAAGAAACGGTGATGGCCTGCGGCGTCGATCTGCCCGGTCGCCGCCTCGGTCGTCGCCGCATTGTAGTAAAACAGCCGGTCTTTCGTGGCGGCGATGTGCGTCCACCCCCTGGAGAAGTCAGCGTAGCGCTGAAGAAACCGGTGGTTGCCAAGCTCATCGATCCCGCCTGTTGCTGCTTCAGCCGTTTCCGCGTTGTAGTACACCAGCAGATTCAAAGTCATGGGTTTCTCCGCTTCACTGCATTGAACTCAACCTGGCAGCCGCACCCCAAACGATTAACAGGCAGCGGTCACTCAGTCTTGGGATAGTGGCACACACGATGGGGAGAGAAGCTGGCTGGCAACTCGTCGCATCGGCTAACCCAAAAATCGCTCGGGCCGGTCTCCGACCGTGCCCGCTGTTTTAATCCATGGTTGTGCGCCCAGCGTATGCGCGTCAAACCTGGAAATCGCTCGGGCCGGTCTCCGACCGTGCCCGCTGCGCCTTCATTGACGGTTGTGCGCCGACGCGCATGGATGGCTAACATCTAGTTAAACGTGCTGCGGCACGCTTTCGCGACAGTACGCGCCCCAAGACCTGAAAACCGGGTAACTACCGATGGCCAATCACCAGCACGCCGCCCTCGTCAGCCGCCAGGTCCCCGCCCGGCTCGATGACAATCGTGGCGCTGTCGCCGCTGACGGTGCGCTGCACACTGTAGGACGTGCTGGGGGTCAGGCCAGTGACGATCTGCTGGCTGACCGCGGCTGGCAGGGTGTAGCGCAGCGCGCTGCCGGCCGGCGCACGAACGAACAGCACGGCGCGCGCGCCAATCACCGCACCGCGCACTGCGCCGGTCGGGTCCTGCACCAGCGTCACCGCGTCGGCGCTGGCGCCCGCGTCCGCACCTTGCAACACGTGCAGGAAAGTCACCGCGGCCGCGTCGCCGCCGTCGACCCGCAGCCGCGCGGTCATCGGGTCGTCAGCCACGGCCGTCTCAGCGATCAACGGCTCGTCGCTGTTCAGCGCCGTCAGCCGGGCGTCCGCAGGCAGCAGGGTGGTGACGAAAAGCTGCTGGCCGCGCGCGGTGGTCATCGTCGCCTGGCGGCCGTCGATCCGGGCTGGCCGCGGCAGTTGCAGCCACCAGCGCTTAAACTTGCCCGCCTCCTGCGTAGCCGTCTGGTCGTAGACGACGATGTGATCCGGCTTGAGCCACAGCACGGCCCGCTCGGCCTGGGTCACGGCCGCCGCGCCTTCTCCGCTGGCGTTGTAGAGCGGGGTTGCGTCGCCCCAGGCGTAGGCGAAGTCGGGCTGCAGGCTGGCGGCCAGCAGGGTCGGGACGCCGTCGTTGACATAGTTCCACTGCGAGCCGCGCTGCCACAGGTCGATGCGCCAGTCGTCGTCATCCCGGTCCACCGGCCGGTCGTTCTCGATCGCGACGGTGTTGTAGAACTCGGAGCTGGCGATGCCCTCGGCGATGTTGGCGTAGCCCACCCGCCCCTTGGTCAGCCATTCGCCGTCGCGGTAGAAGCTGAAGCTGGCGCCGTCGGCCATCTGGTGATCGATGGAGTTCCAGCTCAGGCCATAGGTGAACCAGGCTGCGTCGGCGCTCCAATCGCTGCGGCTGAACAGGCGGTTCAGGCCCGGCGCCAGATAGGCCGTGTCCAGCGCCGGCCGCGGGTCACGGGCCGGCGCGGCCGACGGGTCGAAAAGCATGAAGTAGAGGATGGCCTCGCGCAGGTCGTTGGGGTTGCGCACCCGCTCGACCAACTGCTCGGCCCCGCCGGGCGCCGTGTGAGTCTGGATCCAGCGCACGGCGTTCAGGCGGGCAGCGTTGCCGGTCAACGTGTCGTACAGGCCGATCGGCGCAAAGGCGCTGATGAAGTCGGGCAGATGGTAGCTCTGCCCGTCGCCGTAGAAGGCCGGCTGGTACTGCACGCCGCCCGCCTCGTGCGGAACCGTGGCCGGGCTGAGCGAGTGCAGGTAGGCGGTCAGGCTGTCGTCCCAAAAGGGATTGCTGCCCAGCGACGCGCTGTCGGGGTAGGCTGCTCCCGCCGTGTGCAGCGCCAGCAGGAGCTGGGTGACGTAGCCCAGGGTCTGCGGGCTGTATTCCAGCCCCTCGGGCAGCAGGCCGCCGCGGCTGTCGTTGCGCACCAGATGCTCGAAGATATAGAGTCGTGCGCCCAACGCGTTGGCCAGGTAGGCGCGCAGCGCGCCGTCGGGATCGTCGGCCGGGTCCAGCGCCAGCGCCATCAGCCCCAGGTTGCGCATGTGGGCGGCGTAGTAGTTGTTGCTGCTGAAGCGCACCTGCTGCGCGTCGGCCAGCAGCGCCGGATCGTCGACCAGCCCGACCGGCTCCGGGTGGTGATAGCCGCGCTCGACCACCTCCTGTGACCAGCGCAGGAAGACCTGGCGGATGGTGGCTTTGTCCTGGCTGGTCAGCGTGGGGTAGATCCAGTCCACAGTCAGCGGGAAGGCCTCGCCGTGGTAGCGGATGCGGTCGCGGTCCTCGGTGGCAAAGTCAGGATGGCGAAAGGGCGGATACTGGCGCGAGCCGTTGCAGGTGACGCTCTCGCGGCTGGCCGGCCCCTTGGCAGCCTCGTTCATGACGTGCATCAGCAGGCTGCGCGCGCGGCGGGCGTAGTCGGCGCGGGCCGCGGGGTCGTTGTCCACCAGCGAGAGAAAGGCGAACAGCTCGGCGTAGCTCTCGGTCGGGTATTCTTCATAGCCCACATTGCCGCAGTCGTCGCCCGGCACGCGCCCTTCGTCCATCTCCTGCACCGCGCGTGCGGCCAGCAGCGCCAGGCCGTCGCGATAGAGGGGGTTGCTGTCCGTCGCCCAACTGCGCAGCCGCGGCAGGTCGTCGGCCGTCAGCCAAAGGCGCGGATGCGCGCCGGCCGCCTGGCTGCCGGATGGAACGACCGTCGGCAAATTCTGGGGCGCGACGGCCGGCTGGGCTTCAGCCTGCTCGTCGCCCGTGCAAGCCGTCAGAACTAAACACAGGCAGATCAACAATGCGAGAATACGAGGCATGAGTGTCTCTCCAGCCAGAGGAATAAGCATGACACAATTAACCAGCGTGTCACCCTGAGGGCCGCCGAAGGGTCTCGCCTGGCAGCCAGGAGATGCTTCGGCGAGCCTCAGCATGACACAATCTACCAGCGTGTCACCCTGAGGGCCGCCGAAGGGTCTCGCCTGGCACCCAGGAGATGCTTCGCCGAGCCTCAGCATGACACAATCTACCAGCGCGTCACCCTGAGGGCCGCCGAAGGGTCTCGCCTGGCACCCAGGAGATGCTTCGCCGAGCCTCAGCATGACACGCAGTAAGTCCCGGGCCGAACGGATGAACGCGGGTCAGCGCACGAGGATCAACGGCAGCAACTGGCGCTGGTCAGCCGGCCGGCCCAGGCTGTCCCAGCCGTACCAGTTGAAGCTCGCTGCGCCGCCGCGGCCAAAGCCGAGATAGAGCCGGCCATCCACGCCGTAGGTCAACGCATACAGCGCGCCCTGGTCGCCCACGATCTTGCTGGTTCCTACGCCGGAGGCGTAGTAGGCGTTGATCCCGCCGCCCACGGCGTCGAGATTGTGCCAGTCCAGCCAACTGGCGGCGCCGTCGTAGTACGAGCGATGCCAGATGCGGCCGGCCACGTCGCTGAACACGCAGTCCATCAAATAGATCACGCCGGCCAGGCACGAGACGGTCATCAAGTTGTCGCCGCTGGGCTTGCCCCCGTTGGCCCACGCCGACCAGCTCGCGCCGTCCCATTTGCGCTGCCACACGTTGCCGTCGATGGCGATGACGACCAGAAACAGCGCGTTGGGCGCATAGCCGGCGGCGGCCATGCCCAGGTAGGAGTTATCGCCGTAGGTGCCTGTCGGCAGCGGCCCCAGGTCGAACGTGCCCCAACTGGCGCCGTCCCAGCGCACCTGGTAGACGCGATGGTTCTTACCGCGCGTGAAGCAGTCGATGCGGTTGACGCCCCACGAGGTGCAGCCGATCTCGTTGACGCCCACATTGCCCGGATAGGCGACGAACTCCCAGTCCGGCAGTTGCCAGGCGTTCTGGTCGTAGTAGGTATGTACCACATCGCCGTCGGGCGTGATAGCCATGATGTCCAGCCGGCCCGGCCCCCACGCGGTTACGCCGATGCCCGCGCCGCGGTCGAAGCCGTCCAGCGGCGCGCTGGGCTCCTGGATCCAGCGCGAGAAGTGGCGGTGGTCGCCGCTGGATGCCTGGTCGGAATAGGTGTGATACATCTGCCCGTCGTTGCCGATGATGAAGCAGTCCACCCGGTTCGGCTCCCACGACGCGCAGGCCGGGTTGGTCAGCGGCGGGCGGGTATGGGTGGGCGCGTCCGGCAACACTGCCTCCTGCGCTTGGGCAGGCGCTAAGCCGGCTAATATGGCCAGCAGGCCTGCCATGAGACTGGTGATCAAGCGATTTATGCGTGACATGTCGACTCCTAGGAATGTAGCTGGCTCGGTCGGAGATTGGTAACCATCCCGGAGGGACCGGCCAGAGCTTGAATACCGTTCACCGTTTACCGTTTACAGTTCACCGTCTACTGCTCGTCCTGGCACGTCCACTGCATGGTGAAGTCGATGCGCGCGCTGGGATCGGGCGTGGCGCCCTGCATGGCGTCCATCTCCACCAGGCCAGTGGCTTCCAACGAGCCGGAGCCGTCGGCGTTGATGGTCACGCTGGCAGCGGAGCCATCGCCGTTGGTGAACGCGCGGCTGCCCACCCGCACAGCAGGGAACATGTCAGGCATGGCGCCGCCCGTGGCCACCAGGGCCAGCTCATACGTGCCCGGCCCAGTGTACGCGCCGACGCGGGTCAGCGCCACGGTGATCGGCTGCTCGCCCGCGGCCAGCAGGTTGGGCAGCTCCAGGATGCGGGCGTCGCCGGGGGCGGCCAGAGCCGTGCAGTCGGTCTT
>JBAQCH010000231.1:0-7044 GCA_049294015.1 Anaerolineae bacterium
GTTTTAGGCGCGACGGCCGGCGGCGCGGGCGGCGACTCCCACTGGCCAGCCAGCGCCAGCATGGCTTCGATGGCCCCCTTGCGGGCGGCGGCGCCCTGCACATTGCCGTAGCCATCCAGCATGGTGACTAACTGGTCGACCAGCGCTGGCTGGCCTTCCAGGGTCGCTTCCTGCAAAGCATCGATCTGCCAACGCTCGGCCAGCCGCCCCAGGCCGCCGATGACGGCCTTGTTGCGGTAGCCTTGTTGCTGCTCCAGCTTGAGAATTTTCTTGAGACGTTCGATCGCTTTGTTCACACTCGCCCCTTAGCTGACGACTTCCAGGACCACGACACCCATGGCCTCAGGGCCGAGATGGACGGCCAACGAAGGATTGCAGCTCAACAGCGTGAAAGGATGGCCGGGATAAGCCAGTTCCAGCCGCTCCAACAGCGCCTGCTGCTCCTTGGCGAAGCCATTTTGCAGCACGGCCGCCTTCTGCAGATGGCCGAATTCGGATACATAGTCGAAGAGCTTTTCCACACCCTGCTGGGATGTGCGCACTTTTTCCAGTGGGATGATCTCGCCGTCTTCGATCTGCAAGAGCGGCATGACGTTGAGCATGCTGCCCAGGAAGGCCTGCGCCGGGCTGATGCGCCCCTCGCGCTCCAGGTAGGGCAGGTGCTTGACCAGGAAGAAGAGGTAGATGTGCGGCATCAGGCCCCGCACCAGCCGGATGCAGTCGTCCAGGTTATGGCCGGCGGCCGCAGCCACGGCCGCGGTCTGCACCAGATAGCCTAGCCCGACAGAGGTGGAGAGGCTGTCGACCACCTCGATGGTGCAGCGGCCCAGGTAGAGGCGGCGCGCCTGGCGCGCGTTCTCCACCGTGTCGCTGAGATGGCTGGACATGTGGAGCGACAAGACCTGGTCGGTCTGCTTCAACAGACGTCCGTACAGGCTGGCAAACGTCTCTGCCGACGGCCCGGTGGCGCGCGGCAAGACATCGCCCTTGGCCTCCTTCAGCAGCCGAAAATAGTCGGCCGGCGTCAGGTCCACCCCTTCCTTGAATGTGCCCTGGGGCAGGTGGATGCTGTGGGGCAGGACCAGGATGTTCAGCCGCTGCGTAAGGCGAGGCGAAAGATAGGCGTTGCTATCGGTAACTATGGCGACGCGAGCCACTCGGTACTCCTGATGGGTGGACGGAACCACTGTCGTGTCAACGCTGATTGGAGGAGTAGGCATCCCCAGATACCGGGTTCGCGTGTGGGCATGCGAACTCCTCAAATAAACTTGACGTAACACTACTCCGTCGAAAGAATGAAATGATAGTGCGGTTGGCCGCCGGCGATGACCTCAATCTCCTGGTCGGGATAGAGAGCACCCAGTTCGTCGCCTAGCTCGGCCGCGGCCGCTGCGTCGATCTGGTCGCCGTAGTAAACGGTGATGATCTCGGCCTGGCCCGCGTCCATCTGCGCCAACAGGTTGAACACGACCTCATGCGGGGAGGCGCCGTTGGTGGTCAGCGTGTCGTTGAGCAGTCCGATCACGTCGCCAGCCCTGACCTCCATGCCGTCGATGTGCGCATCGCGCACAGCCATCGTCACCTCGCCCGTATCGATGGCCGCCAGCGCGCGCGCCATGGTGGCGACGTTGTCATCCAGGCTGGCCTGCATGTTGAAGGCCAGCAGCGCGCTGATGCCCTGCGGCGCCGTGCGGCTGGGGATCACCTCGACTCGCTTGCCGCGCCGCGCGGCCTCCTGAGCGGCTCCCTGGGCTGCCATAATGACGTTGCCGTTGTTGGGCAGCAGGATAACTTCTTCGGTCGGCAGCGCGTCGATGGCGTCCAACAGCTCCTGGATGCTGGGGTTCATGGTCTGGCCGCCTGAGACGACGCTGCCGACCCCCAGGCTCTCGAACACCTCGGCCAGCCCTGGCCCAGGCGCCACCGCCACAACGCCGATGGGGCCGAGATGTTCGGCAGTCAACGGCGAGCTGGGTTTGGCTGTGCTCAGCGCATCCTTGACGTCGTCGGGCGTCATGCCGGCCGCAGCCATGGCGTCCATGTTCTCCACCACGACGTCGGTGATGAAGCCTTGCTGCACGCCGTAAGCCAGCGGCGCGCTGGGGTCGAAGACGTGGACATGCACCTTGATCAGGGTCGGGCCGCCCTCCACCAGGGCAAAGTCGCCGTGCTCGATCATCCAACTGCGAATAGCATCCACCTGCAGGTCCGCGCCCCAGATCAGGAATTGGACGTCGAAGCCATAGCGGATAGGAGGCAGGTTGTAGGGATCCAGCGCCGCAGCCTGCTGGGCCGCGGCGCTGGCGGCCCGCTCGACCGGCGGCGCCACGGTGTCGCCGCGCAGGCTGCGCTGCATACCTTCCAGGATGTAGAACAGGCCCTTGCCGCCTGAGTCGACCACACCGGCCCTGGCCAGCACCGGCAACAGCGTAGGGGTCTGCTCGACCGCCTCAGCGGCCGCCTGGACGGTGTGGGCCAGCACGAAGTTCAGGTCATCCTCCACCGCCGCCGCCTTCTGGGCTGCGTCGGCCGCCTGGCGGATCACCGTCAGGATCGTGCCCTCCACCGGCTTGACCACGCCCTTGTAGGCCGTGTCCGAGCCATGGCGCAGGCCATGGGCCAGATCGTGGGCGTTGATGACCGGCTTGTGGCGGAAGGCGTGCGCCATGCCGCGCAGGATTTGCGAGAGAATCACGCCAGAGTTGCCGCGTGCGCCCATCAGCGCACCTTGGGCCACCGCCTGGGCGATGTGGCTGACATCGCCGTCTTCGTCGTGCTCGATCTCGCGCCAGGCCGCGCGCATGGTCAGAAACATGTTGGTGCCGGTGTCGCCATCGGGCACGGGAAAGACGTTCAGCGCGTTGACGATTTCCTTGTGGCGCTCCAGCCAGGCATAGCCGGCCGCGATCATGGTCTTGAGCGTCGGGCCATCGATCAGTGGATGGCCGCTATCGCTCGCCGGCGCGGCGGATGGGCCATGCTGGCGGCCAGGGTCGGGACGTGCGCTGCCGCTTTCGAGTCGGAGAGAGATGTTGCTGGTCAAGGCTGCGGGCTCTCGTGAGAGGTCGATGGGTATGGGAGCTAACCAGGCTGGTGGTTGCCGTTGTCGCTGACGCGCAGCCCCTGCACGTGGACGTTGACAGCCTGCACGGGGATGCCGGCCGCGTCGGTAAGAGAAAAATGGACGCGTCGCATCACGCCGGCCGCCACCTCGCTGATGCGCATGCCATATTCCACAATGACGTAGATATCGACGACGATGCCTCGTTCACCCTCGTCGATCTCGACGCCCCTACGGCTGCCGCGCTGCAAAGAGCCGGTTAGCTCGTCCAGCCGGCTGCGGCTGCTCATGCCAACCACGCCGTAGCACTCCTTGACGGCCTCGGCCACCAGGGAGGCGATGGCCGCCTGGGATACTTCGATTCGACCAAACTTGTCGTCGCGTACAGTCATCGCGTATCGTCCATCGGCGCCGGGCGCTTGCGTCGGCTGCTCGTCGGCAGGCGCCCGGCGCCAGAGCAGTTACGCCCAACCTTCAGTTTTTGCAGAATGGCGGCAGCTATGCTACTATAGCGCCTGTTCATGCCGGGATCATACCCCGAGGCGCAGCGCTCCGGGGTTTTCATTTGCTAATGAGGTGTCACCATGTCCAAGTGCAAGATTTGTGGTCGTGGGCCACAGTTCGGACACAATGTCAGTCACTCGATGCGCCACACCAAGCGCCGCTGGAACATCAACATCCAGCGGGCCAGCCTCACGGTCGATGGCAAGCAGCAGAGCGTGGCGGTCTGTACTAAGTGTCTCAAGACCCTGAGCAAGGCCCAGTAAGCGGAGCCGGTAGCCAAGAGCTATCGGCTCTTGCTTTTGTGGCGGCTGTATTGTACTTTCGATCCCCGCTTTTGACAAGGTTTTATTGTCAACAAACGACAAATTCGTTGGTACCGGGGAGTGTGGCTCGGTCGGAGACCGGCCACAGCAGGCGGCTCGGTCAGGAGACCGGCCATAGCAGGCGGTTGGTCGGGAGACCGGCTACAGCAAGGGGAATGTTTTCGCGCGCCACGCGTGCGCGCAGTTGTCCACAGCCGGCGTCGATGTCGATACCGCGCCGCACGCGCAGCGTGGTGGGGATGCCGCGTTGTTGCAGGACGGCCACGAACGCGTCCACGTCCTCACGCCGCGAAGGCTGGAAGGGGGAGCCAACCACCGGGTTGAGGGGAATCAGGTTGACGTGGCAGAGCAGGCCGTGCAGCAGCGTCGCCAGTTCTTCGGCCAGCGCCGGGCTGTCGTTGATGCCGGCCATCATTGCGTACTCGAAGCTGATGCGGCGATGGGTGCGGGCCACGTAGCGGCGGCAGGCCGCGATCAGCTCGGCGATGGGGTAGCGCTGGTTGACGGGGACCAGCGTCGCGCGCAGCGCGTCGTTGGGCGCGTGCAGGCTGACGGCCAGGTTGATCTGTAGTTCCTCCGCGGCGAAGCGGTCGATGCCCGGGACCAGCCCCACTGTGCTGACGGTGATCTTGCGCGCGCCCAGGCCAAAGCCGGCCGGGTCAGTCAGCGTGCGCAGCGCGCTCCACAGGTTGGCATAGTTGGCCAGCGGCTCGCCCATGCCCATGACGACGACGTTGCTGATCCGTGATTGGTGATCGGTGACCGGTAATCCGTAATTCGTAACACGTAACCCGGAGTCGGCCGGCGGGGAGTCCTTCCCTTGCTCGTCTTTCCTTCCTTTCCCACTCTTCCCTTCCTCTCCTTTCTGCCTCAGCCAGCGCTCGAAGTACAGCACCTGCGCCGTGATCTCGCCGGGGGTGAGGTTGCGCTGCAGGCCCATCAGCGCCGTGGCGCAGAAGGTGCAGCCCATCGCGCAGCCGGCCTGGCTGCTGATGCAGACGGTGTTGCGCCGGTCGTAGCGCATCAGCACCGTCTCGATCGACTGGCCGTCGTGCAGGCGGAAGAGGGTCTTGGTGGTGTGGCCGTCGCGCGAGACCGTCTCGGCCACTGGGGTCAGCAGCTCGATCTGCGCTTCGTCGGCGAGACGGGCGCGCAGGCTGGCCGGCAGGTTCGTCATCTCGGCCGGGTCGGCCGCCGCGCGTTGGTAGAGCCACTGGTAAAGCTGGTCGGCGCGGTAGGCCGGCTGGCCCCAGGCGATCACCTGCTCGCGCAGTGCGTCGCGGGAGAGATCGAGCAAGCGGATGGGGTGGGTAGTGTTGGCGGACATGGCTGGCAGTGTACCACCGGGGTGGGGGTTCGGCAAACGGGCGGAACCGGAAGATCACAGCGGATGGGAACAGCGGATGGGAACAGCCGATGGGAACAGCCGATGGGAACAGCGGATGGGAACAGCGGATGGGAACAGCGGATGGGAACAGCCGATGGGAACAGCCGATGGGAACAGCGGATGGGAACAGCCGATGGGAACAGCCGATGGGAACAGCGGATGGGAATAGCGGATGGGAACAGCGGATGGGAACAGCCGATGGGAACAGCCGATGGGAACAGCGGATGGGAACAGCCGATGGGAACAGCGGATGGGAACGAAGAACCATCCGCTGTTCCCATCCGCTGTGGTATTCCGACTCTCTTCTTCACCTTCCAGGTTGCACAGGCGCTCCCCTGCATGCTATACTATCGGCAACGAATCACCCATCGCTCTTATCCCCTCAGGTCTATGAAAACAGCCACTGACCAGTATGCGCGGACCCGGCTGCAGACCAGCTTGAGCCAAAGCAGGCGCCTTCACGTCGCCATCATCACCGGCGCGGCTAGCGGCATCGGCCGGCATTGGGCCGGCGTGCTGACCGGCCGCAACGACTTCGCGCTGGCCCTGGGCGACATCGACGAGGCCGGCCTGGCCGCGGCTTTCACGCCCGGCGAGCGGCTGCGGCTGCACCGGCTGGACGTACGCTCGCCCGACGATTGGCAGGCGCTGGTGGGCGACACACTACGGGCGTTCGGCCGCATCGACTATCTGTTCAACATCGCAGGCGGCGGCCGGCCCGGCTTCCTGCTGGAGCAGCCGGCGGCCAACGTGGACTTCGTCGTCGATCTCAACCTCAAGGGGCCGCTCTACGGCATGCGCCTGGCAGGGCAGGTGATGGCCAGCCAGCGCGGCGGGCACATCGTCAACGTCGGCTCGCTGGCCGGGCTGTCGGCCACGCCGGGCAACGCGCTCTACTCGGCCGCCAAGTCGGGGCTACGCGCAGCTTCGCTGGCCGCGGCCGTGGAGCTGCGCCCGTACAACGTCTACGTCACCGTCGTCGCGCCCGACGTGGTGGACACGCCCCTGGCCCGCCGCCACTTCGACAACCCCGAAGCCGCTGCGCTGGCCCGCTCCGGCGGCCGTGTCCTCGGCGTGCAAGACGTGGCAGCGGCCTTCTGGCAGGCCATGGCCGAGCGGCCGCTGGAGATCAACCTGCCCCGCTGGCGCGGCTGGCTGGCTAAGGTCAACAGCCTCTACCCGCCGCTCATGTTGAAGCTATACGGGCCGCTAAAGAAGCGCGGGCTGAAGCACATGGAACAAGCGGAGCGAATGCGTGACCGATAAGGGTTGCGGAGCTACACAGAGAGCACAGAGGAGACACAGAGAGCGCAGAGAAGACCGAGGGATATTGCCTCGATTGAATGCCCGTCGTTGCCAGAGATTCCCTCCAAGGTCCGCTCTGGCTCTGTGACCTCTGTGTCTCCTCTGTGACCTCTGTGTAGCTCCGGCCGCTCCCCCGCCCACACACGATTGTCACCCTTCCTCATCAATAGAACGGAGACTCCCATGCCCGAAATCACCGTTGGCGAACTGCTCATGCAGTCCTTGCAGGCTGAAGGCATCGACTTGATCGTCGGCATCATCGACGGCGCGCACATTCCTTTCGTCGTCCATGCCGAGCGCTACGGCGTGCGCTACGTCAACGCGCACCACGAGGAGGCCGCGGTGCACATCGCCGAGGGCTACACGCGCTTGGCCCACAGGCCGGCCGCAGCGCTGGGCAATCCAGGGCCGGGCGGCGCGAACCTGATCGCCGGCCTGAGCAGCGCCCACGGCGAGGGCCACCC
>JBAQCH010000232.1:0-41467 GCA_049294015.1 Anaerolineae bacterium
CCCACAGCCAGGGCAACGCCGGCAGCGCCGCGGCCGGGTTAGCCGCCACGCGGTCCAGCGTCACCGCGGTCGGCGCCACGCAGTCGACGCTGACGGGGCCGTGCAGCGTGGTCGCGCCGCTGATAGCCACGTCCTCCAGCCAGTAGTAGTAGGTCGTCCCAGAGACCAGACCGGCGCGGTCCTCGTAGCTGTAGGCCGCCCCGGTCGTGCCGCCCGGCGACGCCGACGGCAGGTAAGCCAGCAGCGTCCGTGGGCCGGCCGCGCTTTCGCTGCGATAGAGATTGAAGCCGGCGTTGTCCAGCTCGCTGACCGTCTCCCAGCTCACCTGCACCGCGTCGCCCTGCTGGGCCGCGCTGAACTCGGCGAGGGTAACGGCTTGCGGCTGGCCCAGGTTGATACGACCCCAGCCAAAGCGATTGTTCTGGACATTGCTCTGCGGCGCCCGGCTGCCGCCGCACACGCCGCCGTCGGCCTTGTAGACCGCCTCGCCCTGGATGAAGTTGCGCAGGCTGCTGAGCGAGAAGGCCGGGTTGCGCTCCCAGACGGTTGCCGCCATGCCGGCCACGTGCGGCGCAGCGGCCGAGGTGCCCCAGAAGCCTACGCCGCCGCTGGCGTAGTTCACGCCGTCGCTGGCGCCGTAGGCCACCGTGCTGACGCCGTCGGGCGCGACCACGTCCGGCTTGTTGACCGCCGCGCCGGGATTGCCGCCGCCGCTGGCATTGCGTGGGCCAAGGCTGGAGAAGGGCTCCAGGCCGTAGAGGGGGCCAGTTGAATCCTCATTCCAGAAGGTCGCACCCGTCGCAACCGCGCTGTTGCCGTCGGCCGGGATTATGATGCTGTTACACTGGTTGACATACCACCACAGGTTGTTAGCTCCCGCACTCAGGAAGCTGTGCAGGGAAAGCCAGTGGCCGAAGCTGTTTGGACATGAACCACTGCCTTCGTAGCGCCAGATTACGATGCCATAGTTGTAAGGGCCTCCCGCTGGCACCGTGTAGGACAAGGTCTCGACCGGCGGCACCGCTGAATTGCCGCACTGATTGCCGAAGGCTCCAGTGACGTAAACCCAACTGCTGCCGGTCCACCGGTACAACTCTATATCATAGTCGATGTGGTTCACGTTGCCCGTGCGTGCGGCATTCCAGTCATTCCAGGCCAGAAAGGCGGTCAGGGTGGTTCCGCTGGGAATGTTGTACAAGGAACCCGATGTAGGGCCAATGCCCTGGATATTGCCGCCGCCAAAGGCGACGGCGTCAGAGGTCCCACTCTGAGTTGCCACACCTGAGTAGTGGACCTTCTGCTGATTGCCGGCGCTGTTGGCCCACAGGATGCCGGACGACTGGGCGTTGTCGACGATGGTGTTGATCGCTCCGGTGCCATCGCAGGGCCCGGCATTCACCCAGCCGATCGACATGCTGGCGACCCTCTTGCCGTTGACGTTGTTGCGATAGTCATTGACCGCATTGCCAAACTCGACCTCAGTGCCAAAGGCGTAGAGATACACCGTCGCGTCCGGCGCCATGTCATAGGCGATCTCGGCGCAGGCGGTGCCGTGATCATAGCCGGCAGTGCCCTGATTGGAGTTGGCGGTAAAGCTGAAGGCCGAACTGAAGTCCTTGGCCACCGCGCCCGAAGGCAGGTCGCCGCTGCTCTTGCGCGCCGTCCAGTTGGTGAAGCCAAAGTCGAAGACCGCCAGGTTGACCCCCGTGCCGTTATAACCGCCTGTGTGCCAGCCGTTGATGTTGGTCAGGTTGACACCCGAGGTCAATTATGCGGCAATGAGGAGATGCAGGCGCGCAGGATTCAAAAAGGAGGCTTATCTCCGGTCCGCGCCTTCCGCCTGCCAGAAGCCGGTCTTTGCCGGAAAAGCTCGGCTTCTTCGCGCCCATTGCCGCCGCCCCAGGGGGCTGCACGCCGCCCAGCGTCACTGCTGACCGCCCGTCGCCAGCCCGGCACGGAGCCTATCATCTGGCGACGACGATATGGATGCCGCGGATGTCTGGATTTCTGCCATGTTGGCCCGATTGTACGGCAAACCGAGGCCCTGTCAAACGTTGGCGGCAAGTGTGTTGATGGGGATGATTTGGCGTTTCATCCGTTGTGATGCTATAGTTAGCTCAAGCCGGGAAGCCCACACCGATTGCCAGCCAGCGCGGGCTGTTAAGGAGGCAGCGCCGCAGGGGCCTCGTCCTCCTCGCCCCATGGTTCCCCTGTAGCCAGTCTCAACCGCCCACGTGACGCAGTTTCCCATGGACGCTGCTTCTCTCTGGCCCTGCTCCCGGCCCACCCACCCTGCTGGTTCGTCGCAGCCTTCGCTCCGGCCAGCAGCCATCTCAGCCGTTCTACGCCCGGCGCCAGCGCGCCGGGCGGGCGGCGCATTCCCGGATTGCTGCACGCTATGAGCCCACTCTGGTACGTCGTTCACACCAAAGCCCACCAGGAACTGCTGGCTGCCGGCCTGCTGGAGCAGCGCCTGGCCGCCCACGTGCTGCTGCCTCAGGTGCGTCAGCGCAGCCGCGGCCGGACGCGCAGCGCCCCCCTGTTCCCCGGCTACCTCTTCGTCGAGCTGGACCTGACGCAGGTCGAGGCCAGCGCGGTCAACAACACGCCGGGGGTGATCCGGCTGGTGGCCTTCGGCGGCCTGCCCAAACCGGTGCCGGCCCGGGTGATCGCGGCCTTGCAGGCGCGGCTGGCCGAGATCGACGCCCAGGGCGGCCTGCCCCAGCATCCTTTCAAGGAAGGGGACCGGGTGCGACTGACGGGCGGCCCGCTGGCCGGGCTGGAGGCGGTTTTCATCGGCCCCATGCGGCCGGCCGAGCGGGTGCGGGTGCTGCTGGACTTCATGGGCCGGGAGCAGGAGGCGATGGTGCCGGTGGAAGATCTGGAGTCAGCCGGCGGGCCGGCCAAACGTCCCCGCCGCACGCGCGGCAAGGGACGGGTGATTCGCAACTTGTAGAAACCGGGTTTTTGTGCGAAGGAAAAACCCGGGTTCTGAACGCAGATTGAGAACCAACCATGCCCAAGAAGATACGCGAGTTGAAGGCGCTGCGCAAACAGGCAGGTTGTGTCCAGCGTGCAGGCAGAGGAAGTCATAGCCATTACAGTAGGTTGATCGAATGGTCAGTGGAAGACAACGCCTACGTTGTCAGTTTCCAGGAGTTTCCCGGCGCACACACACACGGTAGCACCTACGTAGATGCCGTCAGGAATGGTCAAGAGGTAGACCATGACCTTGACAGCAACAAGAAATTGTCAGGAACCAATGAGCAGCTACTTACGTACCCACCTGCAACAGCTCGAAGCCGAGGCGATCTACGTCATGCGCGAGACGGCCGCGCAGTTCGAGCGGCCGGTGATGCTCTTCTCCGGCGGCAAGGACTCCATCGTCATGGCGCACCTTGCCCAGTACGCCTTCTGGCCGGGCAAGATTCCCTTCCCGCTGATGCACATCGACACCGGCCACAACTTCCAGGAAACGCTGGACTACCGCGACTGGCTGGTGCAGCGCCTGGGGGTCCAGCTCGTCGTGGCCTCGGTGCAGCAATCCATCGACCGCGGCCGCGTCCAGGAGGAGCCGGGCCACAATCCCAGCCGCAACACCCTGCAAACGGTGACCCTGCTGGACGCGCTGGCCGAGCACCGCTTCGAGGCCGCGCTGGGCGGCGGCAGGCGCGACGAAGAGAAGGCGCGCGCCAAGGAACGCTTCTTCTCCCACCGCGACCGCTTCGGCCAGTGGGATCCTAAAAACCAGCGCCCGGAGCTCTGGTCGCTCTACAACGGCCGCAAACACCTGGGCGAGGGCTTCCGCGTCTTCCCGCTGAGCAACTGGACCGAAATGGATGTCTGGCAGTACATCCGGTTGAAGGAGATCCCCATCCCCAGCCTCTATTTTTCGCACCGCCGCGCGGTGCTGCGCCGCGACGGCATGTGGCTGGCGGTGTCGGATGTCGTCACCCCCCTGCCCCATGAACAGGTGGAGACCAGAACCGTCCGATTCCGCACCATCGGCGATCTGACCTGCACCGGCGCGGTGGAGTCCACGGCCGGCACGCTGGATGAGATCATCCTGGAAGTAGCCGCGGCGCGCGTCACCGAACGCGGCGGCCGGGCCGACGACAAACGCTCCGAGGCGGCCATGGAAGACCGCAAGAAGGTAGGCTATTTCTAGATGACCCCCGACCCCTACCTTTCCATGGACCTGCTGCGCTTCACCACGGCCGGCAGCGTGGACGACGGCAAGAGCACGCTGATCGGCCGGCTGCTGCTGGACACCAAGAACATCTTCGAGGACCAGCTCGCGGCCGTGGAGCGGGCCAGCCAACTGCGCGGCGAGGAGTATGTCGACCTGGCGCTGTTCACCGACGGCCTGCGCGCCGAGCGCGAGCAGCGCATCACCATCGACGTAGCCTACCGCTTCTTCGCCACTCCCAAGCGCAAGTTCATCATCGCCGACACGCCGGGCCACATCCAGTACACCCGCAACATGGTCACCGGCGCGTCCACCGCCGAGCTGGCCATCATCCTGATCGACGCGCAGCACGGCGTAGTAACGCAGAGCAAGCGCCACGGCTTCATTGCGTCCCTCTTGCAGATCCCGCACGTCTTGGTGGCGGTCAACAAGATGGACCTGGTGGGCTACGACCAGGCCGTCTTTCAGCGCATCATGGCCGAGTACACCGATTTCGCCAGCAAGCTGTCGGTGCCCAGCCTGGCCTTCATCCCCATCTCGGCGCTGCTGGGGGACAACGTGGTGCAGCGCAGCGAGCGCATGCCCTGGTACGACGGCCCCTCGCTGCTGCACCACCTGGAGCACGTCAGCGTGGGCGCCAGCCGCAACCTGGTGGACTTCCGCTTCCCGGTGCAGATGGCGCTGCGCCCCCACGCCGGCTTCCGCGGCTTCGCCGGCCAGATCGCCTCGGGCACGATCCGGCCGGGCGAGGAGGTGGTGGTGCTGCCTTCCGGCCGCAGCTCGCGGGTGCGCAGCATCGTCACCCTGGACGGCGAGCTGGCCGAGGCGGCCGCGGGCGACTCGGTGCTGCTGACGCTGGAGGACGAGATCGACGTCAGCCGCGGGGACATGATCGTGCGCGCGGGCAACCTGCCCCAGGCCAGCTCGACCTTGCAGTGTACCTTGTGCTGGATGAGCGAGGAGCCGCTCGACCCGCGCACCCCCTACATCCTGCAACACACGACGCGCCAGGTGCGGGCCCATGTGGACCAGCTCACCTACCGCATCGACGTGGACACGCTACACCGCGAGCCGGCCCAGACGCTGGGGCTGAACGAGATCGGCCGCGCGCGGCTGGTGACCACGCAGCCCCTCTTCTTCGACTCCTACCAGGTCAACCGCGCCACCGGCAACTTCGTGCTGATCGACCCTTACAGCAACAACACCGTGGCCGCAGGCATGATCCGGCGGGCCGACCAGGAGCTGGCCGACCTGACAGTTGCCAACTTTTCCGAAAAGTTGGCAACTGTCAAGTCACCCAACGTGGTGTGGGAGCGCACGGCCATCAGCCGAGAGATGCGCGAGCAGCGCCACGGCCACCAGGCCGCCGTGGTGTGGTTCACCGGCCTGTCGGGCTCGGGCAAGTCCACGGTGGCGCGGCTGCTGGAGCGGCGGCTGGCCAGCCTGGGCGTCGAGACCTTCTACCTGGACGGCGACAACGTGCGCCACGGCCTGAACGGCGACCTGGGCTTCTCCGCCGCCGACCGCAAGGAGAACATCCGCCGCGTGGGCGAGGTGGCCAAGCTGGCCTTCGAGCACGGCCACCTGGTGTTGTGCACCTTCATCTCGCCCTTCCGCGCCGATCGCCGCTTCGCCCGCAGCTTATTGCCCGATGGCCGCTTCGTCGAGGTCTACGTCAAGTGCGATCTGGAAGTGGCCAAGCGCCGCGATCCCAAGGGCCTCTACGCCCGGGCGCTGGCCGGCGAGATCAAGGAGTTCACCGGCGTCAGCTCGCCCTACGAGGAGCCAGAGGCGGCCGAGCTGGTGGTCGAGACCGACCTGGTCAGCGTGGAGGATGCGGTGGAGACGATTTTGGCGGAGCTGGCCGCGCGTGGGATTATTGGATAGGCATATCAGTTTAACGAGGTATACCCAGTGACCATCCTTGGGCCACGAGGGCTCCGGGCACACAATTCATGAAACACCAACTCCTCAACAAAATCCACGACCACAGCGCCACCGTCGCCATCATCGGCCTGGGCTACGTCGGCCTGCCGCTGGCCGTAGCCTTCGCCGAGAGCGGCTTCCCCGTCGTCGGCATCGACGTCGACTCCAGCAAAGTGGACGCCATCAACCAAGGCCGGTCGTACATCAGCGACATTCCGTCGGAGCGCCTGCGAGCTGTTGCGACAGGAGCCGGAACGGGACGCAGATTCTCGCCGATGAACGCTGATCAGAGGGGAGATGGGGAAAAGAGACATGAGGACGAGAGCCAATCCCTCAGTCCCTCTGGGACGGTTCCCAGTCACCCAATTCCCCAATCCCCCAATCACCTGATGGCCACCACCGACTACAGCATCCTGGCCGCTTGCGACGTGGCCATCATCTGCGTGCCCACGCCGCTGAACAAGACGCGCGACCCCGACGTGCGTTACCTGATCGCGGCGGGCGAGTCCGTGGCCCAGTACATCCACCCTGGCATGTTGGTGGTGTTGGAGTCGACCACCTATCCCGGCACCACGGAGGAACTGCTGCGGCCGATGTTGGAGGCGGGGCTGAGTGAACAGTGGTCAGTGAACGGTGAACAGAAGGCGGAGCGCAGTCAGTCGCCCCAGGTAGGCGTGGACTTCTTCCTGGCTTTCTCGCCGGAGCGCATCGACCCCGGCCGGACCGATTGGACGGTGGAGAACACGCCCAAGGTGGTGGGCGGCATGACGCCGCCCTGCCTGGAGGTGGCCACGGCGCTCTACCAGCAGGCTGTCGACCGGGTGGTGCCGGTCTCATCGCCGGCCGCGGCCGAGATGACCAAGCTGCTGGAGAACACCTTCCGCGCCGTCAACATCGCCCTGGTGAACGAGGTCGCGATCATGTGCGACAAGCTGGGCATCGACGTGTGGGAGGTGATCGACGCGGCCGCGACCAAGCCCTACGGCTTCATGAAGTTCACGCCTGGACCGGGCGTAGGCGGCCACTGCATCCCGCTGGACCCGCACTACCTGTCGTGGAAGCTGAAGACGCTGAACTACAACGCGCGCTTCATCCAACTGGCCGGCGAGATCAACAGCGACATGCCGCGCTACTGGGTGGAGAAGGTGGTCGATGCCCTGAACGAGGCCGGCAAGCCGCTCAAGGGCAGTACCGTGCTGGTTTTGGGCGTGGCCTACAAGAAGGACATCGACGACGTGCGCGAGTCGCCGGCGCTGGACATCATCGAGCTGCTGAGGCAGAAAGGCGCGGACGTGCGCTACCACGATCCCTACGTGGCGGAGTTTGCCCACAACGGGCATGGCCTGCGCAGCGAACCAGACCTGGCCCAGGCGCTGGCAAACGCCGACTGCGTGGTCGTGGTGACGGACCACAGCGTGTACGACTGGCGGCAACTGGCCCAGATGCCGGTCGCCGTTGTAGATACTCGCCATGTTGTCAGTTAACACCATCGACGGCGCTGCCGCTGACGAGTTTAATTCGAGCCATTGATCGGACCGCGGCAGACATCGGCCCTCTACCAAGCATACGCAAAGCTGGCTGTGGGATAAGGCAGAGTTCGGAGGATCAATCACAATGAAATGGCAAGAAGTCCGTGAGCAGTTCCCAGACAAGTGGTTGCTCTTTGCGGCAGTGGAATCGCATGTAACTGAAGATCGACAGCGCATTGTTGACGATTTGGCCCCTATTCACGCCTACACTGATTTTTACGAGGCATGGGAGCATTACAGTGCATTGCACAAAAAGACGCCAGCCCAACGACTGTATGTCTATCACACGAGCAATGACAAAATCGATATTGAGCTCCAGCGTTGGGTCGGAATCAGGGGCAAGTGATGAAGATACGAGTCGCTGACAACTTGCCCATGATAACTGCCACGCTCAATGATGGTGGAGTCAGTCTGAGATTTGACAAGGTGCTCTTGGACACAGGATCGGCCGGAACACTATTCCCGTTTGATAGGTTACGTGAGAAGGGTATTCAGCCACCACCCAATGCACGCATTCGCGAGATGACAGGAATCGGTGCGGGTGGGGAAAGCGTCGTCGAATTTCACGTGGATGCGCTTACGGTTGGGGAACTGCACGTGGCGAACTTCGTAATCCAAGCCGGCAATACTGACTATGGTTACGAGTTTGACGCAATCCTGGGCTTTGATTTCCTGTTAGAGGTAGGAGCGATCGTGGATTTCGACCGAATGGAGATGCGGCGTAAGGCGCCGCAGCCATGAGCAACCATTGACATCGACCCCAGCAAGGTGGACGCCATCCGTGAGTGCCGCTCCACCATCAACGACATCCCCCCAACCGGCTCGCACCGTTAACCATTACCCATTCACCATTAACCATTCTCCGCATGACTGATAAAGCCCTCATCACCGGCATCACCGGCCAGGACGGCTCCTACCTGACCGAGTTCCTCCTGGCCAAGGGCTACGAGGTACACGGCATCATCCGTCGCGCCAGCACCTTCAACACCCGCCGCCTGGACCACCTCTACCGGGACCCGCACAACGGCGACCAGGTGCGGCTCTACCTGCACTATGGCGACATCGGCAGCTCCGGCAACCTGTCGGACATCATCCGCGCCGTGCAGCCGGACGAGATCTACCACCTGGCCGCGCAGAGCCACGTGCGGGTCAGCTTCGACCTGCCCGACTACACCGGCGACGTCACCGGCCTGAGCACGGTGCGTATCCTGGAAGCCATGCGACGCACCGGCATCCAGGCCCGCTTCTACCAGGCCAGCAGCAGCGAGATGTTCGGCGCGGCGCCTCCGCCGCAGAACGAGCAAACGCCGTTCCAGCCGCAAAGTCCCTACGCCGCGGCCAAGCTCTACGCCTACTGGGTGACCCGCAACTATCGGGTTGGCTACGGCATCTTCGCCTGCAACGGCATCCTGTTTAACCACGAGTCGCCCCGTCGCGGTGAGACCTTTGTCACGCGCAAGATCACGCGCGCCCTGGCCGCCATTCTGGCCGGCAAGCAGGACAAGCTCTACCTGGGCAACCTGGACGCGCGTCGCGACTGGGGCTATGCGCCGGAGTACGTGGAAGCCATGTGGCTGATGCTGCAACAGGATCAGCCCAGCGACTTCGTGATCGGCACGGGCGAGGCCCACAGCGTGCGCGATTTCCTCGACGAAGCCTTTGGCTACGTCAACCTGGACTGGCGCCTATACGTCCATATCGACCCCAAGTACTTCCGCCCCACCGAGGTGGACCATCTGCTGGCCGACGGCCGGCGCGCGCACGAAGTCCTGGGCTGGCGGCCGCGCGTGCGCTTTCCAGAGTTGGTGCGCATCATGGTCGACGCCGACCTGGAGCTGGCCGGCCTGCCCTCACCCGGCGCGGGCCGCCGCATCCTGGCCGAGCGCTTCAGTGGCTGGCACCGCTGGGAGGAGCAAGTTATCAGCATGGAGCAGACACATCGATGAGCAACAACTGGCCTGACAGCAGCACCCTCTGGCGCGATAAGCGCGTTGTCGTCACCGGCGGCGCCGGCTTCCTCGGCTCCTTCATCGTCGAGAAACTCCAGGCCCGTGGCGCGGCCGAGATTTTTGTCCCGCGCATCGAAGACTACGACCTGCGCGAGCTGGCTGCCGTCCGCCGCCTGCTGGCCGACGCGCGGCCGGATGTCATCCTGCACCTGGCCGCGCGCGTGGGCGGCATCGGCGCCAACCGAAAATACCCGGCCGAATTCTTCTACGACAACCTGATGATGGGCGCGCCGTTGATGCACGAAGCGTGGCGGGCCGGCGTCGGCAAATTCGTGGCGCTGGGGACGGTGTGCGCCTATCCCAAGTTCACGCCCACGCCCTTCCACGAGGATGACCTGTGGAACGGCTACCCCGAGGAGACCAACGCGCCCTACGGCCTGGCCAAGAAGATGCTGCTGGTGCAGAGCCAGACCTACCGCGAGCAGTACGGCTGGAACTCGATCTTCCTCTTGCCGGTCAACCTCTACGGCCCGCGTGACAACTTCGACCCGGAGAGCTCGCACGTGATCCCTGCGCTGATCCGCAAGTGCTTGGAGGCCAGGGAACGGGGCGACCAGGAGATCGTCGCCTGGGGCGACGGCTCGCCGACGCGCGAGTTCCTCTACGTCGAGGACGCGGCCGAGGGCATCCTGTTGGCGACGGAGCGTTACAACCAGAGCGACCCGATCAACCTCGGCAGCGCGTTCGAGATCAGCATCAAAGACTTGACCGAGACCATCGCCCGCCTGACCGGCTTCGAGGGGCGCATTTCATGGGACACGACTAAGCCCAACGGCCAGCCGCGGCGCAAGTTGGATGTCAGCCGGGCGCGGGAGCGGTTTGGGTTCGAAAGCCAGACATCGTTCGATGATGGCCTGCAACAAACGATTGCGTGGTATTTGACAGTTAGCACGAGTCGTGGCTAACTCAGGCTTGATGGGTAGGCGAACTTCTATGACTCCATCAGCCTGACAGGGATCGAGAGGTGTAGCATGACCGTTCAACTGAGATTGAATGTGGAAGAGATATCAGCCGCTATCATGTTGTTGAGCCAAACAGAGAAACGAGAACTCAAGCAGCGTTTGCCCTTGATCATTGGCGCTGATCAGGACGCGTTGGAGGATTTGGGGTGGTTGCGCCTGGCAGAGACCAGCTTTGCCTTTTGGGCCGACGCGGAAGAAGATATCTACAATGACCTTATCTCACCAGTCAGTGCTCAACCAAAGGCATATGCAATTAGATGGTCGCCTGGCGCGCGCCGTGGGACTTCAGGCGCTGGGTGATGAGATCACGGCCCGGCGAGCAGCGGAGGCTCAAGTGGAAACGCTAACCGCCAGGGTTAACGACCTTGAAGAGCGCTTGACTAAGTCCCAACCCAGCACCCTGCCATGACCAGTGAGCGGGGCGCCACTGCGACAAACTCTCACGCCTGCAGCGCAGACGGCTGCGACCAGGAAAGACAGGGCGCGATCGTCGCCGGGGGCGACGGCTCACCCACGCGCGAGTTCCTCTACGTGGAGGACGCGGCCGAGGGCATCCTTCCTTCGACTGCACTCAGGACAAGGCTGGCGGCCGAGCGCTACGACCAGAGCGAGCCGGTCAACCCTTCGACTGGGCTCAGGGCAGGCCTCGGCAGCGCGTTCGAGACGGGTTCTGAGCGCAGGATCAGCATCAAGGACTTGATCGAGACCATCGCCCGCCTGACCGGCTTCGAGGGCACGATCGTCTGGGACACGTCCAAGCCCAACCCTTCGTCAGGCTCAGGACAGGCGGCCAGCCGCGGCGCAAGCTGGATGTCATCCGGGCGCGGGAGTGGTTTGGGTTCGAAGCGAGAACGTCGTTCGAGGATGGGCTGCAAAGGACAATTGAGTGGTATCGAGCGTCGAGCTCGTGATCACTAATGAACAACGATCAGGCATGCGTGGCTAGATGACTTTCGTTCAACCGGACTCGAATCATTGATCAAGGCAAGATTTGACCTGGGCCTAGGGGCAATCGTTGCCGCCGTTATGATGACGATCCTCACCCAGGCCACAACGCTACGGTCTGTTGTGCTGCAAAACGTGGCCTTGGCCCAGTCTATGTCACCGTGGCTGGTCCAGGCTAACTGGCTGCTCGATGCTCCATGCGAGGGAACGGCAGAACTCCAAGGAGTCAAAGCTCAATTCCAAGAGGCAACCGAGTTGGGCAAAGCACCTGCTCGCGTGCAGACGCACTTGGGAAGACTGGCTTGGGCGCAAGGCGATTGCGATGATGCAATCAACTATTGGCAACAAGCCTTACAAGATGGCGATCCATTCGCAGGATTTGAGCTGGCGCGAGTGGGTAGAGAGGATGCGGTTTCGCCCGATTTGCAGGTGAAGCTGGCAGAACGTGCGTACACTTACGCCATCACCTTGAGGGATCGGGGCGACCAGCGAACAGCACAGCGGTGGTTTGAACACGCTTATAAACTGGCACCACAACCCAGAAGTGCAGTGGCATTGGCGATCCAATACGAAAGAGAAGGGCGCATCGCCGAGGTGACAGCCTTGTGGCAACGGATGGCTGATCGACTCTCGCCAGCTAACCCAGACTACTGGTGGGCTGTGGCCAGGTTGCACGAGCAGGATGGCGATTGGGCAGCAGCAGGGCTGGCCTATCAACAGGGTGCAGAACTCAGCTCCGATCCCTATGACTTCTGGTTGCACGCCGGACGCGCCTGGGAGAAGACCCCTGAATGGAACAAGGCTGTAGACGCTTACGAGAACGCTGTTGCAGCCACATCCTACCCGGGTTTTGCATATCTAGGGCTGGGATACGGCTACTCAGGGCAAGGCAACTATCAAGAAGCGCTGCGCTATCTCCAACTTGCTCAGGAAGCTGATCCTGACTACTACCGTTCCTACTATTACTTGGGACTGACCTACTATCGGATGCAAGACTTCGCCAACGCCAAACACAATTTGGAGCTGGCCTTGCAACGAGGCCCCGATGACGCCTCCGTGATGTACTTGCTTGCGCAGACGTGGCATGACATGGGACAACCAGAGACAGCCGAAGCATTGCTTGTCCGGGCAATCGATCATCTGTATCCGCCGCCGGCCGATTGGTGGGTTCAACTAGGCGACTGGCGTCTGGCCCAGCAACGGTGCGAAGACGCAGCCCAAGCTTATGCCTCTGCTCAATCGGCAGGTGCGGAGGCATCTGCCATCCAGGCCAAATCCGTCGAATATGGCGGAGTGTGCGGCGCGAATCGTTCGTTTTTGGCCGACCCGGCCCAAGACAGCAATTGAACGTTTTAGGGAAGAATATCGTGACTCATCGCTTTAAAGCTACGTTTACAGAAGTTGCGTTATACAAGACTTGGTTTTTCAGACTAGCTAGTGTGGCCTTCATTGCCCTCGGAGTGCCGCTACTGGCAACTGCAACGAGAGGCAGCCTGGGCTTTCTCGCTCTGATCTACCTGGCTGTTATAGCAGGTTTGGCGGAGCGGTCATTCGGCCGAGTGCTACGGGCCATGGGCGACGGGATGTCACTTAACAAGTGGCTAGTGCTGTTTGCGCTATGGTATTCGATCGGCGTGGGGCTAAATATCCTGGTGCGCGGCAATGGTCTTGCGGATTGGCGCCTGCTGATTGGACCCCTGACACTGTTGATCACGTTGTGCTACGCCTTCGGTTTTTCCCGTGATGAGGCGGCTTTCAGGATGTTTCAGATTGGACTAGCCGTGGCATTGGGTGTCCAATCTGTTTTCACCATCAGGGAACTGTCCGGCACGGCGTCAATCGCTCGCGAGATGTGGATAGAGCTAGAAGGCGCCTGGGGGTTCGGCAACCAGTCCGCGTATGCATCCTGGATTATGCTCCTACCTGTGCTCATCTGGCGTGCGCTCGTCGAGCAAGGTCGATTGCGCTTACTGCTCCTGGGCGCCACATTTTTGACCGGGCTGACTGCTTCGATCGGATCCTTTGCCACCCCATTGGCGTTGCTGACCATTGGCAGTGGCGTAATCATCAGTTTGGTGCTGGTTTTTCCAGTTCGAGGACAGATACGCCCAAAGGGAATCATTCTGATCGTTGGTATGATGGTTGCGGGACTTCTATTCTATCGCTACACACAAGATAGCCCATTATTCGCTGAGAGTTACTATCGCATCGAGAACCTCCTGGTAGATCCGCAAGGCGGAGGATATATTGGCCAGACTCGTGCAAGCTCTCGTGTGTATCTGGCCGAGCTATCGATCAACAGCTTCTTGGCTAAGCCATGGGTTGGCATGGGCGGCGGCAGCATTCGGATCAGCCCTTACGTGGGTGGGCACTCGTCAGTCTTCGACAGCCTGGGAGCTTACGGCCTGTTGGGCGGCGGCGGAGCGCTTGTCGGCCTGATGTTGACCATGCTTATCACTGCTGCCAAACGATTCTTCAGCCAGCGCAGTTGGGAAACGTTGCTGGCGTTGACATCTGTCATCCTCTTGGTGGTCGCTGGCGTGTCCAACCCCTATGGGGATGGCTTACCGCTGATCCTCGTGCTCATCATGGCGCGTCCGTTCTGGCTGGCGAGGGCAGAAGAGAGTCTCAGTCAGCCAGAAAGCCTCCTCCATCATCCGAGGAAGACCGATATCACCCAACCTGGGGAGTTCGGTCGCGCACGTCTTAAGGTTTCAAGATGACTGGACCTGCCCGTTACACCCTGCTGATCTGCACCTGCGACTCCTACGAGGACGCCTGGGGGCCGCTCTTTACCCTCTTTCGCAGGTATTGGCCGAGCCTTGATGCGCCGATTGTGCTGAATACCGAAACCAAGACTTATGAGTTTCCGGGCTACGATATCTATTGCCCGCAGTTGTACAAGGGACATCCCAACCCGGCCAAGGTACCCTGGTCGCGGCGGTTGCGGGAAACGCTGACACAGACTGTGGCGACCGATCTGGTAATGATTTTCCTGGACGACTTCTATCTGCGCAGTCCAGTCAACGCCGAGCGGCTTGACATCTGCCTGCGCTTGATCGAAGACAATCCCAAGGTGGCCAACGTGGCGCTATTTCCCTGCCCGCCGCCCTTCACACCGACCGCAGAACATCCCTGGCTGGTCAAGCGTGACAAGTCGGCCCCCTATCTCTTTAATCTGCAAGCTGGCTTGTGGAGGCGACAGCGGCTGCTTCACTTCCTGCGCGATCATGAGAGCCCGTGGTATTTCGAGCGGTGGGGCTCAATCCGGGGACGCCGGTATCCTGATGACTTTTATGCCATTGATGCTGGCACTGAAAGCGAATCCATTCTTGACTATGATCCGACCAAGCACGGACTAACAAGAGGAAAGTGGCGCCCCGAGACCGGGGACTTATTCGTCAGAGAAGGGATCGAAGTAGATCTGGGCGAGCGTGACATGATGTCATCGAACCCGGCCGGTTACCGCCGCCGCCGCAACTGGCCTGCGACAGCATGGAACATCTTTCGTTCCCTGCGACCATGAGACAACAGGTGCGACAGGCAGTCGCCTCCCCAACCTTGCGCACCATCACGGGCCTGGCAGGTGGCAATTCGCTGGCCATGGTTGTAGGGATCGTCGGCGGACTGGTCCAGGCCCGCTTTGTGACACCCGAAGAACTGGGATATTTTCGCAGCTTCGCCATCGTGACCGGCTATGTCTTCTTCCTGCAACTGGGCCTCTTTGGTGTGGTGACCCGCTTCTATCCGTACTATATCGGCAAAGGACAGCGCGAACGTGCTCTGGCGATTGTTGAGATCTGTCAGGCCTGGATCATCATGATCACAGCGCTCGTCTGCACTGTATATGCATTCTTGGCGTTTCGTGCACTCTTCTTCGGCAACTGGCAGGCGTGCCTGGCCTGGTTGGTTCAGGTAGTTGCCATCACCGGTTTCTTCTATGGCGGCTATCTCGGGACGACCTATCGGTCCGGCCACGATTTTGGCACTGTCGCACGTGGCTCAGTGCTTTCTTCTATTGTGAGTCTGTTCACACTGCCGTTCTTTGTCGTTGCCCCCTATGTGGCGCTGGCATTGCGCAGTAGCGCCGGCAGTCTTGTCAATCTGGGCTTTCTGCACCGAAATCGCCCCCTACGCCTGGGCTGGCGCTTCCGGTGGCGGGAATGGCGGGATCTGGTCAAGATCAGCCTGCCCATGTTCGCCGCCGACTATGGAACTAACACAGGCTGGGCCGTCATCGAGACGACGATGATCTTGCGTTTTCTTGGAACAGATGCGCTGGGGCTATGGAGTATGAGTTTCATGCTCCTCGAAGCGGCTAACAAGATGGCGCAGGCGATCACCGCAGTCTACAACCCGCGCGTGACTGAGACCTTTGGGCGCACCGAGAATGTGCGCAACGCCCTGGCGCTTTGCCGCAAGCCGCTGCTTCTGGGCGCGCCGGCCATGCTGTTGATGGCAGGTGCAGGATGGCTGCTCTTACCATTCGTGGTTCCCATCCTGATGCCAAACTACGTTGATGCGATTCCGGTCATGTCGTTGATGCTGCTGATGCTACCCTTGATTGTCCTGGACCTGCCGTACTCGTTGTTGGTGGCCATGGGTAAGATTGCCCAGCAGAACATTGCCACTTATTTTGCATTGGCTAGTTTTGTGCTGTTGGCGCTGGCTGCACTGCGTGGTGGGCTTGGACTGACGGGCGTCGTTGGCGCCTCGCTGATTGGCCGCGGGGTTAGACTCATCTTGATCTATAGCATGCTCTTTGTGGCAGGTCGACACAGATCAGCAGCTAATGCAGCGTAAAGTTAGTTAGAGGCCGTATGCAAACAGACATAATGAGAAGGATGTTGCGCCCGCTGCTCTCCAGCAGACAGTTTCGCGATGTCATCCGTTTTAGTGAGTCGCTGCAATATCACGATCTGGATGTCTGGAATCTAGACAAAGGCAACCGGACTATCTTGCAGGCGCTACAATCAGGAATGCCACAGGCGATCGGCAAACTTGGCTCGACAGAGACACAGGCGCTTCGCAACTATCTGCGCTATCGACATGCACCTGACTGGCAAGACAAGCTTAGGCCCTACCAGCACGTACTCTACACCCATTCTGGTGTTTTTCCTGATAATCCAGAGACCTATCTGAGATTCTGCGAGTACATGTTTGCCGATGTGCTATCTCAAATTACGGTGCTTGGGGTATGGTTCAATCTGCAAGAGGCAAGCATAGTCAAGGCGTATGCTCCTAACGCAAAGAGGATTCCGATCGGCGCGTTTGAGACCTATGGGTTCACCACCAATCGGTGGACAGCTCTTTTGGCAGAGAAACGAGTGTTGGTGCTGCACCCATTCATTAATACCATCCGATCACAGTACAAAAAGCGGCACCAGATCTGGATCAACCAAGAGGATGTGCTGCCCAGCTTTGAGCTCGTGCAGATTGCAGCACCTCATTACCCTGCCCTGGTAGCTCCGCAGCACGCTGATTGGTTTTCCGCACTGGAAGACATGCAACAACAGATGGCGGCAGTTGACTTTGACGTTGCTCTGATTGGAGCGGGCGCCTACTCTCTCCCATTAGCTATGCACGCCAAAAGGCTTGGAAAGATCGGTCTTCACCTGGGTGGAGCATTGCAGCTCTATTTTGGGATCACGGGAGGACGCTGGGAAGCGAATCCCGTCATTCAAGAACTAGTGAATGAATCCTGGGTCCGACCATTGCCTGAGGACACGCCAGCTAACAATGTGCTTATTGAAGGCGGCTGTTACTGGTGATGCCACAAATTCAAAGACCTGTTGGCAACGAACATACGAACATTCACACTTGAAGAAGTAAGAGATTAAGCCAATGCAGATCAGAACCCAAGCTCATCCACGGATCATCACCCGTGACGCTTCCGGTCATACCAACGGCTACTTGGTGCCGCTATACAACGTCCACGAGGAATTCTTCGCCACCGGTCATGAACCGCAGCAAGTATACCTCACAACAATTGCACCTAATTGCAGTAAAGGTCCGCATTTGCATCACATCCGAACAGGTTTCTTTACCTGTATCAAAGGCAACGTGCGCATCGTGGTCAAGGTGGACAATGAGTATCAGGAGTACTACAGTGGGGAAGCGCACAACTATTGCTCGGTCGAAATCCCGACCGGCGTTCCGGCGCTGATCCAGAACCTGGGCGATGAGGAAGCGTTTGTCCTCAACATGCCTTGCCCTGCCTGGACGATGGAAATGAAAGACGAGCATACAGCTGATTTCAGCGACTACATCGCATCATCCGCCACGGACATTGGTTTCCAGGCATGAACAGGTTCTTTTCTCTAACGTCCACCAACCACCCAGAGGTTGGCCTGCGGACAATCACTGCGAGCGATCAAGAGAATCTGCGCAACTGGAAGAATGGGCATCGCAACAGCTTCTTTTTCAAAGAACTGATCACTCCCGTCAGCCAGCAGAATTGGTTCACCGACTATCTTACCCGCGACCAAGATTACATGTTTCTTATCACGGCGAACGGCGAGGAGATCGGCTGCATGGGATTTCGGCTACGCAATACGACCTGGGATATTTATAACGTCATCCGGGGTACCCATGCGGTCAGTAGGAGTGGTCATATGGGGCAGGCTCTTCATATGATGTGCAGTTATGCCATCTCGCTGCAACCGTTGCGCGTTGCGGCAGAGGTGATTAACACAAATCCGGCCTTAGGCTGGTACTGTCGCAACGGATTCAGGATCAGTAAGGTGCATGCCACCTACACTGAAATCGAACTGGATAGTAGGGTGTTTGTTCCATGCTCAGCCATCGAGCTTGTTGAGATCGCACCCAGCAACTCATAGGCACCCATCTTGAAAATGAACATTTGTGGAGGCATTCAATGATCTCTGTATTTGGTTCGCTGGTAGGCGATGAGGAAGTCGATCGCGTGGCTGCTTGCATGCGGTCGCAATGGATGGGATTTGGCAAGAATGTCGAAATCTTCGAACACAAGTTCGCTGACAAAATCGGCCTGGAATCCTTTGCCATGGTGGACAGCGGTTCTAATGCGCTTTACATGGCCGTAAAATTGCTCGATCTGCCGCCTGGTTCGGAGATTATTCTCCCATCTTTCACCTGGGTGTCTTGTGCGCAAGCAATCTTGTTGTGCGGGCATGTGCCAGTGTTCTGTGACGTAGATATCAAGACAATCAACGTGCGCCGTGAAGATATCGAGCCACATATTACTAAGAGAACCGGCGCCATCATGGTAGTCCACTACGCCGGTCTGTCCGTCGACATGGAACCAATCATGGCGCTTGGCTTGCCCATCATCGAGGATGCGGCACATGCGGTTTGTTCGACTTATCGCGGGAAACCCTGCGGAGCGATTGCCGAAGTCGGCATCTACAGCTTCGATGCAGTCAAGAACCTGACTGCTGGCGAGGGTGGCGGCATCACAGCCAAAAATCCTGCTTGGATTGACCGAGCAAAGATGTTGCGCTACTGCGGCATTGGGAAGTCCGGCTTTGATTCTGCCGTCTCAGATGCCAGCAAGAAGGCACGGTGGTGGGAGTATAACATACAGGAACCATTCATCAAGATGCTGCCAACGAACATTGCAGCCAGTATTGCCGCTGTTCAACTCGATCGGATCGACGATCTACAGGCACGACGCCAGACGATCTGGGAAACCTATCAGAACGAATTTGCCGCAACGGCAGCGGTGACTACTCCTGCGGAGGCTCCCGTGGGCGACAAGCACTCCTATTTCACCTATTGTATTCGCGTCCCGAAACGCAACGAACTGGCACACTACCTGTTGGCGCAGGGAATCTACACAACGCTGCGCTATCATCCGCTGCACCTAAACCCACTCTACGGCCAAAACGGTAAGCGACTCGCAAATTGCGAGGAACTCAACGAAGATGCTCTAAGCATTCCTATTCATCCCAGGCTCACCGATTCGGAAATGCAATTCGTCATCGAGCAAATCAAGTCTTTCTACGCCTGATGTGATTACTCCGCATCAGGCTCCCATGGCGTCATCGTCAACCGAAGCCAAATCAGATGGTAATTGACATGGCAACCAACTGCGCCCCTATCGTTATCTCGGTCTATGATCGGGTTGAGCATCTTCAGACATGCATTGAATCACTCAAGCATAATCCTTGGAGCCAGCATAGCGATCTTTTCATCGTATCCGATGCTGCGCACACTGAGTCACACGTAGCCAGGATCAACAAAGTAAGAGAGTTTATTGGCCAGATCAAGGGCTTTAATCGTGTTGTCCCATTCAATAGAGAAACAAACCTTGGCTCGTTCCTCTCGGTGAAGGACGCCATTGATGCAGTCATTAGTGATTATGGCAAGCTAATTTTTCTTGAGGATGACAATATTGTTGCTCCCAACTTTCTGAGCTTCCTGAATGATGGTCTGGCGTTCTATCAGAATGATCCGTCGGTATTCTCAATCTCTGGCTATAACTATCCTGTGACAATTCCCACATCATATCAGCACGATGTATATAAATGGCAGGGCTTCACAGCATGGGGTGTGGGCTTATGGGCTGACCGGTGGCAAGCCGTTAGCTGGAACTATGCTGGTTTTGACGAAATGACTGCTAGCAGAAAGCGAGAACTGGACAGAATTGCCGAGCATCTATACCGGTACATCTCTTACGACATCGCCCATGATCGGTTGATCATTGACACGGTGATCAGCTACTGGCTCTTCGTTAATTCCCAATGTTCCATCTTCCCCGTGATTTCAAAGGTGCGCAATACCGGCAGTGACGGCACTGGAGAGCATAGCAGCGTTACCGATCTCTATCTACAACAACCCATGGACTCTGGCTTGCCCTACCACTTTGTGCATGATCTACAACCTGATGAACGAGTTAACAAGGCGTTGCGCCGCCATTTCAAAACGCCGTTCAAGGCCAAAATCATGATGGCGGTGTCACCTTATATCCCAACACATCACAAGCAGGGGCTCAAGAAGCTACTTTCCTCACGATGAGCGAGTCTGACGTGAAACCAGTAAGAGTGCTTTGGCTCAGCAACAAAGTCCAGTCCAACCAGGACCGGGGCAGCACCGGCACCTGGCTGGATGCGATGGCCCAGGCGCTCGTTCAGTCTGATCAGGTGCAACTGGCCAATGTGGCCATGGGACCTGTCCGCCAGACCACACGCCAGGGCAGTGGGTCGATCAACCAATGGATCATTCCCGCTAGCGCCCAATCCCGTCTGCGGGATGGGCTGCCGCCCGCCGCAATCGTTGAGGACATCTGCCGGGTCGTCGAGGAGTTTGCGCCAGATGTTGTGCACGTCTGGGGCACCGAGGCTTTCTGGGGTCTGCTGCCGGCCCGCGGGTTGATTAGGCGCCCGACCCTGCTCGAGATGCAGGGTGTCAAGAGCGCAATTGCACGTGTCTATCACGGGGACCTTACCTGGCGCGAGCAGATGGCTTGCATCGGCGTCAAGGAGATCGTGCGCGGCAATTCGATCCCACAAGGGCGCAGTCGCTTCGCCGCGTGGACGCGCTACGAAGCTGAGATTATCGCCGGGCAGCGTTTCGTCACGGTCCAATCGCCCTGGCTGGAGGCGCAGATCAGGGCGCTGAACAGCCAGTGTCTCGTCTTTCATAATGACTTTGCGTTGCGCCAGCCATTCTATGCGGCTACACCGTGGCAGCCAGCAGCACGAACTTCGATCTTTTGTTCAGCCTCTTACCCATCCCCCTTCAAGGGCATCCACACGGCTGTGCGCACCCTGGCTGTCGTCAAGCGCCGTTCTCCGGAGATCCAGTTGCGGATGGCCGGTGCGTTACAACGTCCGGGGCTGCACCAGGAAGGCTACATGGCCTGGGTCAACCGCGAGGCCCGGCGCCTGGGTGTGGAAGAAAATGTACAATGGCTGGGGGCGTTGTCCGCTGATCAGATCGTGGCCGAGATGCAGAAGTGCGCCGCCGTCTTTCTGCCCACGTTCATCGAAGGATACTGCCTGGCGCTGGCCGAAGCGATGGCGATAGGCGCGCCAGCAGCCGTCGCCTATGTGGGCGGGGCAGCGCACCTGGCCCGCGATGAAGAGTCGGCGCTCTACTTCTCCCCTGGCGACGTGGAAATGGCGGCGTACCAGGTGGGACGCCTGCTGACCGATCTTGCGTTGGCAGAGCAACTGGGTGGCCGGGCGCGAACAGTCGCAATAGAACGTAATGATCCATCCCGGATTATTCAACGGCAGCTTGACATCTATCGCGCTGTATTGCAGGCCGGCGCCGGACAAGTCAACTGAGGCCCAAAGGCAGACGGCGATGAAGGTGCAACAACTTCTGGCAGTCTACGACTACCCACGTTATCTCGTCGACCTATACATCCGGCGTGTCCAACAAGCGCGCTGGCGGCGCCAGGGCGTGCAGATCGGCTTTGACGTCATCTGGTTGGGCATGCCAATCCTGACCCTGACGCCTGGCTCGGCGCTGGCGATCGGAGATAGGTGCTTGATCTGTTCGCGGGTCAGCCAGACTGCCCTAGGGGTAAGTCATCCGGTTGTGCTGCGCACGCTCCGGCCAGGCGCTGAACTACACATTGGAGCGGGCGTGCGCATGAGCGGGACGACGATCTGCGCCGCCCAGCGCGTGGTCATTGGCGACCGCTGCGTCATTGGCGCTGACGTGATCATCGCCGACACCGACTTTCATGCGTTGGATCCTGCTGCCCGCTCATCGACCACCGATGCCAGCAGTGCCGCCAGCCGCCCGGTAGTGATTGAAGCCGACGTCTTCATTGGCGGACGCAGCATCATCCTGAAAGGTATACATATTGGGCGAGGCGCAGTGGTCGGCGCGGGCAGCGTTGTCACAATGGAAGTACCACCAGAGACGATAGTGGCAGGCAATCCAGCGCGTATCATCGGAGACATTGGAGACATTTCAGGCATCGTCACGCCATCAGACCAAGACAGCAAGGTACAGTGAGACTGATATGCTTACGTTGCTTTGTAGCCCTAAACCCTTTGTCGGCGAAGCCGCATGGAACCAGATCAATGCCCTGCGTAGCTGGAGCAGTATCCATCCTGAGGTGGAGATCATCATCTTTGGCGCGCCGGAAGGCACGATGGCGGCCGCTGCGGAGGTCGGCGCTAAAGTGGTGTCTGAGTTTGAGACCAGCGCCTCCGGTGCGCCGTCCTTCAACGCAATGGTTGCTTATGCCGACCAACACGGTAAATATGACCAGATTGTCTATGCCAACTGCGATATCTTGTTAAACGCAACAATGCTGCGCGCTATGCAATTGGCTCAGCAGCGCTTTGGCCGTTTCCTGCTAGTGGGTGAACGTCTTGACCTTGCTGAGGGCTCGATCATGGACGTGCGCCAGCCCAACTGGACAGACAGTCTGGTTGGCTTGGTGGCTGAAGGGAAGCTTACAGCGCACGGTCCCACCGGCGCCGATTATTTCGGCTTCGTCCGTGACATGTGGGCTGGCCTGCCACCGGTTTTCATGGGACGAGCTATGTGCGATCAGGCATTGCTGCATTATTGCCTGCGGCATCGTAGTCCAGCGATTGATGGGACATTAGCTGTAGTCAATGTGCATCAATATCATGGGTATCAACATGTGGCTGGTGGCAAGCAGCAAGTTTTCGCTGGGGAAGATCGCGTCACTATGGCGCAGGCGCATGGCCTGCGGCGCAGCCTTCCCACGGTGGCGGATGCCGACTGGCGACTTGAGCAACCTGGAGCCCTTCTGCCTGATCGAAAACGACGGCATCCGTTGCGTCGTCTTGAGTTGCAGCTACGCTATGCTCGTCGCAGCGAAGCAGCGGCAACAGCAATCAGGGTGTTACAGTATCTGTTTGGCAAGCGAAGTATCTCGACCTGCCAGTGGTCTGCAGAAATGGTCGTGAGTAGCTGGCAACAAGCGGTTCACCAGGGGAGTGATCATTCGCAATGCCTGTGAATCCCGCACATAGCCAGCCTGTGCAAGCAGTCATAGTCCAACTGTGTCTGGCACGCTACCGCGTTCCGTTCTATGCAGCTTTGTCCCGGTTGATGGAAGGTAGACTGGCAGTGATTGCCGGACCCTATTCGTATGGCGGCAGTCCACGGTCAGTCGAAGATACGACGGAGTTCACGCAGATTCGCACGCGGAACATCTTCGTGCTGAATCGCCTGGCACTTCAAACGTTGCCCCGCATGGTCTGGTCTTGTCCGATTGTGGTGCTTGAGTTCGATTTGAGGATATTATCAAACCTAGCGCTGTTTGCGGTCAGACGCGGTCGGAATCTGCCTGTAATTTTATGGGGACATGGATTGAGCAGGCGCAGTAATTCACCCACTTGGGTCGCACACATCCGGAAGTGGATGGCTCATCATGCTGCTGCTGCTGTATTTTATGATGATCGAGGACGTGAGGATTTCATCCGTTTCGGCGTATCCAAAGAAAAGCTCTTCGTAGCTCATAATTCTGTCGACATTGCCTACGCGCTGTCCGTTGATCCACTGTCAAATACGAACAGGCAGAAAATTCTGTTCATCGGACGTCTGATTCGTGGGAAGAAAGTTGATCTGCTTGTTGAAGGGTTTGCGCGTTCGCTGCCGGGATTGCCAGACACCACACAGTTGGTAGTTGTGGGCGACGGTCCAGAACGAGACTATCTCCACGCTCTTGCACGAGAGCGTGGAGTTGCCGAGAGAATCCACTTCGCTGGCGAAGTCACCGATGACGTCGAGCTCGCTTCTCTCTTTGCTCAGAGTATCCTATGCGTCTCTCCTGGTCCCATTGGGCTGGCTGCAATTCACAGCCTGGCTCATGGTGTGCCGCTGCTTGTGGCAGATGCAGAACCGCATGGACCCGAAGTCGAGGTCCTCTTGCCCTACGTGACCGGAGAGTTCTTTGCGTCCAATGATGCTGATGCGCTGGCTTGTCGCTTGGTAGAGTTGCTGGCCAATCCTCAACGACTTGCGCTTTTGGGACACAATGGTCGAGACCTCGTTCAGTCGAAGTACAGTGTTCAGCAGATGGCCGCTGTGTTCCTACAGGCGTTCAATTACGTTGGAGCGACATGCTCTGGAGGATTATCCGGCAATGGTCGAAATGGCGGTATTCGATAGCACTCGATTTAGCTGACATGTCCATCCGAGCATTACATATTACTGCCAGCATTGGCCGCGGATCTTTTGGACTAGGTCAGGTGGCGGTTAACCTGGCCAAGGCGCAAAATGACCTCAATGCCGACGCCCGAATTTGGTGTCTGGATTCCGATGCCCAGATTGCTTGGGCCATCACATTGCCCAGCTTGGAGCGCAGCACAGTCACAGCCTTCCCCTGTCTCGGTCCATCACGGCTGGGATTTGGCCCCGCCATGCTGTCCGCTGCGCGATCGGATGGGGCAGACGTCGATGTCGTGCATCAACATGGCATTTGGACCGCCTGTTCTCATGTGAGCAACACGCTACGCCGGGTGCATGACACTCCGATCGTTGTTGCTCCCCATGGATCATTACAGAAATTGGCCTTGAAACGTTCTCCGTGGAAGAAGCGCTTCGCTTTACTGGCGTACGAGAGGGAGAACCTCCGGGAAGCAGCGTGCCTTCATGCAACAGCCGAGGCCGAGGTGAGTGAATTCCGAGATTACGGCCTCTCTAATCCTATTGCCGTGATCTCCAACGGCATTTCTGAGACTTGGCTTGCAAGCCGCGGAGACGGTGCCAGGTTCCGTCAGAAGAATTGCATACCGCCTGATCGTCGTCTTCTTCTTTTCCTTTCGCGGATTACGCCTATCAAGGGGTTGCCCGTTCTGCTTGAAGCCCTTGACCGTGTCCGAGATGACTTCTCCAACTGGTTCCTGGTGATTGCTGGAAACGATGAGTTTGGCCATTTACAAGAAGTCGAATCACTTGCCAAAGAACTGAATCTCCTTGACCTCGTCAAATTCACCGGCCCTCTCGACGACCAGACCAAGCGCGATGCGTTTTCTGCCTCTGATACGTTTATCTTGCCTTCTTACAGTGAGGGCGCGCCGATGGTTGTGTTAGAGAGTCTGGGGGCCGGCGTTCCGGTGATTACGACGAAAGGAACCCCTTGGCGGAGTCTGGTTGACTGGAATGCGGGTTGGTGGGTGGACATTTCGGTTGATGGAATCGTCCAAGCCCTTCAGACCATGCTAAGCCTGTCCAGGGACCAGTTGCAGGTCATGGGGCAGCGGGGGCTCGATTTGGTTCGATCTCAGTATCTGTGGTCAAGCCAGGGTCAAAAAGCCATTGATCTCTACGGGTGGTTGCTCGGGCGGCAGGCCAGACCCAGTTTTGTGACTATCGACTGAAAACCCTGCACAGTCAGAATGGGCAATCGACGTCCAAACTACCAACTTCGTTAGGAGTTACGCAATTGGCCAAATGGCGAAGTTGCGAGACTCTTGACCACAAGATGTGGTTGCAACTTCGGTACAAAGGCATCCAACTGCGTAACACCCGTCCGTAATCTCAGGCTAAACTGAGTCAAAACAAGGATCCATCGTGTGGTGAATACAGAGCTCACGTTTTGCGACAAGACCTTGCTAATCACGGGCGGCACTGGCACCTTCGGCAATGCCGTCCTATACCGCTTTCTCGATACTGAGGTGCGCGAGATCCGCATCTTCAGCCGCGACGAGAAGAAGCAGCACGACATGCGGTTGGAGTATGGCAACAACCGCAAGCTCAAGTTCACCATCGGCGACGTGCGCCGGCCGGAGAGCCTGCTGGACGCCATGGTCGGCGTCGATTTCGTCTTCCACGCGGCCGCGCTCAAGCAGGTGCCTTCCTGTGAGTTCTACCCCATGGAAGCGCTGCTGACCAACGCCGTTGGCTCCGAAAACGTCATGAATGCAGCCATGGCGGCCGGCGTCAGCAACGTGGTGGTGCTCAGCACCGACAAGGCCGCCTACCCCATCAACGCCATGGGCATCTCCAAGGCTATGATGGAGAAGCTGGCCGTGGCCAAGGCACGCGTGGCCGCCGACCGCGGCTGCACCATCGCCATCACCCGCTACGGCAACGTCATGGCCTCGCGCGGCTCGGTCATCCCCTTGTTCGTGGATCAGATCAAGGCGGGGAAACCCCTCACCGTCACCGATCCGCACATGACCCGCTTCATGATGAGCATCGACGACGCGGTCGACCTGGTGCTCTACGCCTTCCAGCACGGCCAGCCGGGCGATCTGTTCGTGCAGAAGGCGCCAGCCGCCACCATCGAGACGCTGGCGCAGGCCATGCTGCGCGTGTTCGGGGCCGACAACCCCATCCAGATCATCGGCACCCGCCACGGCGAGAAGCAGTACGAGACGCTGCTGACGAGGGAGGAGATGATCCGTGCGGTCGACCTGGGCGGCTATTTCCGCATCCCGGCCGACAACCGCGACCTGAACTACGACGCCTACTACACCGAGGGCCTGGAGCCGCTGTCGCAGCAGGAAGACTACAACTCGCACAACACGCGGCGGCTGTCGGTGGAGGAGATGGTGGAGATGTTGTTGGGGTTGCCAGAAGTCAGAGAGCGGAAGTGAGACTGATGAAGCCTGTTCCTGGCAATCTGGGCGATGGTATCGTACAATACGGCCGTGCTCGCTCATAAGGATCCGGTGTGGATGCCTTGACGATGAATCTCTCAGCAAGGTCAGGTGAAAAAACATGGAACCATCTTATACCCTCCTATTTCGTAGAAGCGCACGTCAATGGGTAGCGCTGTGCCTTGAGAACGGCTTGGTGGGTCAAGGCGAAACCAAGGAGAGAGCTGCGGCCAGGCTGCATGAGGCGATTGCGTCCTTCGATGAGGCGATTGAGGACGAGCAAGACATCTACCATGCGCCCATTTCGGTCAAAGAGCTCCACGAGTTCCTGACGTTCGAGCAGGCCCAGCCGCTGACCACCTCTTACGAGCTGCGGGCAGTATATGCCTAAGAACGTTCCCTCGCTCAAGCCAAGAGAGCTGATACGGCTTTTGGAAGCAACTGGCTGCAGCTTTTATCGCGAAGGCAAGGGCGATCATCGTCTGTATATGCGTGTCGTGAGTGGCCAGAAGCGTGTCGTCCCTATCGACATGGGTGCTCGCGAGTTTTCGCCGGTCTACGTGCTGCGCATTCTTCGCCAATTCGGGTTGACCGATCAGGAAATCGACGACCTGCTGGGCAGGTGACATGAAAATCCTCGTAACCGGATCCAACGGCTTCATCGGTCAAAATCTGATCGCCTGGCTGCGGCGGCGGCCGGAGGTGCAGGTGCTTGAGTTCGACCAGGAGCACAGCCTGGCCGATCTGGCGCAGCAACTGGCTGCGGCTGACCTGGTCTACCACCTGGCCGGCGTCAACCGGCCGCAGGCGGTGGAGGAGTTCCGCGCCGGCAACGTCGACCTGACCGCGCAGATGTGCGAGCTGCTGCTGCAAGCTGGCCGGGCCACGCCCATCGTGCTCTCCTCCTCCATCCAGGCCGGGCTGGACAACCCCTACGGCGCCAGCAAGCGCGAGGCCGAGCAGGTGCTGGCCGATTACGCCGCGCGCAGCGGCGCGCCCGTGGCCATCTTCCGCCTGTCCAACGTCTTCGGCAAGTGGTGCCGGCCCAACTACAACTCGGTGGTGGCCACCTTCTGCCACAACATCGCCCGCGACCTGCCCATCACCATCTCCGACCCCAGCCGGGAAGTGCCGCTGGTCCACGTGGACGACGTGGTGCAGGCGTTTTTGGAGGTGGGGGAGGCGTTGAGAAGTCAGAAGTCAGAAGTCAGAAGTCAGAAGTCAGAGGTCAGAGGTCAGGCGCAGAGGGTTGCCGGCCACAGCCAACCATTCATCATTCATCATTCATCATTCATCATTCCCGAGTCCCTCTCCTACTACGAAACGCGGCCGGTCTACACCGTCACCCTGGGCCGCCTGGCAGAGCTGATCCGCTCCTTCCGCGCCAGCCGGCAGACGCTGCTGGCGCCCGATTTCGGCGATCCCTTCGTCCACAAGCTCTACGGCACGTTCCTGTCGTACCTGGAGCCGGACGATTTCGCTTACGACCTGACCCAGCGCACTGATCCCCGCGGCTCGCTGGCTGAGTTCATCAAATCGCCCGGCTTCGGCCAGGTCTTCGTCTCCCGCACCAAGCCCGGCATCACCCGCGGCAATCACTTTCACCACAGCAAGACCGAGAAATTCCTGGTGCTGGAGGGCGAAGCGATCATCCGCTTCCGCCACATCCAGAGCCAGGAAGTCATCGAGTACGCTGTGCGCGGCGAAGACTGTCGAGTTCTCGACATCCCGACTGGCTACACCCATTCGATTGAGAATGTTGGCTTGGGTGAGCTGGTCACGCTGTTCTGGGCCAGTGAGGTCTTCGATCCTGGCCGGCCAGACACTGCCTGGGAGGAAGTCCTGCCATGAAAGTCGCCACGATTGTCGGCACGCGGCCGGAGATCATTCGCCTTTCTCGCGTGATGGCCGCTCTGGATCGCTACGTCGAGCACCTGATCGTCCACACCGGCCAGAACTACGACTACGAGCTGAACCAGATCTTCTTCGACGATCTGGAGATTCGCAAGCCCGACTTCTTCCTGGAGGCGGCCGGCCAGACGGCCGCCGAGACCATCGGCCTGGTGATTGCCCGCTCCGACGCTGTGCTGCGCCAGGTGCAGCCCGACGCGGTGCTGATCCTGGGCGACACCAACAGTTGTCTGGCCGCCATCGCCGCCAAGCGGCTGAAGATCCCCATCTTCCACATGGAGGCCGGCAACCGCTGCTTCGACCAGAGGGTGCCGGAGGAGATCAACCGCAAGATCGTCGACCACATCAGCGACATCAACCTGCCCTATTCGCAGATCTCCAGGGAGTACTTGTTGCGGGAAGGGCTGCCGCCCGACCGGACCATTGTCACCGGTAGCCCGATGTACGAGGTGCTGCACCATTACTTGCCCAAGATCGAGGCATCAGACGTGCTGAGCCGGCTGGGGCTGGAGCCGGCAGCTTACTACCTGGTTAGCGCGCACCGTGAGGAGAACGTGGACGCGCCGCAGCAGTTCGCCGGCCTGATCGACGTGCTGAACCAACTGGCCCAGAGCGGCCGACGGGTGATCATGACCACCCATCCCCGCACGCGCAAGCGCATCGAGGCCGCCGGCATCGAGCTGCCGGCCCGAGTCGAGCTGCACAAGCCGTTCGGCTTCGGCGATTACGTCAAGTTACAGCTCAACGCGCGCGCCGTGCTGTCGGACAGCGGCACCATCAGCGAAGAGTCGTCAATCCTCAACTTCCCCGCGCTCAACATCCGCCAGGCCCACGAGCGGCCGGAGGCTATGGAGGAAGGGGCCGTGATGCTGGTCGGGCTGGAATGGCGCCGCATCACCGAAGGGCTTGCCATCCTGGAGACGCAGCCGAGGGGCGAACAGCGCAGCTTGCGTATCGTCGGGGACTATGCTGTGCCCAACGTCTCGGAGAAAGTGGCTCGCATCATCCTTAGCTACACTGATTACGTCAATCGTGTCGTGTGGCAGAGAAGCTGGCAGACTGCTGACAGGCAACCTTGAAGATCCTGATCGTCAGCCTGTGGTATCATCCCGAGCCGGTAGGCAGGCCCCATGACCTGGCCAGTAAGTTGGCCAAGCGAGGCCATGAAGTTACAGTTATCACTGGCTTTCCCAACTACCCCAGCGGGCATCTATATCCTGGATATCGCCCAAGGCTCTTCCAGTGGGAGACGACGGACAGGGTGCGCATCTTGCGAGTCGCTCACGTCATCGATCGCAGCCAGTCAGCCCTGCGGCGCGTTTTATCTTACATGTCGTTTACGCTGGCTGCGATAGTGTTGGGGACTTTACTGCTCGACAAACCGGATGTCATCTGGACCTACCAAATCGGGTTGCCTGGCGTTGCGCTGGCCGCATTAAAAGGCGCACCGCTGCTTCACGAGGTTCAGGACCTGTGGCCGGACTGGGGGCGCAGCGCCACCCGCGGTCTGACGAGCTGGTTGAGCAGCATTCTGGTCGCCCAGGAAAAGCTTATCTACCGGCGGGCGGCAACAGTCACCACAATCTCGCAAGGGTTCCAGCGCGCCCTGCTGGGCCGAGGAGTGCCAGCCGAGAAAATCGAGGTGATCCCCAACTGGGCCAACGACTTGAACTTTCGCCCCGTAGCGCGTGATCCGGACCTGGGCGAGCGCGAGGGATTGAATGGACGTTTCAACGTGATCTACGGAGGCAATGTTGGCGCCGCCCAGGGCCTCGGTGTAGTGCTGGATGCCGCCAGGTTGTTGCTAGGGTCCCCCCAGGTCCAGTTCGTGATCATTGGCGATGGCGTCGAGCGCAAGGCGCTGGCGATGCGTGCCAGCGAGCAGGGGCTGAACAATATTCGCTTTTTAGGTAGCCGCCCCCCTGACCAGATGGCGCCATATTTCGCCTTCGCTGACGTCTTGTTCTTGCATCTAGCCCAGGATCCTGTCTACGAGATCACGATTCCATCCAAGACCTACGCCTATCTGGCCAGCGGCCGGCCTATCCTGGCAGCGGCTCAGGGCGATGTAGCCAATCTGGTTCGCGAAACAGGTGCAGGCGTCGTCTGTTCGCCTGCAGATCCTGTAGCGCTGGCTGCTGCCATCCGCGAGTTACTGGCTCTGCCAGAGGAACAGCGGGAAGCCATGGGCCAGTTGGGGCGCAATGCCTTTCTTACACGCTTCACGCGCTCTGAACTTGTGACTCGGTACGAGGCGTTGCTGCTCACGCTATCCAAGTCACGGAAAGCCCGGAAGTGAGCCCTTGGACGCCAACTTGTCTCGCGGAGACACATGGTGACCGTTCGCTTTGCCCAACCCGACGATATTCCTGGCGTTGTTGCCGTTCACCAGGCGGGGTTTCAAGGCTTCTTCTTGACGTTCCTGGGACCCACGTTTCTGCATGAGCTCTATTCAGCCATATTGGCTGATGGCGATGGAATCGGCTTCGTAGCCGAGGTTGAAAACCACGTTGGCGGCTTTGTGATGGGTACAGCGCAACCTGCAGGCTTCTATCGCCGCTTGCTGCGCCAGCGTTGGTGGCGGTTTGCGTGGGCCGCTATGTTGCCAGTGCTGCGCCAGCCCAGAATCATCCCCCGCTTGTTGCGAGCATTTTCGATGCCCGACCAAGCAACAAAACACGTGGGTCGCGGCACTTTGATGTCCATTGCAGTCGCGCCTGATGCACAAGGAAAAGGGGTCGGTCAGGCCCTGGTGCGGGCGTTCTTGGTTGAAGCTGTACGACGCGACCTGCGGCAGGTAGATCTAACGACCGATCAAGACAACAACGATGCAGTAAATCGCTTTTATCAGAACCTGGGCTTTGTCCGTGAGTGCACCTTTACGACGCCGGAGGGGCGAGCTATGAATGAATATGTCATCAGACTCGCAGGGGTGTAGCGATCTCATCCGAGCGCCTTGTGGATCACTCTTCAGGAAATTACAACATGCGTGACTCGTTTCTACCCTTCGCCTTTCCCGACGTCGACGCCGCCGAGCTCCAGCAGATCAAGGAAGCGCTGGACTCGGGCTGGGTGACCACCGGCCCCAAGACCAAGCAATTCGAGGCCCAGTTCGCTGCTGCCGTGGGCGCCAAACATGCAGTGGCGGTCAACTCCTGCACGGCGGCCATGCACCTGGCGCTGGAAGCCATCGGCCTGCGCCCGGGCGACGAGGTCATCACCACGCCCTACACCTTCGCCGCGTCGGCCGAGGTGATCCGCTACTTTGACGCCAAGCCGGTGCTGGTGGACGTGGACCCGCGCTGTCTGAACATCGACCCAACCCAGATCGAGGCGGCCATCAACCCGCGCACCCGGGCTATCCTCCCGGTCCACATCGCCGGCCTGCCGGCCGAGCTGGACGCCATCATCGCCATCGCCGCCCAACACGGCCTCGCCATCATCGAAGACGCCGCCCACGCCTTCCCCAGCAAGTACAAGGGCAGGATGATCGGCAGCGCTGTTATTGATCAGTCATCGGTGATCAGTCATCAGTCATCAGTCATCGGTCATCAGTCGCCATTAGGTGAGGAAGATCTGCCACCTGCCACCTGCCACCTGCAACACGCCGCCTGCTTCTCCTTCTACGCCACCAAGACCCTCACCACCGGCGAAGGGGGCATGATCTGCACCGACGACGATGCGCTGGCCGAGCGCTGCCGCATCATGGCGCTGCACGGCATCAGCAAAGACGCCTGGAAGCGCTACACGGCCGAAGGCTCCTGGTACTACGAGATCATCGCGCCCGGCTACAAGTACAACATGACCGACATCGCCGCCGGCATGGGGCTGGCCCAGTTGGCCAAGGCCGAGCGCATGGCGCTGCGCCGCCGGGAGATCGCCCGGCGCTTCACCCAGGCTTTTGGCAGCCTGCCCCAGGTGCAGGCGCCTCACGACCGCAGCGACTGCCAGCACGCCTGGCATCTGTACATGATGCGTCTGCACCCGGACGCGCTGGGCATCGACCGGGCGCGTTTCGTCGAGGAGCTGCGCCTGCGCCAGATCGGCGCCAGCGTCCATTTCATCCCGCTGCATCTCCATCCCTACTACCGCGAGACCTACGGCTACCGGCCGGAGCAGTTCCCAGTCGCCTACCGCGAGTATCAGCGCGAGATCTCCCTGCCCATCTTCAGCAAGATGAGCGACCAGGATGTGCAGGATGTGGTCGACGCGGTGCTGGAGATTGTGGCGATGCATGGCTGCTGATCGCGTCCGGCGCTGGCTCGATATTGTGGCGTCTCTGCTGGGTTTGGCAGCGCTGAGCCCGCTTCTTGTTGGAATCGGCTTGTGGATCAAGATCGATTCGACCGGGCCGGTCTTCTACCGGGCGACGCGCGTCGGCAAGGACGGCCAGCCATTTCGCCTCTACAAGTTCCGCAGCATGGTGGCAGGCGCTGACAAGCGGGGGCCGGGCATCACAGCCACGGGCGACGCCCGTGTCACCCGCGCAGGCCATTTTCTACGCCGCAGCAAGCTCGACGAGCTGCCCCAACTGATCAACGTGCTCAAGGGAGAGATGAGCCTGGTGGGGCCGCGGCCAGAGGACCCGCGCTACGTGGCGCTCTACACAGCGGAGCAGCGCCATGTGCTGGTCGTGCGACCGGGCATCACCAGCGCCGCGTCGCTGGCCTATCGCCACGAGGAGCAGATGCTGGCTGGCGAGGACTGGGAGACCGTCTACCGGGAGCAAGTGCTGCCGGCCAAGCTGGCCATCGATCTGGACTATCTGGCCCGACGCACGCTACGGTCTGACCTGACCCTGATCGTGCGCACGGTTGCGGCCATGCTCCGCTAACCAGCCTGACACCCGCTGGCTGACTGTTATCACCGTGGACCCGGCCCAGTTCGGCGCCACGCGCGAGGATATCCGCCTGGCGCTGGAGGCCGAGAACATCGAGTCCCGCCCGCTGTGGAAGCCCATGCACCTGCAGCCGGTGTTTTGCGACTGCGAGGTCGTGGGCGGCGCCGTGGCCGAGGCGCTCTTCCGCGATGGGCTGTGCCTGCCTTCGGGCACGGCCATGAGCGAGGATGACCTGGCGCGCGTGGCTGTAGTTGTTCGGAAGACAGGACGCAGATAAGCGCTGACTTCGTACGCAGATCAGAGACCAAACCTCAAACCCTCAGATCAGCGTAGCTCTGCGTTCATCAGCGTCCTATCAGGACACAGATCAACGCTGACTTCGTACGCAGATCAGAGACCAAATCTCCGGCCTCAGATCAGCGTCGACCTGCGTTCATCAGCGTCCCATTTCACGGAGGGAATCATGGAAAACCCCTACAAGCATCAGGACATCACCGAACTCATTATCAAGGCGTTCTATGTCGTCTACAACACCTTAGGCTACGGTTTCTCGGAGAAGGTGTACGAGAACGCTCTGGCCTTTGAGCTCAGACGCATGGGCCTGAAGGTGGTGCAACAAGCGCCGATCCGCGTCTACTATGCCGGGGAACTGGTTGGCGATTATTTCGCCGACCTGCTCGTAGCCGACGCCGTGCTTGTCGAACTGAAGGCCGTCCATGCGCTGGCGGAGTCGCATGAAGCACAGTTGCTCAACTACCTCAAGGCGACGCTGTATGAGGTGGGATTACTGCTCAATTTCGGTCCCAAGCCACAGATGAAGCGCAAGGCCTTTGACAACGAACGCAAGGGCGGGCTGTCATGGATGCAAAAATAGGACTCTGGTACACGCAGGCTGCGCACGCAGATCAGAAGCAAGCTCAGATCAGCGCCCATCCGCGCATATCTGCGTCCCGCATCCCCTGCATAACGTTTTCGCTCACCTCAGCTTGTTGGCAGGAACTGCCAGCGCAGGTATAATCAAGCCCAGCGTCTATTCGTTTACCAGCTCAAACAGCAGCCTGACAGCACTCCGATACATCTTCATGAAACCCACCAACACCCATCGCCAGCGGCGGCAGGCCTTCAGCGTACTGGGCGCGGCCGTGTTGCTGCTCTTCTCAGCAACCGCCTGCCCCTCCCGCTCCACACCCGTCCCCTTGCCCACCCTGCCGCCCACTTCGACGCCGGCGCCTACGGCCACGCCAACCGCTACCTGGACTCCGATACCGTTTCCTACGCCCGGACCGGTGCCCACCGCCACCCCCTCCTACCTGATCACCACTGTCAGCGCTGGCGAGACCGTTGAAATCGGCGACCTGGTGTTGACAGTGACCCGCATTCCCTGGGCGCCGAACACGCCTACCCCGCCGGCCGAGGGCGACGCGCAAGCCACCGCTGCCGAGCCGACGCGCCAACTAGTGCTGCTCGACCTGACCATCCAGAACGCCGGCGATCTCGTGGTCGGCATCAACAGCGCCCGCGAGTTGGTCCTCAAGGATAACACAGACCAAGTCTATCGGATCAGCCCTGCGGCCCTGGCTACGATCGGAGGAACCACCCCTGACGTCGATCTGGCGCCCGGCGAGACCATCCGGGCGCAGCTCGGCTTCGACGTGCCAGTCTCAGCCAGCGACCTGATGCTTTCCTTTGCCGCCGACAAGTTCAACGCCGGTAGAATTTTCGTGCGCCTGCCCTAAGTTCCGTCTGCTCTATGTCTTCGTTCAAGCCTCACTTCCTGTTGCGTCTGCGCAACCGCCACTTTCTGCTGCTGGACACGCTGATCCTCTGCGCGACCCCGACCCTGGCCCTGATGCTGCGCGTCGAGGGCGGGCAGGCTCTGGATACCTACGGCCCGGCGCTGCTGCTCTACACCGCTGTCGCCTTGGTCATCCGCCTGGGTGTCTTCTACATGCTTGGCCTCTACGCGCGCTTCTGGCGCTATGCCAGCATCGACGAGATGATCCAGATCGTGACGGCCGGCCTGGTCTCGACGATGGCGATCGTGGTGGTCTTCTTCGGCGTGCGCATCCCCGCCCTGGGCATCTGTGACGCCATGGAGCCAGCCTGCGCCCTGCCGCGCTCGATCCCGTTCATCGACGCCTTGTTGGTAGTGCTTTCCGTCGGCGCCATCCGCTTCAGCGTGCGCGCGGCGGCCCTGCACACCCAGCGCGGCCGCAGCGGGCGATCGCTCCAGCGCGTCCTGGTCGTTGGCGCGGGCGAGGCCGGCACGATGATCGTCCGTGAGATGAACGGCAACCCCCAGGTCGGCCTGGACCCCATCGGCTTCGTCGACGACGACCCGCACAAGCGCGGCACACGCATCCGCGGCCTGCCGGTGCTGGGCGACCGCAACGCCCTGCCCTTTTTGGTCGAGCAGCACAAAATCGACCAGGTGATCATTGCCATGCCCACCGCGCCCGGCAAGGCGATCCGCGCGGTGCTGGCCATCTGCGAACAGGCAGGCGTTCCGGCCAAAACCATGCCCGGCATGTACGAGCTGCTGGGCGGGCAGGTCAACGTCAGCCAACTGCGCAACGTCGAGATCGAGGACCTGCTGCGCCGCGAGCCGGTGCATACCGACACCGCCGCGGTGCAGGACCTGCTGCGGGGCCGCTGCGTGCTGATCACCGGCGGCGGCGGGTCCATTGGCAGCGAGTTGTGCCGCCAAATCCTGCGCTGCCAGCCGTCCAAACTGGTGATCGTCGGCCACGGCGAGAACAGCGTCTTCGAGATTCAGCAGGAACTGCGGCGCACGCAAGCAGCGCCGGCGGCGCGCGGCGCCGGCAACCAACGGCCCGCCGGCGCCGACAGGCCGGAGATCGTCGCCGTGATCGCCGACATACGCTTCGGCCAACGCCTGCACAACATCTTCCAGCAGCACCGCCCACAGATCGTCTTCCACGCCGCTGCGCACAAACACCTGCCGCTGATGGAGGAGAACCCCAGCGAGGCGATTACCAACAACGTCCTGGGCACGCGCAATGTGCTGGAGGCGTCGCTGGCCTGCGGGGTGGAGCGCTTCGTGCTGATCTCCACCGACAAGGCGGTCAACCCCAGCAGCATCATGGGCGCCAGCAAGCGCGCCGCCGAGCTGCTGGTGCATCAGGCCGCCGCGCAGAGCGGCCGGCCCTACGCCGCCGTGCGCTTCGGCAACGTGCTGGGCAGCCGGGGCAGCGTCGTGCTGACCTTCAAACAGCAAATCGCCGCCGGGGGGCCGGTGACGGTGACCGATCCGCAGATGACCCGTTTCTTCATGACCATCCCCGAGGCTGTGCAGTTGGTGCTGCAGGCCGCGGTGCTCGGCCAGGGCGGCGAAACCTTTGTGCTGGACATGGGCGAGCCGGTCAAGATCGTCGACCTGGCGCGCGACCTGATCAGCCTGTCCGGGCTGGAGGTGGGACGCGACATCGACATCGTTTACAACGGCCTGCGCCCGGGCGAAAAACTGTTCGAGGAGCTCTTTGTGCCTGGCGAGGACTACCAGCGCACGTCCCACCAGAAGATCTTCATCGCCAGCAACGCCAGCCGTTTGGCGCCTGATGGGCTGGACCGGTCTATCGAGACGCTGATCGAGGCGGCAACGGCCGGCGATGAAGCCGCTATCCGGGGCGGGCTGACGGGCCTGGTCCCTGAGTTTCGCCCGCCCAGCGGGGAGCCGTCCAGCCAGCCGCCTGCCTCCGGCGCTCGGCCAACCCAACCCACCCTGTCCAACTATGCGCCGCCAGTGATGGCGTCAAACGCCGGCGGAATGAGTGGCAGGTAGTACGTTGCAGGTGGCAGGTGGCACGTTGTCGGGTCACGGCCACCTGGCAATCTGACAAGAACACAGATGCCGAGACACCCGGTAGGCGTTGACGAGCAATTGGCCGCCCGGCGCGCGTTGCTGTGGGCGCTGGCCGCGGCCCAGCCGGACTTGCTGGCCGCCTGGCTGGACGACCACACGCTGCGCCCGCAGGATCTGGCCTGGCTGGGCCAGCAAGGACTGTCGCTGTTTGCCTTCTACCGCGCACAGCAGGGCGAGCTGCTGGAGCGATTACCGGCTGAAATGGCTGCCCAGTGGCAGGAGATCTACCAACGGGCCACGGTGGGGATCGCGTCCATGGACTGGGAGATCGAGCGCATTTTACTGTCCCTGACGCGCGCCGGCGTCGATTACCTGTGGATGAAGGGCGGAGCGCTGGCCTATGCCGTCTATCCGAACCCGGCCTGCCGCGGGCGGGGCGACCTGGACCTGTGGATTCAGCCCGAGCAAGCCGCGCTGGCTGGCAGCGTGCTGCACGACCTGGGCTACCGTCTGCAAGGCAAGGAGGAACGCCCCGCTGCTCTGATCCTGCTGACCGGCGGCGAGCAGCAGATGGTCCATAGCAACTCCATGGTGGGGTTGATCGAGCTGCAATGGCCGGCCATCCGCGGCGAGTGGGTGCGCCACACCACGGCCGTCGACCACGCCGCCATCTGGCAGCGCCGCGCCCCGATCGTCGTGGGCGAACACCGCTTTGCCGCCATGACGCCGGAGGACGCGCTGATCCACCTCTGCCTCCATCAGGCCATCAACCACCAGTTCAGCGCTCCCTGGCTGCGCAACCTGTTGGACATCCATCTGCTGCTAGCCTCCCAGCCGCTGGATTGGCCGCAAGTGACAGCTCGTGCGGCCTCCTGGCGTCTGGCCACGGTGGTCTGGACGACGTTGAGTATTGCGCAGCGCCTGCTGGACAGCGCAGCGCCCGCCGCAGCGATGCAGGCGCTGGCCCCGCCGCGTTGGCGACGCTGGCTGATCGACCGTCTCGACCTGGACGGCTCGCTGCTGGCCATGCGGCCGGGCGGCTACGGCTACCGCCGCTTCTTGATTCAGATGGCGCTGGTGGACCGTATGCGCGACGGCGTTCGGCTGCTGTGGCGCGGGCTGGTTCCTGAGACGGCCTGGCTGCAAGCGCGCTACGGCGTGGCGCCTGGCCAGAGCCTGTGGCGGCTGCGCCTGGGGCACGTCTGGCGCCTGGCGACCGCAGCCCGGGTCTAGGGCGCTGGCTTGAGAATAGCCGCTACTCAATCTGCGTGACCTGCCGAAGCGTCTTTGGCTGTCGCTGGTTGCCTGTGCTATAATCGCATCTCGTTTTTGCAGTGACATCTGAAAAGGTTGTGCATTTCATGGATCTTCGCAGTTACTTCAACATTGTCCGCAAATGGCTTTGGCTGGTGATTCTGTGCGCTGTGCTGGCCGGCGCGGCGGCCTTCTTCTTCAGCCGCCAGCAGACGCCGATCTACCAATCCACCGCGACGGTATATATCAACCAGGCCCGCTCCAGCACCGGCAACAGCGACTACACCGACATCATCACCAGCGAGCGCATCGCCCGCACCTATGCCGCCATGCTGCAGGACTGGCCGACCCTCGACCAGGCCGCGATTGCCCTGGGCTATCCCGGCGGGATTGCTGAGCTGCGACAGGCCTACGCGCTGAACGTCACCGTGACGCCGGTCCGGGACACCCAGCTCGTGCGGGTCGCCGTCGAATCCAGCCATCCCCAGGTGGCGGCCGGCGTGGCAAACGTCCTGCCCGAGGTCTTCATGCAGATGAACCGGGAGCGCCAGCAGCAGCGCTTCGCCGATACCCGCACCGACCTGCAGACCGAGCTGGCCACCACCGAGCAAGCGCTGGAGCAGTCCCGGCTGGCCCTGATCCAGCTCGCCGACACCGAAGAGAACAAAAACGAGCGCGACCGCCTGGAGCGGCTGGCAGCCCGCTATCAGACCACCTACAACAATCTGAGCAACAGCCTGGAAAACCTGCGCCTGGCCGAGGCGCAGACCACCGACAACATCGTGCTGACGACGCCCGCTCAGCCGGCCGATAGCCCCATCCGGCCGCGCGTGCTCTACAACACCCTGCTGGCGCTGGTGGTGGGCGCGCTGCTGGGGCTGGGCATCGCCTTTTTGATCGAATATCTGGACGACACGGTCAAGACCCCGGACCACGTGCGCGATCTGACCGGCCTGGCGACGCTGGGCACGGTGGCGCTGCTGGAGGGCGCCAGCCCCGACCAACGGATGGTCGTGCAGATGGCGCCCAAATCGCCCGGATCCGAGGCCTATCGCGTCCTGCGCACCAACCTGCAGTTCTCCGCCCTGGACAAGCCGCTGGCGACCCTGCTCTGCACCAGCGCCGAGCCGGGCGAAGGCAAGAGCACCACCGTCGCCAACCTGGCCTACGCCATGGCCCAGGCCGACAAGCGCGTGATCCTGATCGATGCGGACATGCGCCGTCCTTCCCAGCACAAGATCCTCAAGCTGCCCAACAACGTAGGATTGAGCACCGCCCTACTGGACCGGGGGCGCGACCCGGCGGCCTACTTGCAGGACACCGACGCACCCAACCTGCGCGTCATGACCACTGGCCCGATCCCGCCCAACCCGGCCGAGATGCTCAACTCGGCGCGCATGCACGAGATGATCGAGATCCTGAAGGGCGAGGCCGATGTGCTGCTCTTCGACACGCCGCCCGTGCTGGCCGTCGCCGACACCTCCATCCTGGCCAGCCAAGTGGACGGCACGCTGCTGGTGGTCTGGGCCGGCCGAACGCGCGGCGAGATGCTGGCGCAGGCCACTGAACGCCTGCTCAGCTTGGGCGTCACGCCGTTGGGCGTGGTGCTGAACAAGATCAGCCAGCGCAAGGGCAGCTACTACTACAACACCTATTACTACTACGCCAGCCGCGACGGCGAGGAGGGCGAAGGCGGCAAGACGCGCCGCTCGCGCCGCCGGCGCGCTTCGAGCCAACGCCAAGCAGAACAGGCTTCCTGATCTCATTTCGCCTCAGCGGTCGGAGCATGCTGATCGGGTAGCCTGCGTATCGGGATCACCATGCTCCGGCCGCCGCCGGCGCGCTGAGCTATCTGCCTGTGAGAGGGTATCGGCATGAGGGCTGAATCTCCCTGGTTGGCCGCTCTGACCCTGGCCGTGATCGCCGCCATTGCCATCCTGGTGTTCAGCGCCGCGCTGCCGCCCTGGATGCCAACGGCGGCGACTGTGTTTCTGGCGCTGGCCTTCCTGGCGCGCGCCGTGTTGACCGGCCACCTGTTGGGCCACACCCCGGCCGACTGGCCGCTGCTGGCGCTGCTGCTGCTCTTGCCGGTGGGGCTGTGGGCCAGCCCCGATCCCAGCGTCACCTATCCGCGCACCGACGCGTTGGTGGCGTCGGCCGCGCTGTTCTGGGTCGTAGCCGGCCAACGCAACCAGGCCTGGCTGCGCCACAGCGGTTGGCTGCTGTTGCTGGCCGGCCTGGCGCTGGCCGTCGCAGTCCTGGCGGCCACGGCCTTCCCGGCCAAGCTGCCCTGGATCCAGCTCGACCTCAGCGCCGTGCAGGCGCGCTTGCCCGTCCCTTTCTTGCAGCCCGGCCGCTTCAATCCCAACCTGAGCGGCAGCTTGATGGCGCTGTTCCTGGCGCCGGCGCTGGCGCTGACGCTGGTGGGCAACAGCCTGGCCCAGCGCCTGGCCGCCGCGGCGCTCAGCCTGCTGCTGGCCGCCGCCGCGCTCGTTCGCAAGAAGCCGTCCGCGGCCACCTGGTGCTTCGTCGCGGGCATGGCCATCTTCAGCCTC
>JBAQCH010000233.1:0-5073 GCA_049294015.1 Anaerolineae bacterium
CGCCCGTGCTGCGGGCCGGCGCGCTGCTGGCGGCGGCGGCCGCTTTGCTGGCCGTGCGAGCGCTCAACGCCAGGAGCCGCCGCTGGAGCGAGTGGGCGCTGATCGGCCTGGTCTTCCTGGATCTCTACGGCTGGGGCCATGACTTCAATCCGGCCGGCCCGATCGACGAGCTGCTGCCACCCCACGCCGCGACTGAATTCGTGCAGGCCAACGCCGGCGGGCAGCGGACGGCGCCCTTGATGCTGGGCTGGGACCTGGCCTTCGGCCCCAACATCCTCTCGGTCTTCGGCGTCGCCGAACCGGGCGGCTATTCCTCGATGGTGCCAGCCCGGCTGCGCGAGCTGTTCATCGCCGGCGATCCGCAAGGCCAGCATTGGAACATCCTGTCTTTCCAGCAGCCGGCGCTGCGCCTGCTGGATCTGCTCCAGGTCGGCCTGGTCGCCTCGCCCCGGCCGTTGGAGGACGTGGACGTGCGCATGGAGGTCGGGCCGCTGGCGTGTACGGGAAGCAGCGACGAGATCACGCCCAGCCGACCCGTCAGCGGCCGATTCGTCCCGCAGGTTGGCGCCATCAACCGTTTTGATCTCAAGTTTCGCCGGCTGGGCGAGGCCGAGGGCGATGCGGCGCTGCACGTGCGTCTCTGGCAAGGTGCAGGCCGGGAGCGTCTGGTGTTCGAGGCGCAGCAGGCCGCGGCCGACCTGGCCGACCAGCAGGAAGTCACCTGGTACTTCGCCCCTGAACAGACCGCGCCCGGCCAGACCTACGTCTGGGAGGTCAGTGCGGCCGACGGGGCAGCGACCGGGGTCGCCCTGTGCCTGGCTGCGGACGGCCAGCCGGCCCAGGCGGTCTACGGCCAGGTCTGGACAAAAATCTTCGACGACGGCATCGCCTATCAGCAGCGCAGCGCGCCCATGCCGCGCGCCTACGTGGTCTACGCGGCTGAAACCGTCGCTGGCGACCCGCAGGCGGTGGAGCGCCTGCTGAGCCCGGCCTTCGATCTGCGCAACACGGCGCTGGTAGCCGAGCCGCTGAGCCTGCCGGCGGCGGCGCCCCGACCGGCCAGCCGGGCGACGCTGGTCGAGTACCAACCGGCCAAGGTGGTCGTCGCTGCCACGGCCGCGCAGCCGGGGCTGCTGATTCTGGGCGATCTCTGGCACCCTGGCTGGCGTGTCACGCTGGATGGCCAGCCGGCTGAGCTGCTGCGCGCCAACCATGTGCTGCGAGGCGTGCTGCTGCCGGCTGGCCAGCATCACGTCGAGTTTCGCTTCCAGCCCAGCTCGCTGCGCAACGGCGGGCTGCTCAGCCTGGCTGCGCTGGGCTTCCTGCTGGCGCTGTTGCTCCTTGATCGACGGCAGCAACGCGCTGGAAAACTTTAGACAGTTGAGCGCGCCTGCGGTACAATGCGACGCCGCGTGATGGGGTGTGCTGCTAAGTGCTTTGTTAGACTGTAGATTGTGATCTGTCATCCTGAGGCTCGGCGAAGGATCCCCGACTGACAGGCAGGGGATGCTTCGGCGGCCCTCAGCATGACGGCCCAATGGCCTGGCAGCGGCTTCTCTCGCTTCCCCCGTTGTGCCACAACCCAGCCGGGAATCTCCATTGTAGGAGTTCGTCGTGTCAGATCTCAGCCAGCTTGCCGAGCAAATACGCACCTGCCAGCGCTGCCGTCTGGCCCAGACGCGCCTACAGGCCGTGCCAGGCGAAGGGCCGGAGCGCGCGCCATTCCTGCTGATCGGCGAGGGGCCAGGCTTTCACGAGGACCGCCAGGGCCGGCCCTTTGTCGGCCGGTCGGGCGATCTGCTGGAGACGCTGCTGGCCAGCATCGGCCTCGGCCGCCGCGACGTGTTCATCGCCAACGTGGTGAAGTGCCGGCCGCCCGACAACCGCGACCCGCTGCCCGACGAGATCGAGGCCTGCCGGCCCTATCTGGACCGCCAGATCGAGTTGATTCAACCAAAGCTGGTGATCACGCTGGGACGCATCTCTATGGCGCGCTATTTTCCCGGCCAATCCATCACCCGCATCCACGGCCAGATCAAGTGGGTGGGGGAGATGGGCTTTGTGCCCATGTTCCACCCGGCCGCTGCGCTGCGCAACCCGCAGTGGATGACGGCTATCCGCGCGGACTTTGCCCAGCTTGCGCCGCTGGTGGCTGAGCTGTATCCGGACCGCAGTGGCCAAGCAGATCACGAAGAGACTGACGAGGCGCAGCAACTGAGCTTGTTTTGACGCCCCTGCAAGGTCTCGATACGGCGCAGACGGGTTTCGACACTTGCGCCTGCGCGCAGTGCAGGTGTACGGCCCTTCGGGACGCCTACTCAACCCACGGGCACTCGATTAACGTCTAATCGGCATGGTTCATTGACTGGCGCGTGAAGCTTTACAGTCTCCGCGGAGTCGAGCACGCCCACGTGCGGGTTTTGCGCACACAAGCCGCACCTGGGGGTGCTCACTCCGCGATGAATTGTAAAGCTCGATTGAAACAGATTGAACCATGCCGTCTAATCAGACCAGGAGATCACCGCTTGTACGACGACCTTTCCCTGCCTAACAACCAAACCGAGCCGGTGCTGCGCGTGATTCCCTTGGGCGGCGTGGGCGAGATCGGCAAAAACATGATGGTGCTGGAGTGCCAGGGCCGGCTGCTGGTGATCGACGCCGGGCTGATGTTTCCCGACAGCGAGATGCTGGGCGTAGACATCGTCATCCCCGATATCGAATACCTGGTGGAGCGGGCTGACCAGATCGAGGGCATCATCCTGACCCACGGCCACGAGGACCACATCGGCGCGCTGCCCTACGTGCTGCAACAGATCGACGCGCCGGTCTACGGCGCGCGGCTGACGCTGGGGCTGGCCGAGGTCAAGCTGCGCCAGCGCGGCCTGCTGGACGAGGTCGAGCTGTATCCGGTCACGGCCAACGATGTGCTGGAGCTGGGGCCGTTCACCGTCGAGTTCTTCCACGTCTGCCACTCCATCCCCGACACATTGGGCGTGGCGGTCAGCACGCCGGTGGGGCTGGTGGTTTACTCCTCCGACTACAAGTTCGACCAGCACCCGGCCGATGGCCGACTGACCGATTTTGCCCGCCTGCAGTCGCTGGGCGATCGCGGCGTGCTGCTGCTGCTCTCAGACTCCACCAACGCCGAGAGCGCCGGCTTCACGCCCTCGGAGAGAGACCTGGAACAGTCGCTGGAGCAGATCATTGCCGCCGCGCCTGGGCGGGTCTTCCTGGCCACCTTCGCCTCCAACATCTCGCGCGTCAACCAGGTGATCCGCATGGCTGAGCGGGCCGGCCGGCGCGTGGGGCTGGTGGGACGCTCCATGCGCGACAACGCGCGCATGGCGGCCAGGCTGGGCTACCTCGACCTGGACCCGGCGCAGATGCTCAGCTACGAGCAGATGGAAAGCCTGCCCGGCGAGCAGGTGATCGTGGTCTGCACCGGCAGCCAGGGGGAGCCGACCTCGGCCCTGGTGCGCATGAGCATGGAGGATCACCGCGTGGGCATCCGCCCCGGCGACACCGTCATCGTCTCGGCTGTGCCGATCCCCGGCAACGAGGAGCTGGTCAACCGCACCATCGACAACCTCTTCCGCCTGGGCGCAGACGTGCTCTACCACGAGCTGGCCCACGTCCACGTTAGCGGGCACGGCAGCCGGGAAGAGCACAAGCTGATGATCAACCTGGTGCGGCCGCAGTACTTCATCCCCATCCACGGCGAATACCGCCATCTGGTGTTGCACAGCCGGCTGGCCGCGTCCATGGGCATCCCGGCCGACCATATCTTCGTGATTGAGAGCGGCGACGTGATGGAGTTCGGCCCCGGCTGGGCGCGGCCGGCCGAGCCGGTCACCGACGGCCACGTGCTGGTGGACGGGCTGGGCGTGGGCGACGTCGGCCAGGTGGTGCTGCGCGACCGGCGGCACCTGGCCAACGACGGCTTCGTGGTGGCTATCGCCGGGGTAGACCAGGCCACAGGCGCGATCGTCGTCGAGCCGGAGATCCTGACGCGCGGCTTTGTCTACGTGCGCGACGCGGAGGACTTGATCGAGCAGGCCAGGGCGCGCGTGCGCGAGGCGCTGGGCCACCCCGGCCCGCCCTCGGCCCTCGGCGGCAACATCCGCGACGCGCTGGCTGATTTGATCTACAAGCAGACCGGCCGGCGCCCCATGATCCTGCCGTTGGTGCTGGAGGTGTGACGATAGCCAGAAAAGACATTTCTGCGGAAGAAATGTCTTTTCTAAGGCGCCGCCTGCACCCTTCCCAATTCAATGCATCCGTGCTATACTGTTGCACGGATGTTCTAGCGCATCAACCATCATGGCCAACAAACGCAGTACCAACGCAAAAAAGAAGAAAAGCCCGCGGATTGACCTGAGCAGCCTGAGCCAGGGCGAGGTTTGGGGCCTGATCCTGATCCTGCTGGGTGTGGTGACGCTGCTGGCGATGCTGTCGCCGCGCCAGGGCGCGGTGACCGGTTGGTGGATCGAGCAACTGCGCGGCTTTGTGGGCGACGGCGTGCTGCTGCTGGTGCTGTTGATGATCGGCGTCGGGCTGTGGGGCGTGTTGCGCGGCATTGGCCGGCTGGCTGACGTGCCCTGGTATCGGCCGCTGGGCGGCCTGCTGCTCTTCGTTGCCATCGTCATCGCCCTGCATATGGATGGCTCCATCACCGAGAGCCAGGCGCTGGCGCTGGCGCAAGAGGGCGAGCGCGGCGGCCTGCTGGGCTACGGCTTGAGCGAGCTGCTGATCCAGGGTTTCGGCTACACGCTGGCTTGGGTGCTGGTGATCGCCGTGGGCATCGCCGGCGTGGTGCTGCTGATGGGGCCGCTGTTGCTGGCCACCGGCGCCATGGCTCTGATCTGGCTGCGGCAGCGCCGCGACGACCGCGACGTGGCGTCCGGTTGGTCGGGCAACAGCGAGGGCATCCCCAGCGCTGGGCCTTCCGGGTGGGAGATGTTCCTGGCGCGGCTGCGCAGCTTTTCGCGCGGCAGGCCCGCGCTCGAGATCGACGAGCCCGCGCTGGTCATCGGCGGCCAGAACGGCCGGCCGGCGCGCGTTGTGGGCGAGGCG
>JBAQCH010000234.1:0-3646 GCA_049294015.1 Anaerolineae bacterium
CGCGCGGTCTGGCCCAGCTCGGCCACCAACGCGGCCTGGGCGTCGCTGCGGGCCTGCTGCTCTGGCGTCGCCGTCTCGGCGTCGGCCTGCTGCTCGTCCAGGGCCTGCTGCGCCGCCGTCAGCTCGGCCTCGCTCTGTTCGGCCTGAGCAGCGTACTGTTGCGCCAGAGTCTCGGCCTGGCTGGCCTGCACCTGGGCGTTGTCACGCGCGGCGCGGATCGATCGCACGCTGTCCTGCACGGCGTTGATCTCGCGCGGCAGGTCGCTGACGTTGTGCTCCAACTGGAACTGGAGCAGCGCATCCTGCGCCTTGCGCAAGGTTTGGCCCTGCGCGGCTAACTCTGTCGCCACGAACTGGCCCGCAACGCTGGCTGGCCGGGAGCGCACGCTGTTGTAGTAGTCCAGCGCGTTCTCGACGTGGCGGTTGAGCACATTCATCGCCTCCTGAGGCGTGGCCGCGTCGTAGGTGACGGTCACGAAATCGCCCGAAGCGCTGGTCTTCAGGGTGGCAAGCAGTTGGCTGGCGCTGATGTCCAGGTTCAGGTCGCTGATGGTGCGCCAGGCGATGAGCGGATTCTGCAGCGTCTCGTTGAAGTTGAACTGGGTCAGCGCGATCTGCTCGCCCACGCCGCCAGTAGAGCGTCGCGTGTACAGCGCTACCTCCTGGTCGTCCAACGCCAACGCCTGCAGGCGCAGCGACGAGCGGTAGGCCGGAGGCGCGGTCAATGTCAGCGCCAGCGTAACGGCCAGCGCGCCCACGACGATCAGCGCGATCATCCACCAGCGCCGCCGCAGGATGGCCCAGATCGACGGGCCAGCCGGCTTGGCCGGCGGCGGGTTGGGAGTTTGGATTGCTTCTTGCATGACTTCCTCGGTAGCACACAATCCGGCGGATTGTGTTGCGGTTGCGTCCTATGCCCGGCGCGCCCGGCGCCGCAGCCCGGCTAGCGCCGTGTCCATCTCGTGGCGCAGCTCGCCGTCGCGCCACCAGGTCAGCAGGCCATAGACCAGCGCCAGCAGCGCGCCGCCGGCCAGCAGCGCGGCCACGTCCCACAGTCCCAGCGCCAGCAGGCCCTGGTTGAGCAGGTAGCCCAGCCCGCCGGCCAGCAGGGCGTAGATCAACATGGGTCCGGTGATGCGCAGATAGGCGACCATGCGCGCCTGGAGAATCTTGTCCGCCAGATAGGCCGAGATGACAAAGTCGACTACGGCCACGCCGGCCGACAGCAGCGACACGCCCACCAGTCCGCTCCAGCGGATGAAGGGGTAGAGCAGCACGGCCATGGTGATCAGCCGCCAGGCGGCGATGCTGGCCAGCCACTGCGGCTTGCCGCCGGCTTGAAAGATCACGCCCATGTTGGAGGCCACCGCGCGGATCACGCCGTAGACGGCCAGAATCTGCATGGGCACGATGGCCGGAGCCCAGCTTTCGTTCAGCACGGCGTAGACAAAATCGTGCGCGAAGACCACGGTGGCAACGCCGATGGGTATGGCCAGCGCCGCCACCAGGCGCACCTGGCGAAAGAAGGCGTTGCGCATGCGCGGCAGGTCGGCTTGCAGCAGGCTGAAGGCCGGAAACGTAACCCGATTGACCAGCCGTGCGATGTTGGTGGCCGGCGTGTTCGATATCTTGTAGGCCAGGCCATATTGGCCCAGCGCCGCCTGGCCCAACATCCGGCCCACAAACAGGTCGTCGATGTTGGTAATGCCGAAGATCAAGATCTGGCTGACGGCGATGTGTTTGCCATAGCCAAAAAGCTCGCGGAAGATCGAGCGCACGAACTGCAGCCTGGGCCGCCACGGCGAGACGATGTAGACCAGAATCGTGATCAGCGAGGCCGAGATCAGCTCGCCGGCCACCAGCGCCCAAACCTGCCAGCCGGCCCAGGCCAGCAGCAGCGCGCCCAGATTGCCGACCATGCTGCCGGCGACCTCCGGCAGCACCTTCTTGCGGAAGTCCAGCTCCTTGGCCAGCAGGGTGTAGGGCACGCGGCTGAAGCTGCTGATGACGATGGTCAACGCCAGCACGCGCAGCACCTCCGTCACCTCGGGGCTGCGGAAGAACTGCGCCACCAGCGGCGAAGCCACATAAGCCACCAGGTAGAGCAGCGCGCTGCTGCCCAGGATCGTCCAGTGGGCGGTGTTGGCCGCCGCGTCCATGTCCTGTTGGCGATAGATCAGCGCCGAGCTGAAGCCCAGCTCCTGCAAGAAGACCAGCGATTGAATGGCCAGCGTGGCAATGCTGATCAGGCCGAAATACTCCGGCGCCAGCAGGCGGGCCAACAGCAGCGTGACCAAAAAGCCCATGCCCTGGGCGATCAGGGCTGCGCCGCCTTCCCAAAACAGGCCGCGCGACACGCGTCCGCGCAGGGTCATGGCGCTCCTTTGCGGGCCAGCAACACCAGGTCACGGGCAAACAGCGTGGGCCGCCAGTGCGTCAGCGCCTCATAGCCCCGGGCGGCCAGCCCGCCGCGCAACCAGGCAGGATAGAGCCCGCGCACCCACAGGCTGGCGCTGCCGCTCACCTGCTCGATGGCCAGACCGCGCGCGTGCAGCAGGCGGCGCAGATCGGGCAGGGCAAAGAAGCGCAGATGCAGCCAGTCGGTGGGCGTGTGCTCGACGTAGGGAAAATGGCCGCGCAGCACCCACCAGCGCACCCGCCAATGGGCCGCGTTGGGCACGCACAGCACCAGCCGGCCGCCGGGCCGCAGCACGCGCGCACACTCGTCCAGGTAGCGCGCGTAGTCGACGCGGTGCTCGATCTGCGAATCGCTCACCACCACGTCGAAGCTGGCGTCGGCGAAGGGCAGCGGCTGGCGGTCCAGGTTGAGCTGGCTGGCATTGACGCCGCGGCTTTGCGCGCGCCGCACCGCCTCGGCCGACAGGTCGACGCCGACCATCTGCGCGCCCAGCCCCACGAGCCGCGCGGCCAGCACGCCGGGGCCGCAGTCGACTTGCAGCACCCGGTCGCCGGCCTGGATGTGGCGCGTCAGCAGGCTTTGGCGGCGCTGGTCGAACTGGTCGCCCTGCTGCCGCCAATAGGCGTCGTAGAAGGCTTCGAAGTCCAAAGTTTCGTTGTCCTTGCGGGCCGCCAGGGAATGGAATTCCCTGACTGACAGTACGAAGCGGCCTCAGCCGCTGGGAAGTGTTCCGCCAGGCCCTGAGGGGCCTTCGTGCTTTCAGCCGGTGAATTCATTCACCGCGGATCACCACCAGCGGCAGATAGACCGGCGGCGGGCTGAAGAAAACGCCGAAGTCTACCTGGATCACGACGCCAGCCGTCACCAGCACCACCCGCTGGCTGGGCGTCGTCGGCGCATAGGCCCGCGGCGGGGTCTGCGCCACCGTATAGTAGCGGTCTGCGGTCAGGCCGGCAAATCCGAAGCTGCCGTTGGCCGTCGTCTGGGTCGTAGCCAGCGTCACGCCGTTCTCGAGCAGCGCCACGCTCGCGCCGGGCAGGCCGGGCTCGTCGGCATCCCGCACCTGGTTTTGGTTGCGGTCATGCCAGACAACGCCCTGCATGGCGCCCGTCACCGCGGTAGGCGATGGGGTGGCGGTGGCAGTTGCTGTGGCCGTCGGCGATGCCGTGGCGGTCGCTGTGGCGGTGGGCGTCGGCGTGCGCGTGGGCGTGGCCGTGGCAGTGGGCG
>JBAQCH010000235.1:0-3993 GCA_049294015.1 Anaerolineae bacterium
CAGCCGGGTTTGGCGTTGAGACCCGGCTGAAGCCTCGACTCCGGTGTACACGATTGGCGATCAATCGCTGGCGACAATCTGTACAGATACGCAACCAAATTGCGTATTTGTACAGATTGTGCTATTATCCACGCGATCATCGGTTGACCTTTGTAGCCTGCGGAGTGCCCTCATGATCGAACGAACCCTTACAGCCAAGATCGTCGCGTTAGCCCAGAAGTTCCAGGTGATTACCCTCACCGGGCCGCGCCAGGCCGGCAAGACCACCTTGGTCCGAGCCGCCTTTCCAAATTTGCCTTACACATCTCTGGAAGAGCCAGACGTGCGTCAGATTGCCCTGACCGATCCGCGCGGTTTTTTGTCCAACTATCCTGCAGGAGCGATCCTGGATGAAGTGCAGAACACCCCTAATCTCTTCTCCTACATTCAGAGGCTTGTCGACGAAGACCGCCACGTTCGGTTTGTCCTGACCGGCTCATCGAATTTCCTGCTCATGGAGAGAATCAGCCAGACCCTGGCCGGGCGCACGGCAGTCGTGTATCTGCTCCCGTTCTCCTTTGCCGAGCTGGCGCCAGGCGCTGAGTCGTACGAGAGTCTGATCTTCAAAGGCCGCTATCCGCGCGTTTTCGACCGCGAAATTGCTCCCACCGACTTCTATCCGTCCTATATCCAAACCTACGTCGAACGAGACGTGCGCTTGATGAAGAATATCGGGGATAGCAATGCCTTCATCCAGTTCATCCAACTGTGCGCAGGACGCATCGGACAGCTCCTGAACTACGCCAGCTTGGCCAGCGATGCAGGCATCAGCCCGAACACGGCCAAAGCCTGGCTGTCCGTATTGGAAAGCTCGTATATCTTGTATCGTTTGCAGCCTTATTACCGCAATTTCAACAAGCGGCTGGTCAAATCAGCCAAGCTCTACTTTCACGATACCGGCGTCGCTTGTTCGCTCCTTGGCATCCGCGATGAGAACCAGGTTAGCTTGCATTACATGAAAGGCGCTCTGTTCGAGAATATGATCATCGGCGAGTTCATCAAGCGCGCCTTCCATCGCGGTGAGCATCGCCAGCCCTACTTTTGGCAGGACAATCACGGCCGAGAGATCGACTGCCTTCTGGTGAATGGCGACCGGATCACACCTGTCGAGATCAAGTCTGGCAAGACGATGTCCACCAGCTACTTCGACAATCTCAGGTTCTGGTGGCCATTGGCAGGACTGGCCGACGATCAAGGAGTCGTGGTCTATGGCGGCGATCAGTCGCTGCTCACCAGCGCCGGAGCGCTGGTGAGCTGGCGGCAGTTAGACCGCATTCCAGATTGACTGGAGCTCAGCGGTGATGTCATCTCAAAATGCAACCAACCAAGCACCCAGGTCGGCCCCGCCCTCACCCCCAGCCCCTCTCCCAGGGGGAGAGGGGAGTCCGACGCCGCTGACCAGCGTCTACACCAACAACCTGCCGGCGATCCTCGACCACTTCGGCATCAGCCTGGCGGTCAGCACCTACCAGGCCGGCAAGGTGATCCTGGTGCGCAGCGACGGCGGCGGGATCAACACCCACTTCCGCGACTTCAACAAGCCCATGGGCCTGGCGGTCGACGGCCAGCGGCTGACCGTGGGCGGGCAGAACACGGTCTGGTACTACCGCAACATGCCGGCCGTCGCGCCCAAGCTGGAGCCGCTGGGCAAGCACGACGCCGCCTACCTGCCGCGCCAGATCCACGTCACCGGCGACATCGACATCCACGAGCTGGCCTGAGGCAAGGACGACCTGTGGATCGTCAACACCCGCTTTGGCTGCCTGTGTACGCTGGACCCCGACCACAGCTTCACCCCGCGCTGGCGGCCCCACTTCGTCAGCGCGCTGGCGCCCGAGGACCGCTGCCACCTCAACGGGCTGGCCATGGTGGGCGGTCAGCCCAAATACGTCACTGCGCTGGGCGAGACCGACACGGCGGGCGGCTGGCGGGCCAACAAGCGCAGCGGCGGCGTGCTGATGGATGTGGAGCGCAACGAAGTCCTGCTGCGCGGGCTGTCCATGCCGCACTCCCCGCGGCTGTGGGCCGGCCGGCTGTGGCTGCTGGAATCGGGGCAGGGCAGCCTGGCCTACGCCGACCTGCCCAACCAGACCTGGCGCACCGTGGCCAGCCTGCCCGGCTTCACGAGGGGCATCGACTTCGCCGGTCCGCTGGCCTTCATCGGGCTGTCGCAGGTGCGGGAGAGCGCGGTGTTCAGCGGCATCCCGCTGGTGGAGCGGCTGGAGGAGCGCATCTGCGGCGTGTGGGTAGTCCACGTGGAGACGGGCGAGACCATCGCCTTCCTGCGCTTCGAGTCGGGCGTGCAGGAGATCTTCGCGGTGCAGATCGTGCCGGCGCGCTTTCCCGAGCTGCTGGAGTTCGGCGACGAGATCCTTAACCACTCCTACGTGCTGCCCGACGCGGCCATGAAGGACGTGCCAGCAGTGCTGCAAGAGCCAACGCCCGCCGCCGGCCTGCAGCAGCCGGCCGGCTTTGTCGAGGAGATCAACCGCGGCGCGGCGCTGCTGGACCAGGACCGCATCGCCGAGGCCATCGTCCACTTCGAGCGGGCCAGGGCCATCGCGCCGCAGCGGGCCGAGGTCTACAACAACCTGGGCAACGCGGCCACGGCCGAGAACCGGCTGCACGACGCGGTGGCGCACTACCAGCAAGCCATCCGGCTGGACCCCGCCATGGCCGACGCGCACATGAACCTGGGCATGGCCTGGCTCAAGCTGGGCGACCTGCCGGCCGGCTTCCGTGAGTTCGAGTGGCGCTGGCAGACGCGGCAGTTCAGCCCCTTCCTGCCGCCGCACCCGCGCTGGGACGGCTCGCCGCAGCCCGGCAAGACGCTGCTGGTGCACACCGAGCAGGGCGCGGGCGACGCCATCCAGTTTATCCGCTTCGTCCAGCAGGCGCGGGCGCGGGTCGGCAAGGTGCTGCTGATCGCGCCTGAGCCGCTGCAGGCCCTCTTCGCCACCGCGGCCGGCGTAGACGAAATCCGCGGCGCGGGCGACATCGCCGAGCAAGCCTTCGACGTCCACATCCCCCTGCTCAGCCTGCCCACCGTGCTGGGCACGACCCTGGACACCATCCCCAGCGACTTCCCCTACCTCCAAGTCCCCCCCGATCGCCACATCGACCTTGAAAACCGGCACCTGCAACCTGCAACCTCCAACCTGCAACTCCCCCTCCGCATCGGCCTCGCCTGGGCCGGCAGCCCCACCCAGGGCAACGACCGCAACCGCTCCGCCGCGCTGGCCGACTTCGCGCCGCTCTTCGAGGTTCCCGGCATCGAATGGCACAGCCTGCAGGTCGGCGAGAAGTCCGACGATCTGGACTCATCATTCATCATTCATCATTCATCATTCATCAAAGACTGGGCCGACACAGCCACCATCGTCAGCCAGCTCGACCTGGTGATCAGCGTGGACACGGGGGTGGTGCATCTGGCCGGCGCGTTGGGGGTGCCGGCGTGGGTGCTGCTGTGCTATGCGCCTGACTGGCGCTGGCTGCTGGAACGCGCGGACAGCCCCTGGTATCCGGCCGCCCGGCTTTTTCGCCAGCCGCAGCCCAAGGACTGGGCCAGCGTCATGGCCGAGGCCGCCGCAGCGCTGCGCACGCTGGCCGCCCGCTGACGCCTTGCCTGCCAATCTTAAACGGGAGCGCAGCAACCTGAGGGGTCATTGCGCACAATTTGCGCAACAGTTGGTTTTGGCTATACTGCCCGCGACGGAAGATTCTGGCTGAAGTGGAGGTAGATTATGGAAGAAACGGCGCACGACATCCGCCCGGTGGACACCCTGGCGGCCTGGCAGCAAGCCCTGGCCGAGGTTCCCCAGACCCCTGCCCTGAGCGGCGCGCTGCTGCGGCGCAGGGATGATCTCTTCGGGCGGTTCGCCGCCTGGTACGGCCGGCTGCGCCGCCGGCCGCGAGCCGAGCGGCGGCGCTGGCAGCGCCAGCTTGGCCTCAGCC
>JBAQCH010000236.1:0-1684 GCA_049294015.1 Anaerolineae bacterium
GGCCAGCCGCGGCATCAGCGCCTGCTTGTCGCGGTTGGGCCGGCCGCCCTGGGCCAGGGTGCGGGAGAGCCGGCTGAGGATGCCGCGCAGCCGCTGGAGCTGCTCGCCGGGGTGGGGGTGGTCTGGATCCAGCAGGAACAGCTCGACGCCGTGCTGGCGGCACAGCTCCTCGCGCGTCTGGTCGCGCTGCGCCTCCTCTTGCAGCTCCCAATCGCTCTGCTTGGGCTGGCCCTTGGCGGTCAGACCGACAAAACGCACGGCCAGGCCGACTTCGGGATAGAGCAGGTCTAGCTTGAGCCGCCGATTGGTGGCCGGATTGACCAGCCAGGCCGGGCTGACATCGGTTTCGGCGGCAAAACCTTGCATTGTCCTGGCCAGAATCTCGCGCCAGGCCATGATATTGAGCGCACTGCTCAAAGGCAAACCTCCGGGTGAGGGGTACAGATCAGTTAGCGCGTCAGAAATGACTTTTCTTCCGAGAAAAGTCATTTCGAAAAAGGCGCCGCGCCGGGCGGTGTCTGGCACTCCGATGGATGAAAATCGGCGGGCTCGGTCGGAGACCGGCCCGAGCGGCGAGCGATTCTCAAGCCGCACAGCGGCAAGCATAACACCGCCCTGGCAGAACGTCAAAATCTGCCGATGCCCCGTCCCCGCTCTCCTTAGGCCGCTACTAACTCCCGAAACTTCGCCTCCGACTGCGCCGCGACCTCAGCGTGGATCGACTGGCCGTGGCTGTCCATGGTGACCACAGCCGGGAAGCCCTCGACGCGGATCTGCCAAAAGGCTTCGGGCACGCCGAACTCCTTCAATTTGTGGACGTCCTCGACCTCGACGACCCGCTCGGCGATCAGCGTGCCGGCGCCGCCCACCGCGTGTAGATAGACGGCCGCAATGGTCTGGCAGGCGGCCAGTGTCCTCGGCCCCATGCCGCCCTTGCCGATCACCGCCTTCAAATTGAAGTGCTCGATCACCAGGTCCTGGTAGACTTCCTCGCGGATGCTGGTGGTGGGGCCGGCCGCCACGAAGCGCCAAACGCCGTCGTCCTTGGCCACCACCGGGCCGCAGTGGTAGATCACGCCGCCGTCCAACTTCTCCTGGAGCATCTCGTATAACGCTGTCTCCGCTTGCGGCGGGTTGCCGCCGGTCTTGACGAACTGCTCGACCATGTACTTGTGGGCCGCGTCGCGCGCGGTGAAGATCACGCCGCTGATCTCCACCTGGTCGCCCACGTGCAGCGCGCGGATGGCCTCGTCCGGAATGGGCACGGTTAGTTTGTGGATCATGTGGTTGCTCCTACAGAAGTCCAACTTCTCCGAAGAGGTTGGACTTCTAAGCGCTGCCTCACTGGTACGTCACGTCATCCCCGCGCACGGTCATGCTGCGCCGGCGGTTGGCCCAGCACATGTAGCTGACCGAGACGAAGAAGCTGGCCGGCAGGCGGTGCATGGTGTCCATCTGCACGTCCAGCACGGTGGTCTGGCCTCCGAAGCCCATGGGGCCGATGCCCAGCTCGTTGGCCTGCGCCTTGATGGTTTCCTCCAGCGCGGCCAGCTCCGGGTCGGGGTTGCGATCGCCCAGCGGCCGGAAGAGCTGCTGCTTGCTGAAGGCGTAGGATGCGCCGCGGTCGCCGCCGACGGCGATGCCCAGCACGCCCGGCGCGCAGCCCTGGCCCTGCGCCTTGACC
>JBAQCH010000237.1:0-1702 GCA_049294015.1 Anaerolineae bacterium
GCGCAGCGGCGCGGCGCAGCACGGCCTTGACGCGCGCCAGCAGCACGTCAGGGTTGAAGGGCTTGGTGATGTAGTCGTCGGCGCCCAGCTCCAGGCCCAGGATCGTGTCCAGCTCGCGGCGGCGGGCCGACACGAAGATCACCGGGGTTGCAGCCTGCTGCTTGAAGCGGCGCAGCGCCTCCAGGCCGTCCATGCCGGGCAGGCCGATATCCAGCAGGATCAGATCGGGCGGGTCGCGCCGCGCCAGGGCCAGCGCGTCCTCGCCGCTGCCGGCTGTGCTGGCGCGGTAGCCAGCCTGCTCGAGCTGCAAGCCCGTGCTGCGCCGCATCAAGGCGTCGTCGTCAACTACCAGGATGTGGTGGGCCATGATGCGCCGGATTCTACCACCGATCAGCTAAACTCAGTAGTTCACAGTCTTGGCTCACGCAAAGGCGCAAAGGCCGCAAAGAAAGGCAGATTTTCCTGGCGCTCTTGGCGCCTTTGCGTCCAGCAATTCCAAATTTGGCACGGAGTCGAGGCTTCAGCCGGGTTTGCCGTTGCGAACTAGGCGCTCTAACCCGCCTAAAGGCTCGACTCCGCGTTGCCGGAGTTCATATTTGGAATTGCTGTTGCGCGTGAGCACAGTGAAGTACGGAGGTTCTCTTGGCGTTCTTTGCGCCTTTGCGCGAGAACCATGGACTATCGGGCATGGTTCATTGACTGGCGCGTGAAGCTTTACAATCTCCGCGGAGTCGAGCACGCCCACGTGCGGGTTTTGCGCACACAAGCCGCACCTGGGGGTGCTCACTCCGCGATGAATTGTAAAGCTCGATTGAAACAGATTGAACCATGCCGACTATCGAAACTGGGAATGACGGCGCTTGACTAGCACCGATACACCAAGCGCGAGCCACACTCCCAGAGCCAGTAGCATAGTTTCGTCGGCGGTCAGCCAGCCACGGACAGCAGTAGCCACAGCGGCCGGAGTAGTCGTCGCAGGGCGGCTCTGTTGACCCAGCGTCTCCTGGGCCAACGCGAGGTTGGCGCGAATGTCTGCATCGCGCGGGGCAAGAGCCGCGGCTTGCTGGTAGGCTGCCAGAGCCTGACCCGCGTCGCCTTGCAGAAAGCGGGCGTTGCCCAGGTTGTAGAGCAAGGCTGCGTCCTGCGGAGTTTGCCGCAGCAGTTGCTCGTACATCTGCGCGGCTTCGACATAGTGGCCGGCGTTGATTAGCTGGTTGGCCGCCGCCATGGCCTGGGCGTTGGTCTGCGCCGTGCTGGACGATGACTGGACGGTGAATACCAGGCCGGCCAGCAAGGCCAGGCCGATCAGCGCGATGGCAAAGGTGGGTCGTTTCATGATGAATCTCACGTAATGAGGACTGACAGTCCTGGTTTGTTGACGGACCAGGACTGTCAGTCCTTTTAGAGTTGCTGCTCGAGAGCGTCGATCACCTGCTGGGTCTCGGCCAGCAGATCGCGTCCGTTGGTCGCATAGCCGGCCGGCGCATAGCGTCCAACTTCGCTCTTCGTCAGAATGACCTGTACGCGCGCTGCCAGGCTGGGCGAGATGTCATGCACCAGCAGCAGGTCAGCCAGCGCGCGCTGGGTCAGGCCCGTCACCGGCCGCTGCAGCCTGGCGCCGATATACTCGGTCAGGATGCGTCCGGCCGCGTCACTGGCGGCGTCCGGCCGCGTTTGCGCGTCACGCAGCGCGCGGCTGGCC
>JBAQCH010000238.1:0-9619 GCA_049294015.1 Anaerolineae bacterium
CCCACAGCCAGCACGACCGCGGCCAGCGCCTTGGTCAGCCGGCGCTGCCGCTGGCCGGCGCCGCTTAACACCGTGGGCAGCTCTGCGCCGGACGCCACATGCTGCGCCAACAGGCGCCGCGTCTGCCACTGACGGAAGGCGAAGAGCACCGGCAGGTTGAGCGCCATGCCCAGCCCCACCGGTCCCCACAGGGGATGCAAGCGCGGCTTGACCTCCACCTCGTCCACCACCTCGGTGCTGTGCTCGTCAATGGCTACAAAGCTGTGGCGGTGCCGCCATACGTTCATCGGCCCTTGCACCATGCGATCGACGAAGCCCGTCGCAGTCACATCCTCGAAACGGGCCTGCCAGCGCAGCGGCAGCGGGCCGAGCCACATGGTGAAGTCCATCGGCCGGCCCTCGGCCACGCGCGGGGGCGCGCTGTGTACTTGAACGAAAATGGGCGGCGGTGTGATGGCAGCCATGGCGTCAGGATAGCTGTGAAAGTCGGCCACAGCTTGCAGCGGCGCCTGGACGCGAAAGCGGTGTTGGTAGTTCATCGGGCAATCGACTCGCGCAGAGCCGCCTCCAAGGTGGGGAACTGGAATTGGTACCCCAAATCTGAAAGCCGCTTGGGCTGTGCGCGAACCCCTTCCAGCAGCGTTACAGACATCTCGCCAAAAGCGAGTTTGAAGGCAAAGGCCGGGGCAGGCAGCCAGGATGGACGGCCAAGCACGCGGCCGACCGCCTTGGACAGATCGGCGTTGGTGACCATCTCAGGCGCCACCAGGTTGAACGGACCTTGAGCAGCCGGCGTGTCGATCAGAAAGCGAATAACGTTCACCACGTCAGTGAGATGCACCCAAGGGAACCACTGCTTGCCATTGCCCAGGGTGCCGCCTACAAACAGTTTATGTTGCAGCACGATCGGCCCCACAATCGGGCTTGCCGCACCCAGCACAGGAGCGGTGCGAACGACGACTCGGCGTACCCCCAACTCATCCAGCTTGGCCGTCGATTCTTCCCAGCAATCGCGCACCACATGGGAGAGAAAGCCGCTGCCAGAGGGGGATTCCTCGGTTGTAACGGTGTTGCCCGTTGCATAGTAGTCGATGCCTGACATCTGGACAACCACGCCAGGTTTGACCTGTGCGGCTGCAACAGCCTCGACGACGGCGGCGCCGGCCTGCTGTCTGCTCTGACAGATGCGGCGTTTTCGTTCCTCGCTCCAGCGCAGGGCTGGGCTGGCGCCGGCCACCCGTTCGCCCGCCAGGTTGATGATGGCTCCAGCGCCGTCAGCCAGGTGTCCCCATCCTTTAGCGCTTCGGCCATCCCATGCCTCCAACGCGACTCCGGCTGGCATGCCCGTTACCTGAGCCGGATTGCGGCTGAGCACAATGACCTGATGTCCAGCTTGATGCAGGTCAGCAGCCAACTGCCTGCCAATGAATCCGGTTCCACCGGTGATAATGACGCGCATGATTTGGTTCTCCTTTAGTTTTGAGTGTTTTGCTGCCCGGTTGACCGGGCGATATCGATCGCTTTGGTTTCACTTACTCTTGGTAGTTGTCCAGGTTTGATCCTTCAACGACTTGATTGTATCATGACATATCCATAATTGTCAAGATTTTGCTGTAATCGTGTCAAATAAATCTTGACAAATCCTACACCATGTGTTACCATCTTCTTAGTAATGTAGACAAAGAGGTACAGCGGCTATGAACTATAGAGAAAACCAAAATGGCCTGACAGGCAGCGACGAACCGATTTATAACATTGGCGTGGTTTCACGCATGACTGGCATCCCGGTGGCGACCTTGCGCGTTTGGGAAAGGCGCTATCAATTTCCCAGCGCTGGCCGCACATCGGGCGGCCACCGTCTTTACTCCGAGCAGGAGTTGGCGCGCCTGCGCTGGGTTAAGTCCACTATCGACGAGGGTATGCAGACGTCGCAGGCTATACGCGCCCTGCACAGCCGTGAGCGCCAGGGACGAATTCCCGAGTTAGGCGCGTTGGCCGGCGAGCCGGCGCCGCAGCCGATTGTCCAGGACGCTTCGCTGGAGGCTTTTCGCAAGCGCTTCACGCAGAGCCTGGAGAACAGCGAACTGGACAAGGCCGATCAAATCTTGGGCGAGATCATGGCGATCTACCCGTTGGAGAACGTGATCACCGAGGTAATTGCGCCTGCGCTGGCCGATATCGGCGAAGCCTGGCGCAGCGGTCGCATCAACGTGGCCACAGAGCATCTGGCGTCGGCCTTCCTGCGTCAACGTCTGACCATGTGGCTAGTGACAGGGCCGCCGACTCATCCGATCCGGCCGATCGTGTTGGCCTGTGCGCCCAACGAGTGGCACGAGATCGGTCTGCTGATGTTGGGCGTGCTGTTGCGCCGGCGCCGCTGGCCGGTGGCCTATTTGGGGCAAGCCGTGCCGCTGCCCGACCTGGCCAAGTTCGTGCGCGATATTCGCCCGCCCATTGTGGCGTTGGTGGCTATGACCGACGCGACGGGTAAGGCCCTGCTGGACGTGCCCCAATGGCTGCCAGATGTACACCAGAGCGGCCGGCCCGTGATTGCTTTCGGTGGTCGCGCCTTCAATCTCGATGCCGAGCTGCGTGAGAAAATGTCCGGCGTCTACCTGGGCGCAACCCTCCCGGAAGGTGTAGAAGTGGTGGAACGCCTGCTGCGCGAAACCACGGCGCTGACACTCTAAGCGACTATCCGCAAACAACTCATCGGTGTGGCTCGGGCAAAGATCGGCCAAAGCGCAAAGTTAATAGGGTGTGTTCAAAGTTGGTTGAGTCCCCCTCCGGCTCGTAGGACGATTTTCCAAATCGTCCGTTCTTGCGGCCGTGAGGCGGACGATTTGGAAAATCGTCCTACGCAGGCTCAACCCATGTTGAACACACCCAAGTTAATTACGGACAAGCACGACTGCAAAAAGCGACCTCTCAGCCTCTGAGAGGTCGCTTTTTTGTTTGTAAGGCAAGTTGGCCAAATCTTGCGCATCTGTTGTGGGGTGGGGTACAATGCGACGGCTGGAATGGTAACATGTCCTGCCGTCGCACAATGGTTGTGTCGCCGTTCAATCTGGAGGGCCCTGTGGTGATGAGCACGAATCAGCAAATTCGCGTGATGTTGGTGGACGATCATGCCCGTGGTGCGCAGCGGCTTGGGCGCGTTTCTGATGGCCTTTGATGACCTGGAACTGGTCGGCGAGGCGTCCAGCGGGGCTGAGGCTGTGGCGAAGTGCGTCCATCTGCGCCCCGACGTGGTGCTGATGGACCTGGTGATGCCCAACATGGACGGCGCTACCGCCACCAAGGCCATCCGCCAGCATTGCCCTCAGATCCGGGTCATCGCCCTGACCAGCTTCAAAGAAGAGGAGTTGGTGCAGGGCGCACTGCAAGCCGGCGCAATTGGCTATCTGCTGAAGAATGTTACTGCGGATGAGCTGGCGGCGGCTATCCGCGCGGCCTATGCGGGCCGGCCTACCCTGGCGCCGGAGGCCGCCCAGGCGTTGATTCAGGCTAGCATCGCTGCGCACGGACCACCCAAGATCGGCTTCGATTTGACCGAGCGGGAGCGGGAGGTGTTGGCGCTGATGGTCTCTGGGCTGACCAATCCTGAGATTGCCGAGAAGCTGATCGTCAGTCGCTCCACGGTCAAGTTCCACGTCAGTAGCATCCTCTCGAAACTGGAGGCCACCTCTCGTACTGAGGCGGTCGCCATTGCCATGCACAACCACCTGGTCTGAAGGCCATGAACCCTCACCTTTCACGTGTCACCCTAAGGCTCGGCGAAGGGTCGCGGCCCGACGAACCAGGAGATGCTTCGGCGGACCTCAGCATGACACGCGCGTTGTACGGTGTCACCCTGAGGCTCGGCGAAGGGTCTCGGCGGCGCTTGTACGGGTTTTTGATTGCGGGAGTCGTCATGACACTGCTGGCGGCCTGCCTGCCTGCCCGCGCCACGCCCGGCTCTCCGCCAGGCCAGCCAGTGCAGTTGGTCTACCAGGATTGGCGCACTGACTGGTTCCCCGGCATGGCCCAGGAGATGCTGGCCCAGTTCCACGCCCAGCATCCCGACATCCGCGTCTTCTACGTGCCCGATCCGGTCAACGTCGAGGAGCAACTGATTGCCGACATGCGCAGCGGCAACGCGCCCGATGTCTTTGCGGCCTGCTGCGCTTTCTTTCCCATCATCGGCCAGCAGGGCTACGCCATGGACCTGCGCAGCTTTGTAGCCGACGAGCTGGACCAAGCAACCATCGACGACTGGGACGCGGCCCAGTACCGCGCCCTCGCGACCCGCGACGGCGTGCAGTTCGGCCTGCCCAAGTACCACGGCGCGCTGGCGCTCTACTACAACAAGGACCTCTTCGACCGCTACGGCGTGGACTATCCCGATTACACGTGGGATCACGATGACTACCTCCATGCCATGCGCCGGCTGACCCAGGACCGGGATGGCGACGGCGAGACCGACCTGTGGGGCAGCATGTTCGACGTGTCGTGGGAGCGGATTCAGGTGCATGTCAACGGTTGGGGCGGCCATTTTGTCGACCCGGACGATCCGACGCGCAGCCGCATGGGCGATCCTGAGGCGCTGGCTGCCATGGAATGGCTGCGCGCCCGCATCTGGGACGATCACGTCATGGCTACGCCGCTGGACGTCAACAACCGCTCCACCCGCCAGGCCTTCGTCGACCAATCGGTGGCCATGATCGAGGATGGCTCCTGGGCGCTGAAGGATATCCTGGCCAACGCCGACTTTCGCGTTGGCGTGGCGCCTTTGCCGGCCGGCCCGGCGCGTCGCGTGACCTTGGCCACCACCGACGGCTTCGGCATTTATGCCCAGACACGCAACCCTGAGGCGGCCAAAGCGCTGTTCAAGTTCCTCGTCAGCCCCGAATACGGCCGGGCCATGGCGCGCGCCAACTTCCTGCAACCGGCCCGCGCCTCCTTGGTGCCGGACTGGGTCGAGTATATTCGTCAGGAGTTTCCTGAACAGACCAGGGATTTGGATATCGCTGCTTTTGCTGACGGCCAGATCAACGGTTACTCCGTTACGGCCGAGGTTTTCCCCAACATGGCCGTAGCTCAGCGCCTGGCCAGCGCGGCCTGGCAGGAGATCTTCGTGTTGGGCCAGGCGCCGGTGCGCCATATGGTCGAGGTCAGCCGGGAGATCGAAACCGCACAGCCAGGCAGGGACTAGCGGGGCGCCATGTCTGCCATTCGTCGCAGCCTCCAAGCCAAGATCATAATCTGGTCCTTCGTGCCCGCGTTGCTCATCCTGCTGGCTGTGGCGTTGGCTATGTTCTTCGCCTATCAACGGGTGACGCAGACGCTGGCCTTGGAGCGGGACAGGGAGTTGACCCGCCTGGCTGCCGGCCAGTTGGCCGTACAGCTCAACCCTTACGTACAGGACCTGGACGCCCTGGCCCGGCTGTCCACCATCAACCGCGGGGACGCCGAGGCCCAGCAGACCGCACTGGATGGCGCGCGCAGCCGCCTGGTGGTCTTCGACGGCGGCGTGGTGATCCTGGACAGCCGCGGCCGGGTCCGCGCGACCGAGCCGGCGCGGCCGGACCTGGTCGGCGTCGATTGGTCGAGCCGGGAGTACTTTCGCGAGATCGTCGGCTTCCCCGCGCCGGTATTCTCCAACATCTTGGCCGATGGGCCGGACGACGCCGACGTGATCGCCGTGGCCGTGCCCGTGATTGGCGACCAGGGGGAGTTTCGCGGCGTGCTGTTGGGTATGTTCAGGCTGGGCCCCACCGCTGTCAGCGCATTGTACGGCAGCATCGTCAAGCTGCAAGTAGCCGACACAAGAAACGCCTCTGTCGTCGATGGCCACGGACGGGTGATCTATGACAGCGATTTCGCGCGCGTCGGGCAGGATGTGTCGGCCGAACCAGCCGTGCAGGCGGTGTTAGCTGGGCAGTCGAACGCGATTGCGACGCGCACGCCCGACGGGTCGAACGCGGTCGCGGGCTTTGCGCCCGTGCCCGGCACGCCTTGGGGCCTGGTGACGCGCGATGACCCCGGCGCGCTGGCGGGCGCGTTCCGTGAATTCGGCCAGTTTCTGATCCTGCTGTTGCTGCTGGGGGTGCTGATCCCGGCGGCGGTGGTGACGGCCAGCGTGCGCCGCATCATCCGGCCGATCAACGATCTGATCGCAGCTTCGCAGGAGGTGGCGCGCGGCAACTTCGGCCAGGTCATCGAGGCAGACACCGGCGATGAGATCGAGGAGATGGCGCATCAGTTCAACTTGATGGCGGCCCAGTTGCAGGCTTCGTACTCACAGTTGGAGCAACAAGTGACCGAGCACAGCGAGGCGCTCGCCACGGTCAACAGCGTCGCTGAGGTGGTCAACCGCTCGGTGGACTTGCACGAAGTGCTCAACGACGCGCTGGCCCGCGTGCTGGAGGTGATGCACTTCGACGCCGGAGGGGTCTATCTGCTGGACGAGGCCGGCCAGGAGCTTCATCTGGTTGCCGAGCAGGGCGTCGCAGCCAGCCGGCTGGCCCAAATCCAAACGATCCAAGTCGGCGATGGCTTCACTGGTCGGGCTGTGGCCACCGGCCAGCCGGTCGTGGTGGACGAGGTGTCGCGCGAGTTCGTGCTGCAACGTTTCGGCGAGGGCGGGCAAGATGTTCAAACCCTGGCCAGCTTTCCTTTGATGGCCAGCGGCGCCACTCTGGGCGCGATGTTCGTGGCCAGCGAGACGCCGCGGCCCGTGTCGCAGCAGGACATGGAGTTGCTCAACGCAATTGGCCTGCAGGTGGGCGTAGCCATCGAGAACACCCGTCTGCTCGACCGGCAGAAGGAAGCCGCAGCCGTGGAGGAACGCCAGCGGCTGGCGCGCGACCTGCACGACGCGGTCACGCAAACGCTGTTCTCGGCCAGCCTGATCGCCGACGTGCTGCCGCGCATCTGGGAGCGCAACCCTGACGAGGCGCGGCGGCGGGTGGAGGAGCTGCGCCAACTGTCACGCGGCGCGCTGGCCGAGATGCGCGCCCTGCTGATGGAGTTGCGGCCAGCAGCCTTGCAGGAGGCGCCGCTGCCCGACCTGTTGCGCCAACTGAGCGACGCCTTCACCGGCCGGGCGCGGGCGCCGATCCATCTGACGGTGGACGGCGGCGGGTACGAGCAGCCGATGGAAGTCAAGGTGGCCCTCTACCGCATCGCACAAGAGGCGCTGAACAACGCCGCCAAACACGCCGGAGCCAGCCATGTGTGGCTCAACCTGCACTGCACGCCGCAAAGCGCTATTCTGTCGGTGCGCGACAACGGCGGCGGCTTTGAGACCGACCAGGTGACGGCCAAGAGCCTGGGGTTGCGTATCATGCGTGAGCGGGCTGAGACCATCGGCGCGACGTTGACGGTCGATAGCGAGACGGGCGAGGGAACCGAGGTGATCGTGATCTGGAACGCCGCTGGACACTAGCCATCTGGCCAGGCGCCATACTCCCCAGGTGGTAGATGGCATGAGGGGGCTTTGTCTTTATCATGGAAGCAGAATGCTAGCGAAGCAACCACTCTGGAGGCTAATCCATGCGCGTATTGGTGGCAGATGACCTGCTGGCAGTCCAGTCAGCCTTGGCTCTGCTGTTGGGACAAGAGGTCAACCTGCGCGTGATCGGCCAGGCATCCGACGCTGCGGGCGTGCTGCGCGCCGTGGCCCAAGACCCGCCCGATGTGATCCTGCTGGACTGGGAGCTGCCCGGCATGCCAGCGGACGCATTGGTGCAGCAGCTTCGCCAATCTCACCCCGATCTGTGCATCATCGCTCTGAGCAGCCGGCCAGAGGCGGAAAGCGCGGCCATGCTGGCTGGTGTAGACGCCTTCATCGACAAGCTTAGTCCCGCCGACACGTTACTCGAGGCGCTGGAACATGTTACATCATGAGGGGTAAGTAAACCGTAAACCGGCTGCCCTCGCCGGGCTGGCTGTCCAACTCCAGCCGGCCGCCGTGGGCCAGCGCCAAGTCGCGCGCGATGGTCAGCCCCAACCCCAACCCCTGGGGAAAACGCCGGTCACGCTCGCTGCGATAGAACGGCTCAAACACCCTCTGCTGCTCCTCGGCGGCAATCCCCGGCCCGCTGTCAGCCACGCACAGCTGGATCTCACGACCCTCCACGCCCGCCGTTACAGCCACGCGGCCGTCGGCCGGGGTGTATTTGATCGCGTTGCTCAACAGATTGCCCACCACCTGGGCCAGCCGGTCGGCATCGGCCTCGATCAGTGGCAGGTGTTGCGGCACGTCGGCCTGCCAGTCCAGACCCTTGTCCAACGCGGCCGCGCGCCAGGGCAGCAGCACGGGCAGCAGCCAATCGCTGAGAGCGACAGGCTGGCGGTGGAGCGTAACCTCGCCCGACACCTGGCCGTGCAACAGGGCCAGATCGTCCAGCAGCGGCTGCATGCGCTCGATTTGCGCCTCGACGCCGCCCAGCAGCTCCGCGCGAATGGCCGGATCGTCGCCGGCCGGGCCGCGCAGCACATGCGCAGCCGAGCGGACCGCGCCCAGCGGCCGGCCAATCTCATGCACCACGTTGGCCAGCGAGCGGCGCCGCGTATCCTCCAGCAGACGCAGGCGCTCGGACAGCGTGTTGGCCGCAGCCGCCAGGCGGCGTATCTCGCGCGGCCCCTGCTCGGCCACGGCTTGCATCGGCCGGCCCTCGGCCAGGTCCACCACCGCGCTGGCCGTCGCGTCGATGGGCCGCGCCAGCCGCCGAGCCAGCAACAGCCCAATCACCACGCCCAGGACGATCTCCAGCAGCACGACGATGAGCACGATCTGGCGCAGCCGGCCGACCAGTGAGCCCAGCCCCGTCAACGTTTTGATCACACCGACCACCCCCACCACCCGGCCGCTGCTATCGGCGATGGGCGCCAGCACCTCGACCCCTTGCACGTCCAGGCCATAGCTGACCAGCACGCTGGTTTCGCCTTGGAGAGCGGTAGCGATACCGTCCGACCGCAGAATCTGGCTGCCGCTGTCGCCCGCAACGCCCACCGAGGCCAACGCCTCGCCGTCTGGTGACAGCAGCAGCACGCGGCCGTCCAGCGACACGGTCAGGCTGGCCACGAACGACTGGGCTAGTTCGGGGTTGTCCAGCACCTCCAACTGGCGGCGGACGGCTTGCGCCAGCAGCGTGGCCTGTTCGGTGGCGCGCTGCGTGAGGCCGGTCAACAGCACCTGGGTTTCGACAAGAACCAGCAGGCCCAGCGTGACGAGCGGCAGGACAATCAGAAAAGGGAGGATATGGCTGAGAACGAGTTGGCCGCGCAGGGTTCGCATGGCGGCCTACTCCTGCGACGCCAGCTTGTAGCCGACGCCGCGCACGTTGACGATGCGCGTGGGGTGGTTGGGGTCAGTTTCGATCTTCTCGCGCAGCCAGCGCACGTGGACATAGACCGCCTGCGGCTCGCCGCTGTATTCGGCCCCCCACACGCGCGCCAGAAGATCGTCGATGGAGAGCACCTTGCCGGCCTCCAGCGCCAGCGCGTGCAGCAGGTCAAACTCGCGCGCTGTCAGCGCCACCGGCCGGCCGGCGACCGTCACCATGTGCGCCGCGGGATCGATCACCAGGTCGCCCACGGCCAGCGCGCTGGGGTCGGCGGGGCCGGCTGGCAG
>JBAQCH010000239.1:0-4806 GCA_049294015.1 Anaerolineae bacterium
CTGCTAGTGTTGCGTCAATCATGATCTGAGGAGTTCGCATGCCCACATGCGAACCCGGCGTCTGGGGACGCCTACTCCTCAAATGAGCATTGACACGACGCTAGTCTCTTGGCAAGATGCACGGCCAGTCGTGCTGGCCGTGCATCTTGCCCTTCTAGCTGTTAGAGTCATTCTTTCAGGAGGGTTCCACCTATGAAGACACGATGGCAGCGCCTGATTGGCGCTATGTTGGTGGTGGGTATCGGCGCGGCGGCCTTCACGCCGGGCAGAACCATCAATTCGGGCGCATCTCTAACGGGTGCAGCCGGCCGCCGGGCCGCTGGACCGGTCACGGGACAGCTCAGCGTCGCGGACGCGACACTGGGCCTGAGCAAGGCAGGCCAGCCGGCCGATGAGAAGCCGGCGAACCAAGGGCCGGTGGTAATCCAGCCCGACCATATGGACGTCTCGCCGCCCCTGCGCGACATCGAGCCGGCCGCTGCGCCGGCGACTGACCCGGTCCTGATGCGCTTCATGGAAGGCGAACTGCTGCCCGGCCATGAGCGGGAGGGCAGCTTCAGCGGCATCGAGGGCGTCTACCAGAACTGGCACGGGCCGGCGGCCATGCCCCCGCCGATCCAGAACTGGGACGGCGTCAACAACGTGGGCTTCAGCGTGCGCCCGCCCGATACGAACGGCGATGTCGGCCCCAATCACTACGTGCAGTGGGTCAATCTGCGCTTCCAGATCTGGGACAAGACGGGCGCTTCGCTCTACGGACCGGCCCAAGGCAACACCCTCTGGAGCGGCTTCGGCGGGCAGTGCCAGACCACCAACGACGGCGACCCGGTGGTGCTGTACGACCACCAGGCCAACCGCTGGGTCATGATGCAGTTCGCCATCACCAGCACCCCCAATCTGCTCTGCTTCGCTGTCTCGCAGACCGCGGATCCGCTGGGTAGCTGGTACCGCTACTCCTACGCCTGGCCCAGCAGCTACATGCCGGACTATCCCAAGATGGGTCTGTGGCCCGACGGCTACTACGTCTCGGTCAACCAGTTCACGCAGGCAGGAAGCTGGCGCGGCGCGGGCGCGCTGGCTATGGAGCGCTCGCAGATGCTGACCGGCGCCGCAGCCCAGGCCATCTACTTCGATGGCTTCGCCTACAACCCCGACTTCGGCGGCATGCTGCCGGCCGACTGGGACGGATCGACCCAACCGCCGGCCGGCGCGCCTAACCCCTTCACGGAATGGGACGACTCGGCCTGGATCGCGCCCGTAGACGCGCTGCGCATCTGGAACTTCCACGTCGACTGGACCACGCCGGCCAACTCTTACTTCGGCGCACCGGGCACGCCCTTCGTGCCGACGTATGTCATCCCCACGGCCAACGTCGACCCGACCCTGTGCTCGGCCTCGCCGGCCTGCATCAACCAGCCAGGCACCACCGTCAACCTGCACGACCTGGCCGACCGGCTGATGCACCGCCTGCAATACCGCAACTTCGGCGCGTACCAGACGTTGGTGGGCAACCACACTGTGGACACCAACAGCCCGGCCGGCCGCGCCGGCATCCACTGGTTCGAGCTGCGCAACACCGGCAGCGGTTGGACGATGAACCAGGAGGGGACCTATGGTCCGGCCGACAACTCCACCACCAGCCGTTGGATGGGCAGCATCGCCATGGACGGCGCCGGCAACATGGCCTTGGGCTACAGCATCACCGACGACGTCAGCCTCTACCCCAGCGTCCGCTATGCGGGCCGCTTGAGCAGCGATCCGTCTGGCACCCTGCCCCAAAGCGAGGCCACGCTGGTGACGGGCGGCGGCTACCAAAACGACTCCTTCAGCCGCTGGGGCGACTACAGCGCAATGCAGATCGACCCCACCGACGACTGCACCTACTGGTACACGCAAGAGTACGCGCAGACCAGCGGCGCCTACAACTGGTACACGCGCATCGGCTCTTTCAAGTTCAACGAGTGCGGTACACCTGACTTTACCATGGGCGCCACGCCGGCCAGCCAGGAAGTGTGCGTTGGCTCCAACGCCGCCTACAGCGTGGCCGTCGGCAGCATCAGCGGCTATAACAGCCCGGTGACGCTGAGCACGTCGGGCAACCCCGGCACGGCCGGCTTCAGCGCCAACCCGGTGAACCCGCCCGGCAACAGCACGCTGACCATCAGCGGCGCGGCGGCCGGCGTGTATGCCTTCAACCTCATCGGCACGGCCGCCGGCCCGAACGTCCACCAGATCCCGCTGGATCTGACTGTTCAGGCCGCTGCGCCGGGCGCAACCACCCTGACCGCTCCAGCCAACAACGCGCTGAACGTACCGGCCGCGCCGACCTTCACCTGGAACGCGGCGCCTGGCGCAGCTTCCTATAGCATCCAGGTGGCCACCGACGCGGGCTTCAGCAATATCGTCGCCTCGGCCACCGGCCTGGCTGCCCCCACCTGGACCTCCAACGTCACGCTCAACACCAGCACGCTGTACTACTGGCGCGTTCAGGCCAGCAACGCCTGCGGCGTCGGGACCTACTCCAGCGTCTTCACCTTCACCACGGTGGCCGCCCCCGGCGACTGCACCACCGGGACCACGCCCAACATCCTCTACACCGACGGCTTCGAGGCTGGCATCGGCGGCTGGACCACCCCGGCCGGCGTGGGAACCAACACCTGGGCCATCGCTACGACCAACCCGCACAGCGGAGTCAACCACATGCGCGGCCTCGACCCGAGCTCGGCCACCGACCAGCGCCTGGTGTCGCCAGCGATCGCGCTGCCCACCGGCGAGAACCCGGTGGTGCTCAAGTTCTGGCACGTGCCGAACATGGAAAACAGCGGCACGACGGCCTGCTTCGACGGCGGCATCCTGGAGGTGTCTAGCGACGGCGGGACGACATGGACCCAGGTGCCCAACGCCAACCTGCTGGCGGGACCCTACACCGGCGCCATCTCCGGCAGCTTCGGCAACCCGCTGGCTGGCCTGCAGGCCTGGTGCAACGGCTCGGCCTACAGCAACGTGATCGCCGATGTCAGCTCCTACGCCGGCCAGACGGTGCAGTTCCGCTTCCGCCTGGGCTCGGACAGCTCCGTGTCTGACGTGGGCTGGGACGTGGACGACGTGACGGTGCAGAGCTGCCAGACGCCGACTGCAGTCGAGCTGAGCAGCGTGGAGGCAGCGTCCAGCCAGTCGCCGGTCGCGCCGCTGGCCGGCCTGCCGCTGGGCGCGCTGGCCGCGACGATGCTGGCCCTGGGCGCCGGCTACGCCCTGCGCCGCCGTTAGTCGACCGGAAATCGCACGCAAAGCCGCAAAGAACGCAAAGCAAGGCAGTGTTTGTCGTGCTCTGTGTGGCGCCTTGACGTGAGATAACAGAAAGACGGAGCCGAGAGATCGGCTCCGTCTTTTGCATTGAGGGATATGTGTTGCCGGTCCGTTCGCATCTGGGGATGCGAACTCCGCGGGGCATCATGATTGCGGAGTTCGCACGCCCACGTGCGAACGGACTTAGCCGGCCAGCGCGGTGTCGGCGTAATGGCTCATGGCCGCCTGCATGAAGTCGGCCAGGCCAGGGCGGTATTTCTCGTAGAAGGCGCGGAACTCCGGGTGCTCGATGTACATCTGGCCCAGCCCGCGGTACAGCTCAGCCGGCGCGGGATAGAAGTTCTCGATCCAGGCGTGGTGCTGCGCGATGGCGGCCTGCACGGCCGGGTCGTCGGGGCTGTGGTCCATCAGGCTGGCCAGCAGTTGGGTCGCTGCTTCGCCCTGCTGTCCCACGGCCTGCCACTGCGCTTTGGACATCTTGCGCGCCCGCTGCTCGCTCGCCTCAACCCTGTCTTCACCCCAGTTCGCGCGCGCCTCACGGCGATAACGCTCGGCGTCTTCCTTGCTAAAGCCCTCGTAGAGCTCTTCGACAGTCAACATGGTCGTATCCTCCGAAGGAGTCAATTGTGCGATGGTCTTGTCGATGGTGTGAAGCAGCGTTTCCAGCCGCACCGCGCGCGCTTGCAGCGTCTGCCGGTGGCCGCGCAGCGCCTGCACCAGGTCGAACCGGGGATCGTCCAGGATCTCCTGGATCTGTTCCAGCGGGACATCCATCTCGCGGAAGAGTAGAATCTGCTGCAAACGCAGCAGGTCTGCCTCTCCGTACAGCCGATAGCCCGCCGCGGTTCGTGCGTTCGGCCGCAGAAGCCCGATCTGGTCGTAGTGGTGCAGGGTGCGCACGGTCACGCCGGCCAGCCTGGCCAGTTGGCGCACGGTGTAGCCGTCGCTTCGCTTCACGTTCATGGCCTTAAGGATACACCATGACGTAACGTCAGAGTCAAGGGGGTAAACCTTAAATTTCAACACGAATCATTCCGCAAGGCGCCGGCTGCGACATCGGCGCCTACGAGTTCGATGGAACCACCGCTGGCCGTTTGCTCTGGTTGCCCCTGCTGCTGATGCAGTAAGCCGCCGCCGCGGGTCGGCGTCCTTTGTCGCATCCTCCGTCAGCCAGTACAATAGGAACATGGCGTCAATCAGTCGCTGCGACGGATCGGAAGCGACTGAAGTCGTCACTACGCGCGTAGCGCATCCCGCTGGACGCACCATCAGAAGTGGCGGCCCCATGCTGATGTTGGTTCATTTTCCTGACGGAGGTTGTCATTGGACTTGCTCATCCTCGGCGGCACGGTCTTCCTCGGCCGTCACCTGGTCGATGCGGCGCTGGCCGCCGGACACCAGGTCACCCTGTTCAACCGCGGGCGCAGCAACCCCGAACTCTACCCCGACGTGGAACAGATTCATGGCGACCGCGACGGCGGGCTGGACGGGCTAGCCGGG
>JBAQCH010000240.1:0-3174 GCA_049294015.1 Anaerolineae bacterium
GCACGTGACCGGCGCGCTGGCGCAAGCAACGGCGCCCGCGCTCGTCACCGACCTGCCGCTGGAGTCGTCCAGGCGAGCTGGGCTTGCCGCTGAGGCCCAACCGATCTTCGCTGCTGGGCAGCCGCCCGTCCAGGGCGCGTCGCCATCGCTTTCCCCCGGCCTCGCTTTGGCGGACAAGAAGAACGGGGCCTCCCGAAACGCGCCACTCGGCCCGCGAATCGAGCCGATGGCGCCCGAAACGTCGTTCGTGCGATCGGGCCAATCGACGGAGCCAGCCACTCCAGAGCTGACGCAAGCCATGCTGATGCACACGCGCCGCCATAGCGATGCAACCGGCAAAGCGCATACAGAGCCGCCGCCCGAACAGGCCTCGCCGCCGGAACGCGCCTTGTCACAGGTGAAGCGCCACTTCACGGCCCAGGACCCGTCTGTGCCAGTTTCTGACAACATGTCAGCTGCCGCGCTGGAAAGCGCACGCTGGCAGCCAGCGCTGGCCGAGGCGCCGCGCACGGCCCGCGCCGACCAGTCCGCTGATGTGCGACTGGCCCCAGGCCAGCGCGCCGCGCATCAGAAACCTGGTTCCCATGCGCCCACAGCGTTCCAGGATGAAGGCGATCGTTCAGAATACCTTGCCGAGCGCCCTTCAGGGCAAGACGTTGCAAACGGGTATCATTTTGAGCGAACAGGCTCGACGATTAGTCCGGCTCTCAAGCCGCTGCGACCGGCAACGGTTCAGCCGACCCGATCGCTGGCTTCCATTGGAATGCAGGAACCGACGGTCGGCAGCCAGGGCGACGCGAAGCCGGCTCAACCTGCCCGCCGGGTCACCGCTGATGACCTCACGGCGGACTCAGAGCGCTCCCTGCTTCGGCCTGTCCTGCGTGTGGCCCACCAGAAGCCATCTGAGGAGCTCTGGCCTGCCGCAGGGCGCCCATCGGCCAGCGCTGGGGCAGATGACATTGCCGCACCGGCTCAACCGGCTATCCATGTGACTATCGGCCGAATCGAGGTGCGTGCGACACCTCCGCCCGCACCTGTTATGCAAAAACGCCCGACGTCTCAGGCAATGAGCCTGGACGATTATCTCAAACTGCGCAAGGGAGGGCAACTGTGAGCGGCCCCTTCGCAGCGGGCGCCGTTTCGGCGGTGATGAGACGCCTGCTCAGCAGCGGCTTGGGCGGACTGGCCGCGTTCGGCAACGTCTCAGTTACGGCGCTGCCGCCTGACCGTATCGCCACTACCCCCAGCGAGCCCAGCCAACTCAACCTGTTCATGTATCAAGCGTTGGCCAATTCCGGCTGGCGCAACGTCGGTATGCCCTCGCACGCCGTCAGCAACGAGCGCCTGACCAATCCGCCGCTGGGCCTCGATCTGCACTACATGCTGACCGCCTATGGCGCCGACGAGTTCTTTGCCGAGGCGCTGCTGGGCTATGGCATGCAGGTGCTGCACGAGACGCCGGTGTTGTCGCGCGCCTACATTCGCGACACCTGGACCGGCGGCGGGCTAACGCCAGCGGAACAGGCCCTGGCCGACTCCAACCTGGCGGACCAAATCGAGCTGATCAAGTTCACCCCCTTGAATCTGAACATCGACGAGCTCTCCAAGCTGTGGACGGCGATCCAGGCCAAATACCGACCCACGACAGCCTACAAGGTTTCGGTTGTGCTGATCGAATGCCTCAGGCCCGCGCGTGCGCCGCTGCCCGTGCTGCGCCGCGGCGCCGACGATCGCGGCCCGGTATCCATCGCTCCACCCTTCCCTTCGCTGGCTCGCTCAGTGCCACGCCACAGCGAACTGCTGCCAGCAGTGAGGCTTGGTGAAGACTTGGTCGTCATAGGCGATCCGTTGAACGATACCTCTGTCCTGCGCGTAACCCATGCTCGGCTGCAGAATCCGATGGATCTCACTCCAGAGCCGCAACAAAGGCCGGAGCAGTTGATCCTGCATCTCCCCACGGCCTCCGAGGATCTCAACGCCCTGAGCGCCTGGGCCAGCGGTCTCTACACGTTGGTGTTGGTGGTGAGACGGCCCGGCCTGCCGGCCTGGACGACCAATGCCGTGCCCTTCGCCCTGGCGCCAACCATCACGGTGACGCGCCCGCCGGGAACGCCGCCGCCGCTGGCCGTTGCAGCAGGCGATACCGTCACCTTGACCTGCGCGCCGCGCATCCGCGCCCAGCAGGAACAGAGCGTTGCGCTGATGCTGGGCATGCAGCCCGTCCCGGTTACGGCGATCACTACGCCGGCCAACACCGCCCAGCCGACGTCGCTCACCTTCACCGTTCCCGCCTTGCCGACCGGGGAATACCTGGTGCGTCTGCGCGTCGACGGCGTGGACAGCTTGCCGATCCTGATCAACGGCACGCCGCCCACGTTCGAGTTCGATCCAGCGCAGAAGGTGAGCCTCCCATGAGCGTCGAAACGTGGCAGGCGACCAACAACCGCTACCTTTCCGCCTCGCTGGCCTGGCTTCGATTGCGGCTCCAGCAGTTGGCTCAGCCGGAAGGCCTGGAGGCGAGCGCGCTTCCCGCCGATTTCGTGCTGGCCGCCGGCGCGCCGCTGCAGCCAACCGGGCTCAGGCGCCTGTTCGGCGGCCAGGCAACCGGCAACCACACAAGTTCCCGCGGAGCGTTGCCCCTGTGGCTGGAGCAGCCGCGCGCCGGCCTGGAGGAACAGATCGAGCAGGCGCAATCGGAGCGGCTGGCGATCGCCGAGCAGATGCAGCCGGCGCCGGCGCTGGCCCTTCTCGGCCCGCAGTTGGGCTTGTCGCCGTTCGAACAGGACATCCTGCTTCTCTGCGCTGCGCCGGAGCTTGACATGCGCATCGCCGCCCTGTGCGCCCAGGCCCAAGGGGACGCCACTCGCCCCTACCCGACCTTTTCGCTGGCGCTGGCCTTGTTCGACGAGCCGGCCTGGGACGCCTTGTCGCCCGACCGCCCGCTGCGCTACTGGCGTCTGATCGAGATCAACCAGCCCGGCGCGACCCCGCTGACCACCAGCCCCCTGCGCGCCGACGAACGGCTGGTGAGCTATCTCAAGGGATTGAACCAGCTCGACGACCGGCTGGCGACGGTGTTGTTCGGCCTGCCGCCAGGGGATGTCAGCGCGCTGGCGCCGTCGCAACTGGCCGCGGTACACGAGATGATCTGGCGCTGGCAGCACACGCCGGCGG
>JBAQCH010000241.1:0-21364 GCA_049294015.1 Anaerolineae bacterium
ACGAAGTCCACGCCAGCCGCGGCAATGGCCGGCCCGACAGCCGCTCCGCTGGCCCAGGCAACGGCGTGGCCGCGGCCAGTCAGCGCGGCGGCCGTGTCCAACATGCCGCCCCAGTCCAGGTGGCCGCGTAGCGGGAGGGAAAGGAAGAGTAGGCAGGGCATAGGGTGAGAGGACACTAGAAATGTCATTTCTTCCGAGAAATGACATTTCTGGGAGGGTGCTCGGTAGAGATGTCATTTCTCGGAAGAAATGACATCTCTGGGAGGCTACCTCGCACCGGTGGCGTATGCTGGGGTTGACTGCGGCTGGCGGGCGGCGACAGTCTCCTGGTAGAGCGCGACGATCTGCCCGGTGATGGTGGGCCAGCCAAAGCCCTGAGCCATCTTGCGGCTGTTGGCGCTCAGTTCCCAGCGCAGCACGTCGTTCTTGAACAGCTTGAGAATGGCCGCGGCCAGCGCATCCGGGTCGGCCACGGGCACGTGCAGGCCGGTGTAGCCATGCACGACGCTGAAGCGCAGCCCGCCGACGCGGCTGGCGATCACCGGCGTGCCGCAGGCCATGGCCTCCAGCGCCACCATGCCGAAGCTCTCGTAGTGGCTGGGCATGACGACCACCTCGGCCGCCGAGTAGTAGTAAGGCAGCAGGTCCTGGTCGCGTTTGCCCAGGAAGGTCACCAGGTCTTCGATGCCCAGCTCAGCCCGCAGGCGATGCAGCCGGGCCATCTCGTCGCTCATCTGCTCCAACGGCACGGCCGGGTCCCCGCCGACGATGGCGACGGTCAGCCCTTCGCAGCCGCCGCACTCCTCGGCCACCTGCTTCATGGCCCGCAGCAGCGTGTCGATGCCCTTGAGCGGCTCGATGCGGCCGACGAAGAGCACCATGCGCTTGTCGGCCGGCACGTCGATGAAGGACTTGGCCTCCAGCTCGCCGATCGGGCGGAAGCGGGTCAGGTCGACGCCGGGCGGGATGACTTGGATCTTCCTCGGGTCCGCGCCGTACATCCAGACGGTCTGCGCCTTGTCCAGCGGGCTGCCGGCCACGATGCGGTCGGCGAAGCCCAGGATGGCGCTCTCGGCGTCTAGTCGCTGTTGGGTGGCGTATTCGTGCGGCGCCTGGGCGACCTGGTTCTTCATGTGGCCCAGGGTGTGGAACATCTGCACGACGGGGATATTGCCCCAGGCGGCCTGAAGCTCCTGAGCCACCAGGCCAGAGATCCAGTAGTGGCTGTGGATCACGTCATAGTGGCGGTGGTGGCTGGCTGCGAAGTGCTGCACCCAGGCGGCGAAGTCGGGCACGTGCTCGACCATGGTCTCCTTGCTGACGGGCGATTCGGGGCCGGCCGGCACGTGGATCACGCGCGCGCTGGCGCCCAGGTTATGGCTGACGCGCGGCACGCACGGGTCCTGCGAGCGGGTGTAGACGTCCACGGTATGGCCCTGGCGGGCCAGCTCGCGGCACAGGTCGCGCACGTAGACGTTCATGCCGCCAGTTTCCTTGCCGCCCAGCGTGGCCAGCGGGCAGGTATGGACGCTCAACATGCAGATGTTCAATGGTTGGGAAGAGCCAGACATGAAAGAACGTTGATCTCCGGGTTGGTGGGTTTTACGCGGGTTACGAGTAATGCGTAACGCCTAACTCGTAACACGTAACCCGGAATCGACAACCGAGTGCGCTGATTCCGTGTTCCGTGTTACGGGTCACATGCGACGGATGACCGTCGAGTAGACCGCCGTGTCCTGCGCGCCGAAGCGGTACTTGTAGACCTCATTGCCTTGCAGGAAGTCGAAGACCCGCAGGCCGCGCTGTATGGCGTCCTCGATGATGCGCGTGGTCAGCACGATGCCGGGGCTGAGCTCGGCATAGCTGGCCGGGTCGTAGCCGGAGTTGTAGACCAGCAGCCGATGGTCGTAGATAAAGCTCAGCATGGCCGCCGCTTGGGCGCCGTTGACCTCGATGAAGGCCAGGTAGAGCCAGCCGGCGTCGTGCATGGTCTGCATGATGGCGCGGAAAAAGGCTTCCATGTCTTCGGTCATGAAGCCCAACTTCTCCTGCTTGCTCAGCCGGTGCAGGTGAACGAAGGCGTCGATCTCTTGGTTCAGCTCGGAGGCTGCATCGACGACGTACCAGCGGACCGTGGCTTCCTCCTCGATGCGGCGCAGCTTGCGCCGCACCTCGTGGCGCTGTTTCTTGCTCAGGATTTCCTGCAGGTAGGCCTCGAAGCTGTCAGGCAGCACGATCAGCGGGCAAACATCCTCCAGGCTGGTGACGGCCTCCAGCCCGCGGCCGGCCGCCAGTTCGGGCAGCCGGCGATGGGTCAGCGAGCTCTCGGCCAGGTTGCACAGCCCGATTGTGTGCCAGGTCGGGCAGGCGTCGCTGCACAGCCAGTCCAGCAGCGCGCCGTAGACCGCTTCTTCCCGGCCATCCTCCACGATGAGGTCGAGGTAGTCGGAGACCTCGACGCAACCCACCAGGTCGAAGCGGCGCTGGCCGGCGTCGTCGTTGTGCAGGTAAAGCGGCGCGATGGCCACCAACCGGCCGGCGTCGTACCAGGCCAACAGCCACAGGTCGCCCTCGCCCAGGCAGCGCCACCAGGTGGTCTGCCATTGCCAGGTGAGGAAGAGGGTGTTGGCGCGGCTGCGGGCCAGCAGAGCGTTCCAGTCGTCGTGCAGCGCGGCAAAGCCGCTTTCGTCGGTAAAAATCTTGAGTTCCACGTTTGGTCCTTGCTATGGGAGGCGTAGGACATGTCATTGCTTCCGAAGAAATGACATGTCTGCCAGGCATCAGGAGCCTGTCCTGGTTTCATCTTTGTCGCCCCGGAAGAAGAGCAGCGCCAGCGCCACTGCCAGCAGCACGATGACGCTGATGATGAAGATGACCACCCAGGGGCTGTTCAACAGGTCGAGGTTCAGCCTGGAGACCTGCTCGCGGCGTGGAGTCTCCGTGGCGCTGGGGGAGGGGGCGCCAGGGGTGACGTCCGGCAGTGGCGCTGGGCCAGGGCCGACCGCGATGACCGTTTGTTGTGCGCCGGCCGTTGTGTTGGGCGGCGGGACCTGGTCGGTGGGGAAAGCCTGCGGCGCCTGCCCGTCGGGCGCGCGATACTCAGCCGCGCCGCTGGCGCTGGGCAGCGCTTCCAGGTACTGGCCGCTGTCGTAGGCTGGCATGATACCCATGAAGTCGCAGGCGAGCACCTGCACAGAGTCCAGGAACATCGAGGTGCGAGTGCCGTCGCCTGCGTTGCGGGCGTTGAAGTAGATTGTTAGCGTCCGCCCCAGGTAGCGGGTCAGATCGACTTCCTTGAGCAGCCAGCCGTTGGCGTTTTCAGTCACGCGCCATGGCACATCGATGGTCTCTTCGAAGCGCAGCGGATCCAGCAACACCAGTTCCTGGCGGCTTAGTCCGCCGGCCGCGGCGGTGGAGCTGGGAAAGTAATAGAAGCGGATCTGGGCGGTCTGGGCAGTGGCCGGCAGGGTGACAGACTGTTGAATCGACGAGAACGAAGGCACGTTGACCGGCGCGCCCGGCAGCGCAGCGCCCAACGCCATACTGCGGCTGCCGCTGAACACCGGGTTGGGCGGGCCAGCGTAGAAGGGCACGATCGGTGTGCCGCCGGTGACCCAGGCGCCGTTCCACTCGAAATCGCCGTTGACCAGGATATCTATGCAGTTGGCTGGGATGGGCGATGGCGCAGCCGTCGGCGCCGGCGTGGCCGTCGGTCCGGGCAGGGTCGTGGGCGTCGGGGTGGGCCCGGGCAGGCACACGGTCACAGCCACATCGTCGACCACCATCCAGGTCCGGCCGCCCACGCCGTCGTTGTAGACGGAAAAGGTCAGCTCGAAGCTCCGGCCGATCTGGCTGTTGAGCGAGCTTCGGACAAACTGAAAGGCGCCGCTGTTGGACAGCCCGCCCCAGATAGCGCCGGGCGACATGGCGCTTTGCAGGTTCGCCCCCTCCACCAGAGTCAATGCCTCTTGCCGATCGCTGCCCGGGTTGGGCTCGGTGAACGTCCAGACCCAGAAGCTCAGTTCCGCGCTGACCGCATTGGCCGGGATGCTGAGCGTCTGGAAAATGCTCGAATAGGCTTGGGTCGTGGGCGCCAGACCGGCGTTGCCGATCTGCATCGCCCAGGCGCCGCTATTGGTCGGCGAGTAGACGTATTGCGGAGGAAGCGGGCCGCCGCCCAGCGTCCATCCGTTGCGGATCTCGAAGCCGCCGTTGATGACGATGGGGTAACAGCTCTGCTGCAGCGGCGCTGCGGATTGGGCCGGCGGCGCGGCCAGGGCCACCAGCAGCAGCGCCAGCAGCGCCAGGGATTGTAAACGAAGCTGTTTGCGTCCGGTCATAAGTGAGCACTCTCCTGGTCGGCCAACGGCGGCAGATTTCCACCACGGCGGGCCTATTGTACCACGGGTGACAGGGAGCAACAATCGGCGCTGATGTTCTGTAAAGAAATGGATTTGACTTCTGGTCTCAGTTGCACTATAATCGGCCAACGTGTGGTAACGAGGCGCTCCCATGCATAGCAAAGATGGGGGCGCCGTATTGGGTAAAGGGCGCCGTCGTCAACGGAGCCATTCTGGAATCTAGCAATAAGGCGGTTGCAATTAGCAGCAAAACACATCGAGTCAACGAACGGATCAAGGCTCCTCAGCTTCGAGTGATCGGCGACGATGGTCGGCAGTTGGGCGTAATGACCCGCGCCGAGGCCCTGGCCATCGCCCGAGAGCATAACACCGACCTGGTGGAGGTTTCCCCGCAGGCCGATCCGCCTGTGTGTCGCCTGATGGACTTTGGCAAGTTCCAGTACGAACGGGCCAAACGGGATCGCGAGGCGCGCAAGGCGCAAAAAGAGGTTGAGGTCAAGGAAATCCGTTTGCGACCCAAGACCGGTGAACATGACATCGCCGTGGTCTTGCGCCGGGCGCGCAAGTTCTTGCACGACGGCTCCAAGGTCAAGGCGCGTGTCCGTTTTCGTGGACGTGAGATTACTCATCCCGAAGTGGCTGAAGAACTGCTGCGGCGGGTTGCTGACGACCTTCAGGACGTAGCGGATGTAGAGAAAGCGCCCGGTATGGAAGGTCGCAGCTTGTTGATGATTTTGGCGCCGAAGTCCGGCGTCAAAGTATAGCCTGGTCCGCCAGCGCGCAGGATTGGGTCCTGAGCAAAAGGGCGCGGGGTACCGTGCCCTTTTCCCTGCGTAGGGGGATACGCTTTGCTCATTGCGGTCCAGCGCCAGCGCAGCATTGACACCTAGAAGTTAGACAGGAGAATCGGACGTGCCAAAGATCAAGACGCACAAATCGACAGCCAAGCGTTTCAAATACTCCAGCACGGGCAAACTGATGCGCATGCGTCAGGGCAAGGGGCACTTGCGCCGCAAGAAGACACCCACCGTCAAGTCGGCTTACAGCCACGCCCACGTGACTGAGAATATCGGCGCGCGCCGGCGCATCAAGCGGCTGGCCCCCTATCTGGAATAGGTCGATAGCTGCCGGCTACGTATCCGCGTACCGGCGTCCATAGCCATACACGCCGGGCAAGCGCGCACTGCTGCATCAAGCGCCGGCATCAGAATAGCAGAATCGAAAGAGGCAGAACAAAATGGCAAGAGTAAAACGTGGCGTAACGGCTCGAAATCGCCATCGCAAAGTGCTCAAACTCACCAGTGGGCAGAAGGGATCCAAGCACCTTCTTTTTCGGCGCGCCAATGAGGCGATGCTCAAGTCGCTGTGGTATTCCCATCGAGATCGCCGCAACCGCAAGCGCGATTTTCGTCGTCTGTGGATTGCTCGCATCAACGCTGCCTCCCGGATGAATGGCCTCAGCTACAGCCGCTTCATCCATGGCCTGAGGCAGGCCAATGTCGAGCTGGACCGCAAAGTCCTGGCCGACATTGCTGTGCGCGACGCTGCTGCTTTTTCGCAGATCAGCCAACTGGCACGCGGCGCAGCAGCTTAGGCGCACTTCTACCGCTGTTCGACTGTGAATGCCGGGTCTTTTCGAAGGCCCGGCTTTTTTTGTTGAGCTTGGCGGCACGTTATTGCACAAACCTACAATGTGATGTATCATCCCGATGCACTTACGGTCTGGACACATGGTCACCGTTATTCAAACCGCCAAAGCTGAGCTGCGCTGTAGCCGGCCAGTTGGGGAGTGGCACCATCAAACAGAAAGGAGGTGACAGTGTATGACGGCTGATCGTATTGCACGCATTATTCTTCTCATTATCTTCGGTATCATCGGTTGGTATGTCGGCACCGTCATCGCTGGTTCATCGGATCTCACGCTCGATACCCTGAAATGGACCGTTCCGGCCGCCCTGGTCGGCGCGGTGATTGGAGCGTTGATCGCGCCCTATCTGACTACGAAGCCGGCCCGCTCGGTGCGGCGTGTGGTCAGACAGTTGCCTGCGCAGCAAATCGTCGCCGGCACCATCGGCCTGGTGGTCGGCTTGGTCATTGCTGCGCTGTTGGTCCTGCCCTTATCCCGCTTACCATCTCCTTTTGGGGATATCCTGCCAGCGATTGGCGCGATCGTTTTCGGCTACCTGGGCATCACGGTCATGATTCTGCGCTCTGAGGACATCACCGACCTGCTGGGCGGTCGCTGGCGCAAACAGCCCGCGGCCAAGGCCGACGCCAAGAACGACGAGCCCACACCGGTGCTGCTGGACAGCAGCGTGATCATCGATGGACGAATTGCCGACATCAGCCAAACCGGCTTTGTCATGGGGCCGATGCTCATCCCGCGCTTCGTCCTCAACGAAGTGCAGTACATCGCAGACTCGGCTGACAGCCTGCGGCGCAACCGGGGCCGGCGTGGGCTGGACATGCTCAACAAGCTGCAGCGCGAGTCGGCTGTGCCGGTGGTAATCACCGACATGGATATCAAGAGCGTGCGCCAGGTGGACGACAAACTGGTGCAACTTGCCAAGCAGCTGCATTGCCCCATCGTCACCAACGACTTCAACCTTAATCAGGTCGCGCAGTTGCAGGGCGTCAAGGTGCTCAACATCAACGCGCTGGCCAACGCGGTCAAGGTGCTGGTGCTGCCCGGCGAGACCATCCACGTCCAGGTGATCGATGAGGGCAAGGAGATGGGCCAGGGCGTAGGCTATCTGGACGACGGCACCATGGTGGTGGTCGAGAATGGCCTGCGCTACATCAACCGTGACATCGATGTTCAGGTGACCAAGGTCCTGCAGACCAACGCCGGTCGCATGATCTTCGGCCAACCGATGCTGGATGGGAGTTAGTCCATGGCGCTTCAAGTTTACAACACGCTGACGCGGCGCAAAGAGCCCTTCGAAACCATCGAACCGGGCATGGTGCGCATGTACGTCTGCGGCCCGACAGTCTATGACAAGGCCCACGTTGGCCATGCCATGTCGGCCATCGTCTTCGACATGGTGCGCCGCTATTTGCAGTACAAGGGCTACGACGTCATCCACGTCATGAACTTCACGGATGTGGACGATAAGATCATCAAGCGCGCCCAGGAGACAGGCGACGACCCGTTCGCGATCTCTCAGCGCTACGTGGACGAGTTCCACCGCCACATCGACGAGCTACGCGTTCTGCCCGCCACTATCTACCCGCGCGTGTCCGACACGATCCCCGAGATCGTGGACATGGTGCAGACCTTGCAGGAAAGCCGTTACGCCTACCCCACCGAGGGCGGCGTCTATTTCCGCGTGCGGCAGGACGATGACTACGGCAAGCTCAGCCGGCGCAAGCTGGACGATGTGCTGGCCGGCACGCGCGTCGAGGTCGGCGAAAACAAGGAAGACCCCAACGACTTCGCCCTCTGGAAGGCGCAGAAGCCGGGCGAGCCGGCCTGGCCCAGCCCGTGGGGCCCCGGCCGCCCCGGCTGGCACATCGAGTGCTCGGCCATGGCCCTCAAGCATCTGGGCGAGCGGATCGACATCCACGGCGGCGGCAACGACCTGATCTTCCCGCACCACGAAAACGAGATCGCCCAGACCGAAAGCTACACCGGTCAATCCTTTGCGCGCTACTGGATGCACAACGGCATGTTGCAGCTCAGCGGCGAGAAGATGTCCAAGAGCCTGGGCAACCTGGTGACGGTCGACGAATTCCTGGCCGAGCACGAGGCCGACGTGCTGCGCCTGCTGATCCTTTCCAGCCATTACCGCAAGCCGTTGGCCTTCAACGCGACGGTGATCGAGGACAACGCGCGCGCGCTGGCCCGGCTGCGCAGCGCGCTGCGTCCGGCCGTCGACCAGATCAGCAGCGGCCCTGAAGCTGACGCGTTGGCCGCGGCTGCCGCTCAGGCACAGGCCGGCTTCGTGGACTCCATGGACGACGACTTCAACACGGCCGGCGCGCTGGGCTACCTGTTCGAGCTGGTGACGGCCATCAACCGCGCGCGCGACGCTGGCGTGGGCGGCGAACCCTTTGCCGCGGCCCAGGCCGCGCTGCTGGAGCTGACCGGCGTGTTGGGGCTGCAACTGGAGAGCGCCCAGCCACGCGGCGCCGAGGCGGCGCCGTTCATCGACCTGCTCCTGGAGTTGCGGGCCAAGCTGCGCGTTGTCAAACAGTACGCCTTGGCCGACGAGGTGCGCAACCGGCTCACGGACCTGGGCGTCGTGGTCGAAGATACGCGCGAAGGTAGCACGTGGCGCATCGAACGATGAATGATGAATGCTGAACGATGAATGCTGGATGATGAGGATCAGTCTGTTGTATTTGCCCATTCATCATTCATCGTTCATCATTCATCGTTACAAAGGACACCACCCAACTTGTCGATCGAAATTCTTTACGGCCGTCACGCAGTGCATGAGGCGCTGCGGGCACGGCGACGCAAACTTTACGCTTTGAACCTGGCCAGCGGCGCCAAGCAGACTGGCTTGGTGGCAGAGATCGTCCAATTGGCCCAGCAGGCCGGTTGTCGCGTGCAGCCAGTGGACAAGGCGCAGTTCGAGCGCGCACTGCCTGACGTCAACCACCAGGGATTGGCGCTGGAGACCAGCCCCTATCCTTATGCGACACTGGACCAGATTCTGGCTCGGGCCGGGCAGAAGGGCGAGGCGCCTTTGCTGTTGATGCTCGACCACCTGGAGGACCCGCAAAACGTCGGCACGCTGCTGCGCACGGCCGACGCGATGGCCGTCCACGGCGTAATCTTGCCCGATCGCCGCTCGGCGGCCATCACACCGGCGGTCTGCAACGCGTCTTCAGGCGCTGTCGAACATCTGTTGATCGCTCAGGTGACCAACATTGCCCGCACGCAGGACGAGCTCAAGCGGCGCAACGTTTGGATCGTCGGCATGGACGACCGGCCCGAGGCGCAGGAGTTGTTGCGCAGCGACCTGAGCGGCGCGCTCGCGCTGGTGGTCGGCGCTGAAGGCAGCGGGCTCAGCCGGCTGGCGCGCGAGCAGTGTGACTGGTTGGTGCGCATCCCCATGGCCGGCCAGGTTGGCTCGCTCAACGCGGCCGTGGCCGGCTCAGTGGCGCTGGTGGCTGCCCGCTCCGCGCGCACGCAGCGCGCGTAACGCTTGTAGGTCACGCTACCAGCGTGACGCATCTGGCAACAACGTCGTGTCGGGCTGGTAGCCGGACCTGCGGTTGGCACCTGGCAACGTCGTGTCCGGCTGGTAGCCGGACCTACGGTTAGCATCTGGCAACAACGTCGTGTCTGGTAGCCGGACCTACGGTTGGCATCTGGCAACAACGTCGTGTCCGGCTGGTAGCCGGACCTACGGTTAGCGACAGACTCGTTCTCAACGACGAGAATTCGAGGAGGCATTCCTGATGATACTTTTGATGGACGAAGCCGTGGACGAGGCCATCCCCATGTGGGATACTACCCCCGATCCGCGCCATGAGCTGCGCCAACAGGACAATGAAGTCTTCGAGGCCATCCAGACCGAGTATGCGCGCCAGAGCAGCGGAATCGAGCTGATCGCGTCCGAGAACTACGTCAGCCGGGCTGTGCTGGCAGCCTTGGGATCGGTGCTGACCAACAAGTACGCCGAGGGTTACCCGGGCAAGCGCTACTACGGCGGCTGCTACGCGGTGGACATCGCCGAGGACCTGGCGCGCGACCGCGCCAAGCAGTTGTTCGGCGCGGCCCACGCCAACGTTCAGCCCCACGCCGGTGCGCAGGCCAACGCGGCTGCCTACCTGGCGCTGATCCAGCCGGGCGACACCGTGCTGGCTCTGAAGCTGGACCAGGGCGGCCACTTGACCCACGGCTCTGGCGTCAACTTTAGCGGCAAGTTCTACAACTTCGTCCATTACGGCGTCGATCGGGAAACCGAGACCATCGACTACGACAACATCGCTGCTCTGGCGCTGGAGCACCAGCCCAAGTTGGTTGTGGCCGGCGCCAGCGCCTACCCGCGCTGGTTCGACTTCCCCCGCCTGCGCCAGATCGCCGACTCGGTGGGCGCGCGCCTGATGATGGATATGGCGCATATCGCCGGCCTGGTGGCGGCCGATTTGCACCCTGACCCCATCCCCCACTGCGACGTGGTCACCAGTACGACCCACAAGACCCTGCGCGGCCCGCGCGGCGGCTTGATCCTCAGCACTGAAGAACTGGCTAAAAAGATCGACAGCGCCGTTTTCCCCGGCGCCCAGGGCGGCCCGCTGATGCATGCCATCGCGGCCAAGGCCGTGGCCTTTGGCGAGGCCTTGCAGCCGGAGTTTCGTGTCTACGCGCAGCGTGTGCTGGACAACGCCCAGGCGCTGGCCGATGGGCTGGTGCAGGAAGGGGTGCGGCTGGTCAGCGGCGGCACCGACAACCACCTGCTGCTGGTCGATCTGCGGCCGGTGGGCGTCACTGGCAAGGCGGCCGAGCTGGCGCTGGACAACGCCGGCATCCACACCAACAAGAACATGATCCCCTACGACCCGGAGAAGCCGACGATCACCAGCGGCATCCGCGTCGGCACGCCGGCCATCACCACGCGCGGCTTTGGCCCGGCCGAGATGCGCCAGGTGGCGGCCTGGTTCGGCGAGATCGTGCGCGACGTGGAGAATGAAGCCCTGCAAGCCCGCGTTCACAGCGAGGTGCAGGCCCTTTGCCGGCGTTTCCCTGTGCCGGTGTGAGCCAGCTTGGGTAGCGAAGTCCCGGTCAAGTAGATAAACCCGCCGGATTGTGTCAGCCGCAATCCGGCGGATTGCGTTACGTGTCTTGCTATGCTGATCGATTCTCCGCCTGCGGTCGTTGTTCAGGATGGTGACCACTGGCTGCATTTCTCCAATCCTGTCCGAGTAGTCGCTGCAGAAGCGACAGAGGATGTGCTGCCTGCGCTGCGCCGCGTGGTAGATGCGGTCGAGGGGCAAGGGCTCCACGCGGCCGGTTTTATCAGCTACGAGGCTGCGCCGGCCTTCGACGCAGCCTGTACGGTGCGGCCGCTGGACCAACTGCCGCTGCTCTGGTTTGGCCTGTACCGCATGCCAGAGATCTGGGAGCGCCTGCCGGCCGGCGGGTTGTATACCCTGGGTGACTGGCGGCCCAGCCAGCAGATCGACGCCTATCGTCGCGCCATCGCTGACATCAAGGAGGCCATCGCGCGCGGCGACACCTATCAGGTCAACTACACCATGGCGCTGCATGCTGCCTGGCGCGGCGACCCGTGGGGGCTGTTTGTCGATCTGGCCAACGCCCAGCGGGGTGGCTATGCGGCCTACCTGGACTTAGGCCAGCATGTGATTTGCTCAGCCTCGCCTGAGCTGTTCCTGGACATCGACGGCGACCGGGTACTCTCGAAGCCTATGAAGGGCACGGCGCCGAGGGGCCGCACCCTGGAGGAGGATCGCGCGCGCGTGGCTGCGCTGCGCGCCTCGGCCAAGGATCAGGCCGAGAACGTCATGATCGTCGACATGATCCGCAACGACCTGGGGCGCATTGCGCGCTTCGGCAGCGTCCATGTGCCCAGCCTGCTGGCGGTGGAGCGCTATCCCACGGTTTTGCAGATGACATCCACCGTCGAGGCGCGCAGCGAGGCGCCGGTCGATGCCATTCTGGCTGCGCTCTTCCCCTGCGCGTCGATCACCGGCGCGCCCAAGGTGCGCACCATGCAGCTTATCGCCAGGCTGGAGGGCAGGCCGCGCGGGGTCTATACCGGCGCGATCGGCTATCTCAGCCCCGGCCGGCGAGCCCGGTTCAATGTCGCGATCCGCACGGTGGTGATCGACCGGCCGGCCGGCCAGGCCAGCTATGGCGTGGGCAGCGGTATTGTCTGGGACTCCGACGCCGACGCGGAGTACGAAGAGTGCCTGCTCAAGGCGCAGGTGTTGGCGCGCCGGTTCCCCGATTTTGAGTTGCTGGAGACGATGCGCTGGATGGCGGCGGAAGGAGTAGCGCGGCTGGAGCGGCACCTGGCGCGGCTGACCGGAGCGGCCGAGTACTTTGGCTTTGTCGTCGATCTGGACGCGGCGCGCCGCCGGCTGGCGGAGCTGGATCCGGCCGTGCTGCCCGATCCGGCCCGACTGCGGCTGCTGGCCGGCCGCCGGGGCGAGCTGCGGCTGGAGGTGCATCCCTTGCAGCGGCCAGCCGAGGCGGCTAAGGTGCGGCTGGGGCTGGCCAGGGAGGCGGTGGATGTCGACGATGTCTTCCTCTATCACAAGACCACCCATCGCTTCGTCTACGAGCAGGCGCGCGCGGCGCGACCAGACTGCGATGACGTGTTGTTGTGGAATACACGCGGCGAGCTGACCGAGGCGACGACAGCTAACGTGGTTTGTCTCTTGGATGGCCGGCTGGCGACGCCGCCGCTGTCGAGTGGGCTGTTGGCTGGCGTGCTGCGGGCGGAGCTCTTGGAGGCCGGCGTGGTGCAGGAACAGGTACTTACGGTGGACGATTTGGCCCGCTGCCAGGTGATCTATCTGGTCAACTCGCTGCGCGGCTGGCGGGAGGCGGTATGGATCGACCAGGCAGCCGGATGATCCGTCGCGGGCAACCATTGAAACAGCGCAGGCTGGCTGGGCGGGGCTATCTGGTTTATTATGGCCTGACCGTATCGATTTGGGGCGCAGAGGCGGTGCTGACCAAGTTGTTTTTGTCGGACGTGCTGGCGCCCGGCGCCATGCTGGTGCTGCGTGTGCTGATTACGTCGTTGGTGCTGGCGCCGTTGGTGCTGCTGAAAAAGCCGCCGCTGTATCGCCTGCAGCGGCGCGACTGGGCGGCTTTGTTGGCGTTGAGCTTGCTGGGTACGGCCCTGCCGACGCTGCTCTACTTCATTGCCCTGGCCATGATCCCGGCCTCGACCACCATGCTGCTGTATCGCACCGAACCGATCTTCGTGATCGTGTTGTCGGCGCTGTTGCTGGGCCAACGGGTGGGGCTGCGCGTGTGGCTGTTGACCATCGTGGCCGTGGTGTGCGCCTATCTGATCGCAGTGGGACAGTTGCAGCCGCCCCCGCTGGGCTCCCGGACTGCCCGGGGGGTGCTGTTGATGTTGGCATCGACCGCGCTCTTTGCCTGGGCCACGCTGTTGGGCAAGGTGCTGTTGGATAAGGTGGCCCCACTGGTCTTGGTGTGGCTGCGTTTCAGCCTGGCTTTGCCGTTGCTAGCCGTGCTCTTTGGACAGGAGGCGCTGGTCGCCGCGTCGCAGCTTGAGCCGCAAAAATGGTTCTGGTTGTTGTGGATGGGGGGTATCTCTTCTGGCCTGGCTTACGTCTTTTACTACAAGGGCCTGCGTGGCTCAAATGTGGTTATCGCCAGTGTGGCGACGCTGCTGGGGCCGGTGGTCGGCGTGACGTTGAGCGTGCTGTTGTTGCACGAAAGCTTTACCGCTGTGCAGATTGCAGGTATCGCCGGGCTGTTGGTGACGGTTTATTTCCTTTCGACGTCCGATCTTTGGTTAGTTGGCCAGCCTGTCGCTGCGGGACAGGTGGACGACACCATGCAATGACAAATCCAGACATCGAAGGAGGTCGTGGATGTGGCGCGACGAGAGCCCTATCAGACTGAACGTGGTACTCAGCTTGCTGGCGGTTCTGATGTCGTTGACCATTGGACTGGCCATTCCTGCACTGAACTCCAGTTCAGCGAGGCTTCAGACGCAGACAGGCTGGAGTCACCCTAGCCCAACAACTACCCTGACCCCGAGCGGGGCGCTCACTGCTTCGCTGGCATCGTTGGATTCCGTGACGGCGGTGGACGCCGCTGACGGCGCTTTGATCGCCTGGCAAGAGCCAGGAATGGCAACTCCCAGCACCATTCCCCTGGTCTCGCCAGCCACCAGCGCGGCCACGCTACCGACGGCCGACGCGCCCACGCCATCAGGGCGTGGCACGGCGGCTCCCACGTCCAACGCGACGTCCACGGCAACGCCAAACCCCACGGCCACGCTATCGCCAACCGCCTCGCAGTCACCTACGCCCAGCGCGACGGCGACCGCCCCGGCCACACTGTCGCCCACTGCTGCGCCGTCACCCACGTTCACAGCGACCTCCACAGCAACGCCGCCTGCTACAGCGACGGCGAAGCCGCTGCCCGTGCCGCCAACGCGCAGCCCGGCCGCAGGAGTTGCGCTCGCAAGCCCAGCAGCGGCGGCGCCTGCGTCTCAGCAGCCGCTCGTGTTGCCGCCAGCGCTGCTACAGCCAGCGTTGAATGCCAGGCTGCAGGGCACGGTGCAGTTCGAGTGGTATCCCACCAGCACGTTGCCCGAAGGCGCGTTGTACGAACTGGTCGTCTGGTCGCCAGAGCAGGACCCCAATCAGGCCTGGGGCGTTGCGCCGCCCCGAATCATGCACTCCATGAGGTTGAACCTGGACGAGCTGTTCAAGAGCGGGCGCTTTCGCGAGGGTAGCCTGTACTGGACGGTTCTGGTGGTGGAGGAGAATCCCTACCGGCGGTTGACGCAGCCGGCCGAGAGCGAGCGCCGCTATTTGGTGCTGGCCACTGGCGGGTAAGGGAAAGTGTAGAACGATTTTCCAAAATCGTTCTGCGTGTAGGGCGCGTAGAACGATTTCGGAAAATCGTTCTACGGGATGGAGCGTAGAACGATTTCGGAGAATCGTTCTGCGTGTAGGGCGCGTAGAACGATTTCGGAAAATCGTTCTACGGGATGGCGGCGCGCTTTCATTGCATTCCTTAAAAGTCGCACTGCGCGCAGCCAATAACCGGGAAGGTAACTAGCGGGGTGAACACCAGTCGTGCTATAATCGGCTCGGTTAATGCATCAAGCTGCCGCTTCACGGGGCGACTCTCGCGCCGACAACTCGAACTAAAGTGGACACAGGTGCTGCCCCTGTATCCGCCTTTCACGCTTCACGTCTTATCGCCATGTCCAACGATTTCGTCCATCTCCACGTCCACTCTGAGTTCTCCCTGCTCGACGGCCTGGGCCGGATCGACAAGCTGGTGCAGCGCGCCCAGCGGCTGGGCCAGCCCGCGCTGGCCCTGACCGACCACGGCACGATGCACGGGGTGATCCCCTTCTTCCGCGCCGCCAAGGCCGCCGGCATCCGACCGGTGATCGGCGTCGAGGCCTATATCACCCGCTGGGGCCGGTCGATGGAGGGCCGCGACTCCGTACAGGACAAAGACCGCCATCACCTGCTGCTGCTGGCCCAGAACCAGACCGGCTACAAGAACCTGCTTAAGATCTGCTCCGATGCGCAGATGCAGGGCTACTACTACCGGCCGCGCATCGACGCCGACTACCTGGCCCAGCACAGCGAGGGGCTGATCTGTACCACCGGTTGTCTGGCGGCCGAGGTGCCCACCTTGCTCAACGGCGAAAAGGGTGCGCGGCCGCAGGAGAAGCTGGCGCTGGAGCGGCTGCACTGGTATTTGGACGTATTTGGCAAGGACCGCTTCTACATCGAGCTGCAAGAGCACGATATCCCCTCCTTGCGCGAGGTGAACAAGACGCTGCTGGACTGGTCCAAGCGCCACGACGTAGGGCTGGTGGTGACCAACGACGTGCATTACGTGGAGCCTGAGGACGCCCGCTACCACGACGTGCTGCTGTGCGTGCAAACCAGCGCGCTGCTCGGTCAGGCCGACCGCATGCGCATGTCCGACGGCAGCTATTACCTGAAGAGCGGCCTGGAGATGCGCGAGGTCTTCCGATCGCTAGCCGATCTGCCGGAGAGCGCCTTCACCAACACGCTGCGCATTGCTGAGATGTGCCACGTCGAGCTGGAGGACAAAAGCTTCCACCTGCCCGACACCGACGTGCCTGATGGCCACAGCTACGAGAGCTATCTGCGCGAGTTGACGGATGCAGGGCTGCGTTGGCGTTACGCGGGCCGGGCCGATGATCAGGACGTGCAGACGCGCAAGGAGCACGAGCTCAAGATCATCCACCAGATGGGCTTCGACGTCTATTTCCTGCTGGTGGCCGACCTGTGCCGCTACGCCCGCAGCCGCGGCATCTGGTACAACGTGCGCGGCTCCGGCGCCGGCTCCATCGTGGCCTACGCGGTCGGCATCACCGGCATCGACCCGCTGAGTAACAACCTGGTCTTCGAACGCTTCCTCAACCCTGGCCGCGTCAGCATGCCCGACTTCGACCTGGACTTTCCCGATGACCAGCGCGAGGAGATGATCCGCTATACCATCGACAAGTACGGCGCGGAGCACGTGGCGCAGATCGTCAGCTTTGGCCGCATGAAGGCGCGCGCGGCCGTGCGCGATGTGGCGCGGGCGCTGGACATGCCGCTGGAGCAGGTGGACCGCATCGCCAAGCAGATCCCGGCCATCCCCGGCAAGCCGGTGACCATCGAGCAGTGCCTGGGCAAGGACGATAAGAAGCCGGAGCTGGCTGTGCCGGAACTGATCGAGCTCTACCAGAGTGAGGCCAAGGTCAAGGAGCTGCTGGACACAGCCAGCGCGCTGGAGGGGGTAGCCCGCCACGCCAGCACCCACGCCGCGGCGGTGATCGTCACCGATAAACCGCTGACCGAGTACCTGCCGGTGATGCGGCCGCAGAAAGCCGTTATCACCGATGCCGTCACCCAGTTCGAGTTTCCCATCTGCGAAAGCATCGGCCTGCTCAAGGTCGACTTCCTGGGGCTGTCCACGCTGACGGTGATGCGCGAGGCCACCAAGCTGATCCGCGAGCGGCACGGCGTGGAATGGACGCTGGACAACATCCCGCTGGACGATCCGGAGAGCTTCAAGCTGCTGAGCAGCGGCGAGGTGGCCGGCGTGTTCCAGGTGGAAGGGGCCGGGCTGCGCCGCATGCTTGTCGACATGCAGCCGCGTGAGTTCAACCACATTGTGGCCGCGATCAGCCTGTACCGGCCGGGACCGATGGATTTTATCCCGGAATATGTGGCGGTCATGCACGGCAGGAAAGCGGCCGAGTACGTTCACCCGGCGCTGGAGCCGATCCTGGCAGAGACCTATGGCGTCTGTGTTTACCAGGAACAAGTGATTTTGCTGCTGACCGAGATTGCTGGCTACACGGCCGGCGAGGCCGACAATGTGCGCCGCGCGATCAGCAAGAAGTCGGAGAAGACGCTGCTCCAGCACCGTGAGATCTTCGCCAAGGGGGCCGCAACAATATCGGGCCTGACGCGCCAGGAGGCGGACGCCATCTGGGACGCGCTGCTGGGCTTTGCGCGTTATGGATTCAATCGCAGTCACGCTGCCGATTACGCGGTGATCACCGTGCAGACGGCCTACCTCAAGGCGCACTATCCCCTGGAGTACATGGCGGCCATGCTCTATGTCGAGCGTGACAACCCGGAGAAGGTGGCCTACTACATCACCGAGGCGCGGCGCATGGGCATCGAGGTGCTGCCGCCGGACGTCAACGCCAGCAGTTTCAACTTTACCGTCGAGCAGGGCGCGGTGGATGCGCCGCCGGCCAACCGTGACCTGCACATCGCCTACCCCTTCCCGGTGCCGCCCGGCGCGGCCATCCGCTATGGCCTGGCCGCAATCAAGAACGTGGGCGAGGGGCCGGTGGAGGCGATGCTGGCCGGCCGCCAGGCTGAGCCTTTCCCCTCGCTGGAGGCGCTGTGCGAACGGGTGGACCTGCGCAAGGTGGGTAAAAAAGCCTTGGAGTGCCTGATCAAGGTCGGAGCGCTGGACCAATTCGGCGAGCGGGCGCAGCTGTTGGAGGGCATCGACCAGATGGTGGGCGTCAGCCGCTCGCGCTACGAGGCGGAGGAGGCCGGCCAGCTCAGCATGTTCGACCTGTTCGGCGACGGGCTGGCGACAACAGGTAGCAGCTTCGCATCGACCCTGACCCTGCCGGCTGCCGCGCCGCTCACCCCCAAGCAGCGGCTAGAGATGGAGAAGGAGCTGCTGGGCGTCTACGTCTCGTCGCATCCCTTGCAGCAGATGGCTGTGGACCTGACGGGCGTGATCACCTGCACCTGCGGCGAGCTGGGCGAGGCCCATGTGGGCAAGCCGGTGGCGCTGGCCGGCAACGTGGTGCGCGTCAACCAGATTACCACCAAGAAGGGCGACCGCATGGCCTTCGTCACGCTGGAGGACCTGCAAGGCCAGTGCGACGTGGTGGTCTTCCCCAAGACCTGGGAGGAGACCAAGGAGTTGTGGGTGCAGGACCGCATCGTGCTGGTGCGCGGCAAGGCCGAGAAGCGCGGCGAGTCGGTCAACGTGCTGTGCGACACGGTGCAGGACTACATCACGCGCGCGCTGGCCGCTGACGACGTCGATCCCTACGCAGGGCTGCGCGCCGCGCCCGTCTTCACCGATGGCAATGGGCACGGCCGGCCGGCCGCTGCGCCGCTGCGACCTTCCGTCTTGGCGCCAGTGCGCAGCACAGGTCTGCGGATCGCCGACGCCGCCGAGGACCTGAGCTACGGCGGCGACAGCGGCGCTGGCTCTGAAGACGACAGCCCCTGGGCGCTGGAGGAGCCGGAGTGGCTGCGCGCCGCGCCGGCGGCGTGGGAGGGAGAGAGGGAGACAAGGGAAATGGGGGAGAGGGGAGAAATGGTTAACGGTGAACGGTTAACGGTTAATGGAGAACCGGGAACTGCGCGCGCGGAGGACGTTCTGGACCCTGCAAAGCCTGCACCTAGTCACCCAGACACCCTTTCACCCAATCACCCAGTCATCCAGTCACCCAGTCATCCTGTCACCCAATCACCCAGTCATCCAGTCACCCAGTCACCCAGTCACCCAGTCACCTTGTCATCCGCCCCCCGCGAGATTCGCGTCACCATGCAGCGCACGCCCGACGTCGATCGCGACAAGCGGCTGTTAGGCTGGGTAGTGGACCAGTTGCGCGCCAAGCCGGGGTCAGATCGCTTCTGCATCGTCGTGCGCAAGAACGGCGCGGCCGTGCAGCTCGACTTTCCCAACGACACCACGACCTTCACGCCGGCGTTGGAGCAGCAGTTGGTGCGACGGCTGGGAGTTGGCAGCGTGGAGGCGCGGGAGATCGGTGATCAGTAAACGGTAATCGGTGATCGGACGAATAGAAACCGGCCTGGTTCAGCGAACCAGGCCGGTTTTGACTCATCCGATCACCGATTACCGATCACCGATTACCGAGTTCCGGTCACTGCTGCGTGATCGTATACTCGTATAGCGCCCGCTCCGTGGTCACCGGGGCCAGGCCGCTGATGGCCAGGATGGCGTTCTTGCGCCGGCCCAGGTTCTCGACGGTCCATTGGGCGACGCCGTTCTCGTCCACCGGGATGCGGGTGATCACCGGGTCCTGGCCGTCCTCCAGCTCGATGAGCTGCAACAGCCAGCCTTGACGCAGGATGTTATCGCTCAGAATCCAGCCCTCGCTGACCCAGCCTTCAGCGCCGTTCTCCATGTCGTCGAAGTAGTCGATCTCTGGGATGCTGACATCGTCGATGAAGAAGCCGGGGTAGTTGACAGCATCGTCGGTGATATACTGGAAGCGCAGCAGGACTTCTGGGTTGCCTGCGAAGGTCGTCAGGTCGGCCGTCTGCTCGATCCACTGGGCGTTGCAGGGATCGCCTGCCTCGGTGCTGGTGGGGTCGCCGGAGCAGCCCGTCAGCGCGGGACCGAAGCTGTTGCCGTTGGGGTTCGTGTCCACCGTGTTCTCGGTGGGCAGCGGGGTCCAGGTCTCGCCGCCATCGACCGAGGCCATCACGTAGCCGTAGTCCCAGTCATCCTCGATATCGTACCACGTCCAGAAGCTGAGGGTTGCCGTGTCCACGCCGCTCAGATCGAAGGCGCGCGTCAGGCGGGCGTCGGAATCGTCCTCGCGGTTGGCCCACCAGGCGAGCTGGCCGCTCCACGGTTCGTTGGAGGCCAGACGGGTCGAGGCGGCGCCGCGGAAGTCAATGGCCAGATTGCCTGTGCCGCGCAGCTCGACGTAGTCCGTGCCGTATTGCGCTACGTCGCTCTCGATCTGGGCCGGGAAGCGGCGCAGGGTCAGATCGCGCGCCATTGGCCGCAGGTCCAGGTCCTGGTAGCCATACTGGCCATCGGCAAGGCCCGGATCGTCCACCAGATTGGCAACCACCCAATCGGCGAACACATCGTCGAAGGTTAGACCCAGCCCGGCGCCCTCCAGGACGTTGGTAAAGCCCTCAGCGCCGTTCGCATCCTCGGCGATCACAGCCTGCATCAGCTCATTGCCAAAGCGCTCCAGGAAATAGGACATGAACAGGTACGACCCGCCGTAGTACTGCGTGCGGTTGTTGGGATCGTCGCTCCAGGCGGTCAGTTGGGTGTCGGGGACCTGGCTGAAAACCGAGTCGGCGCCGCCGGTGTCGTAACCGTTAAGCTGCATCGCCAGTTCACTCAGCCCTTCGTTGACCCAGGTAGTCTCGTTTTTGTCCTGATACCAGTGGATCATGTGCTGAAATTCATGCGCTAATACACCGTTGTAGAACTCTGTATTGGGCTCGGTGTTGTCGATGTTGATGTAGAACATCTCGCGCTCGTTGGAGAAGGGCTGGGCCAGGCTGCTGACCGCGTCCGCGCCGCTGAAATAGCCCGCGATGCCGCCGCCCAACTGCACCGAATGCAGGATGTGCAGCCGGGGATCGCTGTCGATGCCCGGACTCCACTCGCTGCCGAAGAACTCACGGTTGGTGGGGTAGGTCTCGGTGGCAAACTTGTCGGCGGCCCGCTGGATAGCCCGTTGATCGTAGCGGACCCCTTCCTCGACCCAGATATAGAGCACGTCGTTCATGTAGACCAGGTTGGCGTCGATCTCTTGGTGCTCGCCTGTGTCCTCGTTGCTGACCCAAAAGGTATTGCTGTCGCCGACGCGGTAGACTGGCGCTGTCTCCTGCACCACCTCGGGGATCGGGCCGGCGCCGCGCAGGCCCTCGGCCAACGTGCGCAGATCGCGCGGCGGCACCACGGCCTCCTGCAATTGTTGCTCGGTGAGCAAAGTGGCGGCGCCAAGATCGGGCAGCGATGAACCGGGCTCTGGGGTGGCCTGGCTGCGCGGCGTCGGGGTGGCGCCCAGGCC
>JBAQCH010000242.1:0-3524 GCA_049294015.1 Anaerolineae bacterium
GAGCTGGGCGCTGGTGCTGCCAGCCGGCGGCGCCTATACCTTCAGCAGCCTGCCGGCCGGGCCCTACACCCTGGCGCTGGAGGGGGAGGGCGTGGTGCATGCCTTCACCCTGGCCGATGGCGCCAACAGCGCGTTCAACTACATCGTCGGAACGCCGCTGCCGCCGCCGCCGCCGCCGCCGCCTCCGCCCCCGCCGGTGGAGAAGCCACTGGCCAGCTACTGGTTGTTCGGCCGGTCTGAACAGGGTGCGTCTCTGCTTGGCCTGCTGCTGCCCCACCTGCGGGGGAATGGATTGACGGCCGGCGCCAGCCTGGCAGAGGCGAAGCAGGCCGCGGCCGTGACCATCGTGGGCGGCGAGGATGCAGCCAGCGCGGCCGACGAGCAAGCGCTGTTGGCCGCCGGCTGTCGGGTTGAGCGCCTGTCCGGCGATCCATTTGCCCTGGCGGAGGCACTGTTGCTATGAGCGAAAACGCCAACCCGATCAAGCGCCTGCTGCTGTGGCTGAGCGGCGCGCCCGCTGAGCCTCAGCCCCCCGCCGTCGCAGCGCCGCCGGTGGTTGCTGAGACGCTCGCCCAGCCGCAGAGTGAACCGCTGGCCGCAGAGGCGCCTGCCGGCATACCCAGCGATGCGCCGGCCGGCGCGTCTGAGCCGATCCAGGCCGCCAGCGCAGCCGTTGCGCTGGAGACCTCCACCGTGTCCACCGATCCCATCAACGATGCTTCGGCCTATGGCGTGCGCGTGGTTCCCGCCGCCGTCGCCCAAGGAACGGCCTATTGGCGCGCTGTGCGTGTCCATCATCTGACGCCCGACGAGAACCAGGGCCGGCAACACCTCTTCCTGGACGCATTGGACGAGACCGGCGGCCGGGTGTTCGGCGCGCAGGCGCGCATCACCTGGCCCGACGGCGAGCAAACCATCACCGTGGACAAGCCCGTGGGCGAGCCAGGCGCCAACTTCCCTATGTGGAAATGGCAGATCTGCGCGGTCGAGATGCTGGGGCTGGCCAGCGACCGCGTCGAGAACCTGCACACCGGCCACCCCGACGAGCCGCCCGGCCTGAACAACACCCTCTTCCACCACTCCTTCGAGGTGGTGTACCAACGCACGGTTAACGGCGCGGTCCTGCCGCCGCCACCTCCTCCCCCACCCGATGGTAAGCTCATGGAACACTACATCCTTTTCGGCCCGCCTGCTTCGAGTCGCACGGCTGTTTATCTGGACCTGGCGCGCAGCTACCTGCTGGCCCAACAACCCACCCTGGGCTACAGCGTCGAAGAAGCCAGCCTCGCCCGCCAGGTGATCATCGTCGGCGAGGTGCAGGACATCAGCCAGGATGCCGAGAACGCGCTGCGGCTGGCCGGCTGCCAGGTGCAGCGCGTGCAGGGCACGCCGGAGCAGGTCGCTGCGGCGTTCCAGGCGCTGCGCGATGGGCACGGGGTTCTGCCGGTGACGCCGGTGAGCCCAACCAACGAGTAACGTCGCTCCACTGACAAGGAGGTCTTGATGCCATGTCAATTGACCTGGTGATGGAAGGACTGAACGCGGGCGAAGGCCTTACTGTTGAGTTCAAGGAAAGGTACTCATCCCATGTGATCGAGACCTTGACAGCTTTTGCCAACACGCAGGGGGGCCAGGTGCTAATCGGAGTGACCGACAGCGGACAAGTCGTCGGCCTGGCTGACCCAAACAAAGTTATCGAGAGCGTGCTGAGCGCTTGCCGGGAAGCCATTAGCCCGCCGCTTTCACCGCAAATCGAGGCAGTAAAGCTAACCAATGGCACGGTTGTTTTAGCTCGCGTCGAATCTACTGGACGAATGCACGCCAAAGGCGGCGCTGTGTTCATCCGGCATGGCAGGCAGACTCGCCGTGCATCCAATGAGGAAATCCGGTTGCTCACGTTGCGCGAGACTCCCGAAGTTTTCGAACGTCTCCCTGCGACTGGCTCAGGCGTCAACGATTTGGATTTGCAGAAGTTGCGAGCCTACTTCGCAGCGGCAACGCCGCGGGCGCTAACGGAGGGCGTGAGCGTCCTCGATCTGGCAGTAAGCGCCAGGCTGGCCGTAGTTCAAGCAGGACAGACTCTGCCCACTAACGCTGGCATGGTGCTCTTCGGGCAACAACCTCAGCGCTACAACGTCAGTTGGGGAGTTACAGCCCTACGTATTCGTGGGCGCGTGTACGATCGGAACCTCGTGACAGACCGGCGCGAGCTGGTTGGAACTGCTGCCGAGCTGATCGAGGCCGGGCAAAGCTTCGTCGGCGACCACATGAAAATTGCGTATCGTTTCCTGCCAGGTGATGCCCGGCGACAGGACGTCCCCGAGTATTCACTTGATGCTCTACGGGAAGCTCTAGCCAATGCAGTTGCTCACCGCGATTATCAACCAGCCGAGACCGTTCAGTTGCGCATCTTCGACGATCGGCTGGAGGTGCAGAGTCCTGGCGGCTTGCTTCCCGGCTTGGCGTTGCCTGATTTGCTGCGAGGCGGCATTGCACGGCGACGCAACGAGGTCATCTCCGAAGTGCTGCGGCAGATCGGGTACGTCGAAAAGGCGGGCTTCGGCATGGTTTTCATTCAGGAACGGTGCCGCCAGATCGGCGCCAGTGATCCTCAGTTCGTAGCTACCCCCTCTCACTTCGTGGTCACCTTGCCCGCCAATGGCAGCGAATAGCTGCCGGCAAGCCACATCTGCCCTGTAAGTCTATCTTCAAACCACGCCGTACATCGTCTTAACGGTGGCATACACCCAGCCCATCTCGCGCTTGGCGTAGTGCTGGCCCAGGTGGCGCATCAGGGTAGGCAAGTCGTGCGGGTCCAGGCCGGACGCGTCCACCAGGCTGCGCAGCCATTGCTGGCGCTGCAGCTCGACGGTGAAATCCAGATACATACGCTGGATCAGCTCGACCTCCGCGGCCACCTGCTGCGGGTCGAAGTCGGCCTCCAGCGCAGCCTGCACGTCCTCGGCCTGGCCGGCGGCGAAGTCGTAGCCGTTCTCCAACAGCTTGAGCAGCGCCTGGCGTACGATCTCCTTGCTGATGCGCTGGTCGCCCTGCCAGTGGATCTCCTCGATGCTGGGCGGCTTGCACTTCCAGTAGGCGGCCGTCTCGGCCGTGGACAGCATCAAGATCGCGCCCTCCTGCACGAACACGTCCGGGCCGGCGGCCTGGTTCTGGGCCTCGATCTGCGCCTGCCAGCGCCGATAGGCTGCGGCCAGGCCGTCGGCGTCGGGCGCGGCCGTCTCCAGCGTGGGCACCAGGTCAAGGCCGTAGCGGCTGGCGATGTCGGCCAGGCGGCGGTAGCTGGCCGGCTTGCGGTGGCGGATGGCCGTGTGCAGCGTCAACCCCAGCGGCCGGTCGTAGCGAATCAGGTGCGGGTTGCGGTAGCCCCACAGCTCAAAGACCAGAACCGTGTGCTGCTCGCGCACGGCCCGCTCCACTGGCAAACGGTCGGGCAGGGCTTCGGCCAACAGCCCAAGCCAATCGCCCCACCGGCTGGGCATCAACATCGGCAGAAGGCGGGTGCG
>JBAQCH010000243.1:0-3987 GCA_049294015.1 Anaerolineae bacterium
TTCGACGGCCTGGCGGTCGCTGACGTTAACGACGTGGGCGCTGACCTGGCCCGTCTGGCCGGCCAGGGCTACGGTTTCCATGAGGGTCGCTTCGTTGAGGTCTACAGCGGCTACCCGCGCCCCACGCTTCAGTAGCGCCAGCACCATCGCCAGCCTGGCGCGGCGCTTCCATGTCCAGCCGGCCGAGGTGCAGGCCATCAACCAGCTTGGGCCAGGGCAGCGGCTGGCGCCAGGCCAGGACCTGCTGCTGCCGGCCCCGCCTGGCCAGCCCTCGCCCGCCCTGCCGCCCGGCCCGATACGCAATATCACGGTCACGCCCGACGTGGTGCGCCAGGGCGAGACGGCCAGCGTGCGCATCGAGATCGACGTCAGCCAGCCGCTCAGCCTGAGCCTGGCGCTGGGACCACAGACGACGCCGCTGCGGGAGGTGGACAATGGCGCAATGGTTGGTCTGGTGGTGGTGCATGCGTTGACCGAGCCGGGCTACGTGTGGCTGGACCTGGCCTGGCAGGCAGCCGGCGAGTCGCACAGCCGTACGATCCGCTGGCCCATCCAGGTGGTGGACGCCGGCTACCCCACCTTCGACATCGTATTACCGCCGGACAAGGGCGATCTTCTAGCGCCCGATTTAGTGCAGGCCGAGCTGGAACGCATGACTGCGCTATGGAGCGTCCAGTCCACGCCGCCCCAGTGGCGCCGGCGGTTCCAGCGCCCCATAGCCGATGAGTTCCTCACCAGCGCGCCCTTCGGCCAGCGTCGCTCCTACAACGGTGGCCCGGTCAGCGGCTTCCACGCCGGACAGGACTTTGCGGCGCCCGAAGGCGTCCCGGTCGTGGCGCCCGCGTCCGGCGCAGTCGTCCTGGCCGAGCCGTTGCTGGTGCGCGGCAACGCGGTGCTGATCGACCACGGCGGCGGGGTTTTCAGCGGCTACTGGCACCTGGTTGATATCGCCGTCAGCGCTGGCCAGCCTGTGCAGCCGGGCGACCTGCTGGGCCACGTCGGCACCACCGGTCTGAGCACTGGCAACCATCTGCACTGGGAGCTGCGGGTCAACGGCTTTGCGGCCGATCCGATGCAGTGGCTCACCACCCGTTTTTCCTCCCAGTGACCGCTCAGGTGTACCATGCCTTCCATTCTCCCTGGCAAAGCAGCCAGCAAGGTCAACAAAATTGGGGTGCTGACAGCAGGCGGCGACTGTCCTGGCCTCAACGCGGTGATTCGGGCCGTGGTCAAATCAGCCGCGGTGGAGCATGGCTGGCAGGTTCTCGGCATTCGTGACGGTTTCGAGGGGCTGATCAGCGGCGATGAAGCGATCGTGCCGCTGACGCTGGACTCGGTCAACGGGATCCTGGCGCGCGGCGGAACAATTCTGGGCGCGGCCAGCCGCGCCAATCCCTTCCTCTACACCAAGCGCCAACAGGGCAATCGAGTCTCCATCGATGTGACCCCACGAGTGCTGGAACGTATCAACGAGCTGGAGTTGGACGCGGTGGTGGTGATCGGCGGCGACGGCACCATGCGCATCGCACGCGAGCTACACGAGATGGGCGCGCCGTTGGTGGGCGTGCCAAAGACCATCGACAACGACGTAGAGGGCACCGAATACACTTTCGGCTTCGACACGGCCGTCAGCGTGGCTACCGAGGCCATCGACCGGTTGCGCACCACGGCCGAGAGCCATCACCGCGCCATGATCGTCGAGGTGATGGGCCGGCAGGCCGGCTGGATTGCGCTGCACAGCGGTGTGGCCGGCGGCGCCGACGTGGTGCTGATCCCCGAAAAACCGTTTGACCTGGAGATCATCTACCGCCGATTGCAGCACAGCTTCGCGGCCGTGCAGCGCTCAGCCATCGTGGTGGTGGCTGAGGGCGCCCACACGCAGGGCGGCAGCCCGATCTTTCGCCGCCGGCCGGGCAGCCTGGACAAGCAGCGGCTGGGCGGCATCGGCGAGCACCTGGCGCAGTTGCTGCAAGAACGCCAGGAGCAGGATCCGGCTTCCGGCGACCTCGACTGGGATATCCGCGTCACGGTGCTGGGCCACGTACAGCGCGGCGGCACACCCAGCAGCACGGATCGGGTCTTGGCTACCCGCTTCGGGGCGGCCGCGGTACGGCTGATCGCCCGCGGCAAGCTGGGCCGCATGGTGGCGCTGCGCGGCTCGGTGCTGACCGATCTGCCCCTCTCCCGCGTGGCACGCGTTGCGCGCACCGTCCCGCTGAACTGCGATTTGCTGTTGACGGCCCAGGAGCTGGGCATTTGCCTGGGCTAACGGCCTCGCCGCCTCGTAGGTCCGGCTACCAGCCGGACGGCGCGGCGCGGGCGTCACGTTGGTAACGTGACCTACGGGATAAAGCGTCACGTTGGTAACGTGACCTACGGGATAAAGCCGCCTCGTAGGTCCGGCTACCAGCCTGACGGCGCGGCGCAGGCGCCACGTTGGTAACGTGACCTACGGGATAAAAGCAGGCGTCACGTTGGTAACGTGACCTACGGGGAAAAAACAGCGGCTGGCCATAGGGCCAGCCGCTGTTTTGCGTTCCAATACGCTGTGTTGCGCCAGGGATCTAGTCGTCCTTGCGGCGTTCGGTGATGATTTCAACCGTAGAAGGGCCTTCGCCGCCTTCTTCCTCGTCGTCGGCATGAGCAGCCGCGCGCGACAGGTTCATGGCGATCAGCGGCTCATCGCTGTAGTCGGCGGCCAAGGCGACGCCTGCCGGCAGCTGCAAATCGCGCGCATAGATGCGGTCAGTGACCTCAGCCAGGCCGGACACATCGACCTCGATGAACTGGGGCAGATCGTCGGGCAGACAGGTGATCTCCACGCTGTCAACGTTCTGCAACAGGACTGCGCCCAAATCGATAGCCGGGGCCGTGCCCACCACGTGCAGCGGCACAGCCATGGTGATCTTCTGGCCCACCGCCACGCGGGCGAAGTCCACATGCAGCAGGTTGCGGCGCACCGGATGACGCTGCACCTCACGAATCAGCGCACGCGTTTTGGGGAAATCAGGGCCCACCAGGTTGAGCAAATGCGACGCGGCGCCCTTGATCAACATACGATCCAGGTCGCGTTCCACCAGTTGCAGTTGTTCGGTCGGCTCAGACCCGCCGTAGATCACAGCAGGAACGTAGCCGTCCGAACGCAGGCGGCGGGGCTTGGGGCCAGAACTGGCGCGCCTCTCAACTTGCAGCGTAAAATCCTCCATGTGAAAACCTCTCTTTTTCCTTCTCTCGCCCGGCCACCGTGCAGCAAGGGGCATTGGGTCGTTAGAGTTGTGTTTGGGTTGCGCCGGTGTCCAGCGCGGCTGGCCCGCTCCCATCTGAACACCAGGGTGCGGGCCAGTCAAGCTATTCTAGCCCAAGTCGCATGATTCGTCAAAACGCTGCGGGCTGTGGTAGGATTCTGCCCCGATGAGCAAGTGGCTGGCCCTTTTACTGCTGGGAATTGCGCTGTTGGCCGGAGCAACCGGACTGGCATGGGCGCAACGTGCGGCCGCGTCCTGGCCTGCCGGCCAGACGCCGGCCATGCTGGCCCGTCCAGCGCAGCCGCTGGGGGTCAACGTGGCCCTGGAGCGCTATGACGCCCAGCAGCGGGCTGAGGCGCTGGACGCCATCGCGGCGGCTGGCTTCAGTTGGATTCGCCAGCGCTTTCCGTGGGACCTGATCGAGCCATCGCCTGGCGTCTACGACTGGGCGCCGTGGGACCAGATTGTGGCGGACGCCGCTGCCCGCGGGCTGGAACTGGTCGCCGTGCTCGATGGCTCACCCGCCTGGGCCAGGCCGCCGCAGGACGCAGCCAACCCGCTGGCGCCGCCGACCAGCCGCGCTGACTTCGGCCGCTTCGCCGCCGCCTTCGGCCGGCGCTACGGGGCCACCTTGCATTTCTATCAGATCTGGGACGAGCCCAACATCGCGCCGCACTGGGGCAGCCGTTATGTCGATGCGATTGGCTACGCCAGCCTGCTGCGCGAGGGCGCCGTGCAACTG
>JBAQCH010000244.1:0-14760 GCA_049294015.1 Anaerolineae bacterium
GCCGCAGCCCGCTGCTACGGCGTCAGCCGAGCCGGCCCCGGCGCAGCCAGCGGCCTGGCCCTACGGCGACGGCCACTTCATTTGGCCGCTGAACGGCGGCGTGATCTCGCAGGGCTACCGCGCCGGCCACCGCGCCATCGACATCGCCGCACGCATCGGCACGCCCGTCTACGCGGCCGACAACGGCATCGTCATCAAGTCGGGCTATTCGAAAGATGGCTACGGCGGCCGGGTGATCATCGACCACCAGATCGACTACGTGACGCTCTACGCGCACCTGTCGCAGGCGCTGGTCGAGGTGGGCGACGTGGTGCAGAAGGGCCAACTCATCGGCTACGTCGGCTCTACCGGCAATTCCACCGGCCCACACATCCATTTCGAGATTCGCGACTTTGGCTTCCTTGTCGATCCGCGCACGTTGTTGAGTGGGGAGCAGTAGACGGGTAACGGTTAACAGTAAACAGTAAACAGTAAACAGTGATCGAAATCTGATCACCGACCACCGTTCACTGATCACCGTTCACCGTTCACTGTTCACCGGCCATCCTTCCTTGCCACGAAGATAACTGTCTGGGGGATCAGCCGCACTATCTCCAGGTCGTAGGTGCCGGACCAACTGATCGTTTCGGCGTTGTCGAGCTGCGGCTCTGGCTCCAGGATGCGCTGCACCTGGAAGCCCGCGCCGTGCAGCAGATCGACCCAGTCGCCGATGGTGCGGTGGAAGGAGCGCATCCGGGCTTGGCAGCCCGTCCACTGCCAGTCCATCGGGCCGCGGCGCCAATAGCTGCGCACAGCCAGCAGGCTGTCCTCGTCTGCTTCTTCGTCCCAGAACACCTCGCGCAGGGGATGATCCAGGCTGAACACCAGCCGGCCGCCGGGAATCAGCACGCGCGCGGCCTCAGCCAGACAACGCTCGATGGTCGGCACGTAGTGCAGGGCATAGGCCGAAAAGACAATGTCGAAGCTGGCGTTGACGAACCCGCTCAGATCTGCCGCGTCCCCTTGCCGGAAGTCCACGCTCACGCCGTGCTGCGCCGCCAGCCGGCGGGCAAAGGCGATCTGCTCGTCGCTCAGATCCACGCCTGCGGCCAGGGCGCCCTGGCGGGCAAAAGCGATGCTGCACTGCCCGCCGCCGCAGCCCAGCTCCAAAATGCGCTGGCCGGCCACAGCGCCCAGCAGACCCAGCTCAGCCTCGCTGGGCAAGAACGGGCCATAGTGGGCCGCGTCGACGGCGATCTGGTGCTCAGCCTGGTAGCCAGGGCTGATGTGGTTCCAAGCGGCGCGCATGTCGATAGGGGTGGGGACGTTCATGGAGTGACTGGGTGATTAGGTGATCGGGTGACTGGGTGATTGGTCAGCGCCATTTCATGCTTCCCGCTGTAGATGCGGGCGCAGCCAGAGCGTGGCGGCTGCCTGGGCGTCCACGGCTGGCCGCGTCCAGAGCATGGGGTGCTGGTCGCCCTCGCGCCACAGGTCGATCATGTCGGCGTAGTGCGGGCTGGTCGGCTGGCCCGACTGGCCGGTGGCCAGCACGGCCGTCGAGCGGTCCCAGTCGCCCACATCCAGCACCTGGCGGTAGGTGGCGCTGGTGCGCACCAGGCCGAAGGGCAGTTGCAGGTCGCTGGCAGTCATCCACACGGTCTGCTCGTCGCCGCCGATGGGGTACTGGCCGCGGTTGAACACGGCGCGCAGGAAGCGGCCGCGGCCGAAGAGGTGGGCGAACTCGATCTGATGCACCTTGCCCCAGGCCCACTTGCGCGGCTCCTTGCCGATCAGATCATAGAGCGTGGTGGCCGTCTGCTTGAGGGCCAGGTCGAGCACCTCCTGGCGGCTGCGCGGCCGGCCGCTGGCTGCGTCATGATACCACCAGCTTTCCTCCTGCCCCAACAGACTGGCCAGGGCCAGGCTGGCTTTGCCGGTGAAAGCCGAGGCCGCGAAGATATCGCTGAAGGAGATACCCTTGAACTGCGGGCTGAGCGGGCCCAGCTTGTCGCCGAACACCAGGTCCAGCAGGTGGATGCGCATCACTTCGTAGGCGGCGGCCGGGAAGCTGTCCACCTCGACGAACAGGTTCCAGGTCTCCAGCTCGCGCACGATGCGCTGCTCCAGCATGCCCGCGCCCGTGGCCAGAATCATATACGGCTGCAACGACTCGGCCTGGACCGAGTAGACGTCGGTCTGCATGTTCTGGAAGTCGCGCACGGTGAAGCGGGGCCGGGCTTGCAGCAGGCGCTCGATGCGGGCCGCACGGTAGCCGGGGAACCAGTCCGCGCCCAGGAAATGGGGGTAGTCGTCGGGCGCCGGCTTGTTGTTTGCCGACAGCGCATAGCCCTGGGGCGGGTTGAAGGCGTGGGGCAGCTCGTCGAAAGGCAGCCAGCCGTCCCATTCGCCTGCGTCCGTCCAGCCCGGGGTGGGCAGCAGGCCATGCCCGCTGCGCCGCAGCGGCACGCGCGCCACGTACTGGTAGCCGATATTGCCGGCCACGTCGGCGTAGACCACGTTCTGGGAGGGGCCGGTGACCAGGGAGAGCGCAGCGCGGAAGCTGGCCCAGTCGTGGGCCTTCTGCAAGGCCACCATGCCGCTGAGGCTGGTTCCGGGGAAATGGCCCTCCCAGCGCAGGGCCAGCGGCGGCAGGCTGGCCGCGTGCTCGGCCGGCAGCAGGCTGTTGATCAACGGCCCGTGGCGGGTGATGATCACCTCTTGCACCTGCGGCTCGGCCTGGCCGCGCAGATAGATTTCTTCTCGAAGAACCTGGGCGTTCTCCCACTGGTCGCCGTTGCGGAACCACGTGGGCTGCTCAGGGTGGCGCTGCTCCAGGTAGAGATCCTGCGTATCGGCGCGGCCGGCGGTGAGGCCCCACGCGACGTGGGCGTTGTGGCCGGTGACGACGCCGGGCAGGCCGGGCATGGTCGCGCCGCCGACTTGCAGGCTGCCTCCCTTCACCTCCAGGTGGTTTTGGTACCACAGGGCAGGGATTGGCACACTCAGGTGGGGATCGTTGGCCAGCAAGGGGCGGCGCGTCGCCGTGCGCTCGGGGCCAATCACCCAGTTGTTGCTGCCGGCCGTAGCAGCCTGGCCGAACCATTGGCTGGCCTGGCGATAGGCGGCCAGCAGGCGGCCCGCGGCCTCGGCCAGCGTGTGCTGATCGATCTGACCCTCGGCCGGCGCAATCACGGGGCTGTTGGCCGGATAGAAGGGGTCCAACTCGGCTGCGCGCTCCGGTCCCAGCGCGTGCAGCAGTTGTAGCCGCAGCACTTCCCCCTCCCAGTTCTGGCTCAGCGCCCAGGCCAGCACCTTGAGCACGCCCAGGGTGTCCTCCGGCCGCCAGGGATCGGGCTTGAGGCCCACGATGGTAAACTCGGCCGGCAGGCGGTAGCGGCGCGCGTCGACATAGGCGTTGACGCCAGCCGCGTAGGCTTCCAGCACGGCGCGATCAGCGGCGCTGAGCTGCGTCAGGTCGGCCAGGGTGGCGCGCCAGAAGCCCAGCACGCGGCTCCAGCGATCAGCCTCCAACGCGGCCGCGCCAAATGCCTCGGCCATCGTGCCGCGCGCCAGCCGCCGCTCATATTCCATCTGAAACAGGCGGTCCTGGGCGTGGACGTAGCCTTGGGCGAACCAGACGTCGTGCTCGCTGTCGGCGTAGATATGCGGCACCCCCCAGCGATCGCGCACGATTTCGACGGCCGCGTCCAGGCCGGCGATGGTCTGCTCACCCTTGACCTTGGGCAGCGGCCGGCGGAAGATGGCCCATACCAGGGCCAGAAAGCCCAGCACCAGCGCGCCGATGAGCCCGATGGCGATGGTGATCAGCAGGTAGATGTCCATAGATCAGCCGCGGCGCAGTTGGCCGGCCAGCTCGCCCAGCCGCTGGCAGCGCTCGGCAAAGGCCAGCGATTCGTGGTACAGCTTATCCAGGTATTGGAAGAGGTCAGGGTCGATAAAAATGCCCAACTCGGAGACGCCTTCCTCGTCCCAGTAATAGTGCAGGTTCTTGACGAGCGTAACGGCGTCCTGCGCCAGCGTGTCGAGCTGGTCGGCGATGGCAGTTGGCATGGTATGGCTCCTGGGTGATGATTCGGGTGATCGTGGCTGCTATTATAGGATTTCGCAAGCATTCGGGCAAATGGGCGGGTGAGCAGGTCAGGAAACCGTGGCGGCGCAGCTCATTGGCTGCCTGGCGTAAGCAAGCGACCGTTTGACAGAACGTTGGGAAATGGGTATCCTCAGGGACGCGAAAGCCTTTATCCCCATGCAGGAGACCGCTATGTCCGGCCAACTCGCCAGCATCGTCTACAGCCCTCAACCCGGCAGTTTCAACCGCCACCCGTTGCCCGAAGCCATGCTGCTGGCCGGCTATGGCATCGACGGCGACCGCAAAGGCGGCCACCCCAACCGCAACCTGAACGTCATGGACCAGGAGATGCTAGCCACGCTGGCAGCCGAGGGCTATCCCACCGGCCCGGGTGTGCTGGGCGAGAACCTGATCGTCAGCGGCGTCCAGATCTCGTCGCTGGCCGAGGGCAGCCGCCTGCGCATTGGCCTGGAGGCGGTGATCGAAGTGGTGCGGCTGCGCGAGCCGTGCTACAAGCTGACCGCCCTGGACGCGCGCATGCCCGAATCGGTCGTCCAGCGCGTCGGCGTGATGGCCCGCGTCGTAGAGAACGGCGTGATCCGTGTCGGCGACAGTGTGGGGGTGTTGTGATGATGACCGGGAGATACTACAACGGATGAAAGACAGCGGATAGAAACCTGTCCGAACCCATCCGCTATTCTTCATCCGCTATTCTTCATCCGCCGTTCTTCATCCGCCGTTCTTCATCCGCTATTCTTCATCCGCCGTTCTTCATCCGCCGTTCTGCATCCGCTGTTCTTCATCCGCCGTTCTTCATCCGCCGTTCTTCATCCGCCGTTCTTCATCCGCCGTTCTTCATCCGCTGTTCTTCATCCGCTGTTCTTCATCCGCCGTTCTTCATCCGCTGTTCTTCATCCGCTGTAGTATTCCTCCCCTCCCCCCCAACCAACGAACAAACCATGTGGCACACCTACTACCAACCGACAACGTTGTCTGAGGCGCTGGCCCTGCTGAGCCAGCACGGCGAGCAGGCGCGCGTCATCGCGGGCGGCACCGACCTGATCATCGAGCTGGAGCGCGGGGTGCGCCGCCAGCAGGTGTTGATCGATATCACGCGCATCCCCGGGTTGGACACGATCGCGCTGGGGCCGGGTCTTGATACGGCCTCTTCGGGGACGGGTTTCGATACGCCGCAGACGGGTTTCGATACGGCGCAGACGCCTACTCAACCCACGGTTGCTCAACCGGCGGCGGAGGAGATCACCCTCGGTCCCTTGGTGACGCACAACGACGTGGCCGCGTCGGCGCTGCTGGTGACGCGGGCTTTCCCGCTGGCGCAGGCCAGTTGGGAGGTGGGCGCGCCGCAGATCCGCAACCGCGGCACGGTGGCCGGCAATCTGATCACCGCCAGCCCAGCCAACGATACGATTACCCCGCTGTGGGCGCTGGAGGGCGCCGTCACCCTGGCCAGCGCCCAACGCGGGGAGCGCCGGCTGCCCTTCGAGCAGTTCTTCCTGGGCGTGCGCCGCACCGCCATGCAGCCGGACGAGCTGCTGACAGCCATCCACCTGCGCGCCTTGCCGGCCACCAGCCGCGGCGCGTTCATCAAGCTGGGCCTACGCCGTGCCCAGGCCATCTCGCTGGTCAACGCGGCGGTGGTGCTGGACTTCGACGGCGATTTGGTGGCCCGCGCCCGCATCACCCTCGGCGCCGTCGCCCCGACCATCGTGCGCGCCGAGACGGCCGAGGCCAGCCTGGTTGGCCAGCCATTGACTGACGAAGCTATCGCCCTAGCCGCCGATCTGGCCATGCAGGCCGCCCGCCCCATCGACGACCTGCGCGCCAGCGCCGACTACCGCCGTGCCATGGTGCGCGTCCTGGTCGAGCGCGCCCTGCGCCAACTGCGCAACGGCTCCGAGCGCGCCAGTTGGCCTGCCCATCCCGTCCTGCTTCGGTTACCGGTGAACGGTAAACGGTTATCGGTAATCAGTGATCAGTCACCGATCACCGATCACCGATCACCGATCAGCCTCACCCTCAACGGTCACGCCATCACCCTCCCCCACGCGGCCGGCAAAACCCTCCTGCGCGCCCTGCGCGAGGACGGCCTCATGACCGGCGTCAAGGAAGGCTGCGCCGAGGGCGAGTGCGGCGCCTGCACGGTCTGGCTGGACGGCGAGGCGGTGATGGCTTGCCTGGCGCCGGCCGAGCGGGCCGCAGGCTGTGAGGTGGTGACGGTGGAAGGGTTGGCGCGGCACTGGTCTCGATACGGCGCAGACGCCTACTCGACCGGCGATTCTGCGGCCGGTGAGTTACACCCGGTCCAGGCTGCCTTCGTGGCCGAGGGCGCGGTGCAGTGCGGCTATTGCACCCCCGGCCTGCTCATGTCCGGCGCCATGCTGCTGGAGGAGCGCCCCCACCCCACCGTGGCCGACATCCAGCAGGCTCTGGCCGGCAATCTCTGCCGCTGCACAGGCTATGCCAAGGTCGTGGCGGCGATTGAGAAGACAAGCAAGCAGGTAGACAAGTAGACAAGGAAACAAGTAGACAAGGGCGAGCCGACTCTGCCCTTGTCTACTTGTCTACTTGTTTACTTGTCTACCCCTTTCCCAAGGAACCCACCATGCGCGCAGTAGGCAGTTCCATTTCCAGAGTCGACGCGAAGGACAAGGTCACCGGGGCAGCGCTGTACCCTGGCGACATCGAGCGGCCAGGGACGTTGTGGCTGAAGACGTTGTTTGCCGGCCGGCCGCATGCCCGCGTCCGGTCGATTGACACCCGCGCAGCCGAGGCCGCGCCGGGTGTGTTGGGCGTGTTCAGCGCGGCCGACGTGCCCTTCAACGGCTACGGCCTGAACGTCGTCGACCAGCCGGTGCTGTGCGGGCCGGGCGCGTCGGCCGGCGTGCCCGACGCCGACCGCGTGCGCTGGCCGGGCGACCAGGTGGCGGTGGTGGTGGCCGAGACCGAGGCTCAAGCCGCGGCTGCGCTGCCGCTGATCCGGGTCGACTGGGAGGACCTGCCCCTGGTGGTAGACGTGGAGGCCGCGCGCCAGCCTGATGCGCCGCTGCTGCACCCGTCCATCGGCAGCAACGTCCTGCTGGAGTATCACATCCGCCGCGGCGACGTGGAGGCCGGCTTCGCCCAAGCTGACGTGATTGTCGAGCACACCTACCGCACCGGCGCGCAAGAGCACGCTTACCTTCAACCTGAGGCTGGCGTTAGCTACGTCGACGAGCTGGGCCGTATCGTGGTCGAGGTGGCCGGCCAGTGGGCGCACAAGGACCGCCAGCAGATCGCTGTGGCGCTGGCCCTGCCCGAGGAGCAGGTGGTGGTGCGCTACCCGGCCATTGGCGGCGCGTTCGGCGGCCGCGAGGATATGTCGGTGCAGATCACTCTGGCCCTGGCGGCCTGGCGGCTGGAGCAGCAGGGCAAGCTGGCCGGCCGCAGCATCAAAACCATCTGGAGCCGCAAGGAGTCGATCATCGGCCATCACAAGCGTCACCCCATGCTGGCCCACGCTCGCTGGGGCGCGACGCGCGATGGCCGCCTGGTGGTCCAACAGAACGACTTCAGCTTCGACGCCGGCGCCTACGCCTTCACCTCGACGAAAGTCCTGGGCAACGGCCTGCTGGCCTCGCTGGGACCCTATCAATGCGAGCACCAATGGGTCAACGGCCGCGCGGTCTACACCAACAACGTGCCCGGCGGCGCGTTCCGTGGCTTCGGCGGCCCGCAGGGCCATTTTATCGCCGAGATGCAGATCAACAAGCTGGCCGAGGCGCTGCGCATGGATCCGTTGGAGTTTCGCCTGCGCAACTGCTGGCACGAGGGCTCCATCCAGGCCACCCGCAGCGTCGTCCCCCCCGGCGTCACCATCGACCCGGTGCTGCGCAGGTTGAATGATGAACTGGGAATGATGAATGATGAATCCGGACTCCGGACTCCGGATTCATCATTCATCATTCATCCTTCATCGTTCGCCACCTCCCTCGACGCCTCCACCGACCGCCGTCTGCGCGGCACTGGCATGGCCTGCTGCTTCAAGAACGTCGGCTTCAGCCTGGGCTTCCGCGATGTCTGCCACGCTACGGTGGAGCTGTACGGCGCGGGTGAGATCGAGCGGGCCGTGGTGCGCCACGCCGCGGCCGAGGTGGGCCAGGGCGCGCACACGGTCATCGCGCAGGTGGCGGCCGAGACGCTGGGCCTGCCGCCGGGGCAGATCGATCTGATCGTGCAAGATACGGCCGAGACGGAGAACAGCGGCAGCGTCTCGGCCAGCCGCATGACCTTCATGGCCGGCAACGCGGTCAAGGGCGCGGCTGAAGCGGCGCTGGCCCGGTGGCAGGACGAAGAGCGGCCCGCCATCGCCCATTTCGAGTACGTGCCGCGTGCCACGACCCCTTACGACCACGACACCGGCGCTGCTGACCCCAACGTCACCTATGGCTACTGCGCGCAGGCGGCTGAGGTGGAGGTGGACCCCGACACCGGCCATGTCCATGTGCTGAGGGTGGTTTCGGTCAACGACGTGGGCACGGCCATCAACCCGCAGCAGGTCGAAGGTCAGATCGAGGGCGCGATTGCCCAGTCAGTCGGCTGGACCACCCACGAGAACTTCGTGCAACAGGACGGTCGCGTGCTGACCGACCAGCTCAGCACCTATCTGATCCCCACCGTGGTGGACGTGGCCCAGGTCAAGCCGGTGATCCTGGAGTATCCCGACCCGCAGGGTCCCCTGGGCGCGCGCGGCATGGCCGAGATGCCCTTCATCCCCACGGCTGCGGCCATCGTCGCGGCCGTCCACGACGCAACCGGCGTCTGGTTCGACGAGATTCCGCTGACGCCGGAGCGGGTGTGGCGCGGGTTGAGAAGCAAGACAGGAAAACAGTGACTTTGGAGGAAATAATGCGACAGGTGATTGTCTATCGAGGCGAGGATGGTTTTTGGGTCTCTGAATGTCCAAGTCTGCCGGGCTGCATCAGCCAGGGCATAACCCGCGAGGAAGCGATTCGCAACATTAAAGAAGCGATTGATCTGTACATCGATGCGCTGCAGGAAGATGGGCTGCTGGTGCCTGAAGAACACTTCGACCTGCTGGCGGTTGCCGTATGAGCAAGTTGCCTGAAATGTCAGGGCGGGACTGCGCGCAGGCGTTGGCGCGGGTCGGGTTCTATTTCAAGCGACAGACCGGCAGCCACATGGTGATGCGTCGCGACGATCCGTTTGCCCAGGTTGTAGTGCCGGATCATCGCGTGCTCGACCGCGGCACGCTGCGGGCGATAATCCGTCAGGCGGGGTTGAGCGTCAGTGAGTTTCTCGAATTGCTGTGAACCACGATTCTTGTCCCCAGAACCGGCTTGTATTGATTCGTGGCGCTGGCGACCTCGCCAGCGGCGTGGCTTGGCGCTTGCAGCGCTGCGGCTTCCCCGTCGTCATGACTGAGATTGCGCGGCCGTTGGTGGTGCGCCGCACGGTCAGCTTTGCCGAGGCGGTCTTCTCCGGCCAGGCCACGGTCGAGGGCGTCCTTGCCCAGCGCGCAGCCGATGTGGCCGAGGCGCGCCGGCTGCTGGCCGAGGGCGTCCTCCCCGTGCTGATCGATCCTCCCGCCGCCTGCCGAGCCGAGCTGCGCCCCGCCGTACTGGTGGACGCGATCATGGCCAAGGTCAACACCGGCACGGCCATCGCCGACGCGCCGCTGGTGGTGGCGCTGGGGCCAGGCTTTGTCGCCGGGCGCGACTGCCACGCGGTGATCGAGACCAACCGCGGCCACGACCTGGGGCGGGTGATCTGGCAGGGCGCGGCCGAGCCGGACACCAAGACGCCGGGCGAGGTCGGGGGCTACAAGGGCGCCCGCGTGCTGCGTGCGCCGGCCGACGGGCACGTCCACGCCCATGCGGCCATTGGCGACACGGTCCACGAAGGCGCTGTCATCGCCCACATCGACGACGCGCCGCTTGTCGCCCCCTTCACCGGCGTGCTGCGCGGCATCGTCCATCCCAGCGTGCTGGTGCACACTGGCATGAAGATCGGCGACCTGGACGCCCGCGCCGAGCGGCGCTATTGCTTCACGGTCTCGGAGAAATCGTTAGCGATTGCAGGGGGAGTGCTGGAGGCAATTCTGTCATCGTAGCGCAATCCGCCGGATTGTTCGGCCGCAATCCGGCGGATTGTGCTACATGGCGGCCGCCCACAACATGCGGAGTTCGCACGCCCACGTGCGAACTAGCGAGCGACGGGTGGCTTGAGATGAGCGTTGCAGTAGGGGCAGTCGGCTGTCTCCGTGCCCGTCCACTGCACAGTCGCAACGCTCAGCGGCGCGCCGCAGTTGGGGCATTTGCTGGGCAGCCAGTCGGTGCGGCGCTCTGTGGCCTGGCGCTGCTCTTCTTGGCGCGTGAGGTACCACTGCATCCCCGCCTGGCTGATGCCGCTGAAGGCCACCAGCACCAGAATCCCCGGCCATATCCAGTCCTGCCAGAACAGGATGGCCAGGCCGATCAGCCAGATGGCCGATTGGATTTGCTTCCAGGGCAGGGGCAGTTCAGGCTCGTCACTCTGCTTTGCGTCTTCTTTACCCTTGGTGTTTTCGTCTGACATAGTGTCTCCATAAGCGGTTTGATGCGCTGTGGTTATGTGGGTCCGAATGTAGCTTGGTTTGGACTGGCGCCTGACTGGCGGTCGTAGCGCCGCAGCATCATGCCCTGGCTGACTGTCATGCCCAGGCGCGCGTAGAACGGCTGTACCTCGGCGTCGCACAGCAGATCGACCGCGTACAGGTCACTCAACTGCGCCAGCATGCGTTGTACCAGCTCCGATCCGACGCTGCGACCCTGGTACTCGGGCAGCACCTCCAGCAGTGGGATGAATGCGCTCAGCACGCCATCGCTCAGCGCGTTGACGAAACCGACAACCTGGCCAGCCTCCTCGTCGATGGCCAACACCACCGCATCGCTGTGCCGCAGAATGGCCAGGTGCGTCTCTGGCGACGGCGGGTTGGGCCAGCCGACGAAGAAGCCGCGCAGTTGGTCGGCGGAGATGTCGTTAGCGGAGGTGAAATAGCGCATAGTTCTAGCGTGGCTCGGTCGGAGACCGGCCACAGCAGGGGTGTGAGCGTGGCTCGGTCGGAGGCCGGCCACAGCGGCGGAAGCGACTGGGGAGAAGCGCCTCGCGCTTCCCCCATCCGCTGTTCTCCATCCGTTGTAGTATTCCCTTCTCACCCCTTCAACTTCGCCGCGAAGTTCTTGCGCAGCTTGGCCACCTTGGGCGAGATCACCATCCGGCAGTAGGGCTGGCTGGTGTTGTTGACGTAATACTCTTGATGATAATCCTCGGCGGCATAGAACTTGGTGACGCCCGTCACCTCGGTCACTATCGGCTTGTCGAACACCTTGGCCGCGTTCAGCTCAGCGATGACCGCCTGCGCCGTGGCCTTCTGCTCCGGCGAGTGGTAGAAAATGGCCGAGCGGTACTGCGGGCCCACGTCCGCGCCCTGACGATTCAGCGTCGTGGGATCGTGGATGGCGAAGAACACCTCCAACAGCTCACGGAACGAAATCACAGCCGGGTCGAAGCTGATCTGCACCACCTCGGCGTGGCCGGTTCTGCCGTCACACACCTGGCGATAGGTGGGGTTGAGGACGAAGCCGCCCGAGTAGCCCGACACCACGTCATCGACGCCGCGCAGGTCGTCGAAGATCGCCTCAAGACACCAAAAACAGCCGCCGGCCAGGGTCGCGGCCTCACGATTGGTCGCTTCACTCATCATAGTTTTTCCTCAACTTTCGTGCTCGATTTTTGTGGTCTACCCATGCAACGATCCTAGCACATCTTCGGTAGCGATACAGCGACCAACCTTACGGTGCGCGTGCTTTGCCAGCCAATCAGGCGAACGCTCGCAGAAAACGGACCGCTATCTCGCCCAAGAGGTCGATCTGGTAGCCGCCCTCTTGCACGATGACCACAGGCACGCCCAGCCTAGCCAGCCGCCGGCCGATCTGCCCCAGGCCATCTAGCGTAACACGAAAGCCGGCGGTGGTCGCTGCCGGATCGCCCTGCAGGAGATCGAAGCCGGCCGAGATCACCAGATAAGCCGGCTGAAAAGCGCTGACAGCGGCCAGAGCCTCGTCCAGTGCAGCCAGGTAGGCCGTATCGTCTGTGCCGACCGGCAGCGGCCAGTTGCGGTTGAAGCCCAGGCCCGCGCCGCTGCCCAGCTCATCCGAGCCGCCCCAGAAGTAGGGATACTCGCCGTCCGGGTCGGCGTGCAGCGAGCAGTACAACACCGTCGGGTCGGCGTAGAAGATCTCCTGCGTGCCGTTGCCGTGGTGGTAGTCGATGTCGACGATGGCGACGCGGGCCCTGCCGTCCCGTTGCAGATGGCGGGCCGCAATCGCGGCGTTGTTCAGGTAGCAGTAGCCGCCGTACTGGCTGGCCGAGGCGTGGTGGCCGGGCGGCCGGCACAGCGCGTACGTCGCTCGTTCGCCCGCCTGGATCAGGGCGGCTGCGTTCAGCGCTGTCTGCGCGCTCCAGTAGGCTGCGTCCCAGGTGCCGGCCAGGATCGGGCAGTCACGGTCGATGGCGTAGTAGCCGGCCAGTTGCGGCCACGCGGCGGGCTTGTGACGCCAACCCCGCACGGCAAAGTAGCCATCGGGGAAGAGCGGCGCATCGCCTGGCAGGCTGTCTCTGCTGCGCTGGAACGCGCTGTGCAGAAACTCCACCAGATCCAGGTCGTGAACCGCCAGGATCGGCGCCAACCCGTGATCTGTCGCTGCAACCACAGGTCCCAGACCAGCCGCGCTAAGCGCGTGCAGGATCATCTCAGCGCGTTCGGGGACTTCGTCGTAGACGCTGTCGTAGCCCTGCATGGCCCGGCTGGTGCTGTGCGTCCGATGATGGTGCGAGGCGATGATGCGCATGGGAGCCAATGCGGTGCGGAGCTAGCCGCGCAGCGTGTTCCAGAGTGCGGGCGCGACGCGCCTGTTAACGACCATTGCCTCCGGCCGGAAACACGATGGATTCCTTGCCGGTGAGCATTTCCTGGATGCGCTCGACCACGATCTCCAGGTGGCGGGGCTTGTGGACGAAATCCAGGTCGTCGGTTTGGATGGTCAGCACGGGACACAGGTCAAAGGCGCTCATCCAATCGTCGTAGAAGCTCTCCAGCAACGTCAGGTACCCGGCGTCGATGCCGCTTTCGATGCCTCGCCCGCGACGCCGGATGCGCTCCAGCAGCAGCGGCGCCGGCGCGCGCAGGTAGAGCAACAGGTCAGGCCGCGGCAGACCAGCTACCACCAGGTCGAACAGCGTGCGATAGGAGCGATAATCGCGCTCGCTCAGGTTGCCCAGGTGGTGCAGCGCGCGGGCGAAGATGTAGGCGTCCTCGTAGATGCTGCGGTCGGCGATGGCCGATTGGGGATCGCTGGCCAGGGACAGGTGCTGCTGGGCGCGGTGACCCAGGAAGAATACCTGCAGGTGGAAGGACCACTGGCGCATGTCGGCGTAGAACTCGGCTAGATAGGGGTTGTCGGCGACCGACTCGAAGGCGGCTCGCCAGCCCAGCCGCGCGCCGACGCGCTCGGCGATTGAAGTTTTGCCGGCTCCGATGTTGCCGGCGACGATGATGAAGCGTTTGGTCACGGTGTACTCCGGTCGGTTGTTGCTCACTGAGTCGCATTGTCGCCCGAATCGCCGGCCTGTCAAAGTTAGCCCTGGCTTTTCACTTGGTAGCGTAATTGGACAAATTCCCGTCATGCTGTATAATTACTTCATCATCGCCCCCTGAACAGTCTTCCTCCCCCCCACTGTTCAGTGGGTGATGTCGCGTCTGGGACTCGTGTGATTTGCGCTGGTTGCCGGACAACTGAACCTCATGGAACTACATCACGCCTTACGCTTGGATGAGACCGACCGTAAACCAATCATTGCTCTGGTAGGGGCCGGGGGCAAATCTTCGCTGCTTTTTCGCCTGGGAGATGAACTGGCCGGCCGCGGCCAGCCAACCCTGCTGACGGCCACCACACGCATGTGGGCCAGCCAGCTTGAGCGCGCTCCCTTGGCTCTGCTCACGGCTAGCCTCGCGACCCTGGCCTTCGAGCTGCCCACCTCGCTGCGCGGTTATGGCCAGGTCTTGGCGCTGGTCGGCCCGGCCGGTGAACCTGGTAAACTGGCCGGGCTGGCCCCTGAAGCCATCTGCCGGCTGGCTGATCTGGAGGAGGTCGGAGCCGTTGTGGTCGAGGCTGATGGCAGCCGCGAGCGGCCGCTCAAGGCGCCGGCTGTCCACGAGCCAGTCGTCCCGGCCTGTGCCACGCACGTGATTACAGTGGCGGGGATGGCTGCTGTGGGCCAGCCCTTGGATGCTGTCACCGTCCACCGCCACGAGCTGGCCGCGGCCTTGAGCGGTTTGCGCATCGGCGACATCCTGACGCCGGAGGCCGTTGCCACTCTGCTGGCCCATCCCCAAGGGGGTCTTAAGGGCTGCCCGGCCGGCGCTGTGCCGCTGCTCTACCTCAACCTGGCGTTGGACGATAGCCTGGACGACGCCGAGGCGCACAGGCGTTTCGCCGCGGCCCGCCGTATCGCCGGCATCGTCCTCGGCCATAGCGCGCCAGGCTATGCTGCCGTGTTGATTGGCAGCGCGCAGGCTGCGGAGCCGGTAACTGAGGTGCATGGCCGCGTGGCGGCTGTGGCGCTGGCGG
>JBAQCH010000245.1:0-24408 GCA_049294015.1 Anaerolineae bacterium
GGCTGAGCTGGCCCAGGTAGTGCGCAACCATCGCGCCGGACCAGGGGTGGCGCTCGCTGGGCCACAGGGCGTCAGCCGGCGGCGGCGCGTCGGGCCAGAAGGGTGCGGGCCAGGTAATCTGGCGGTCGGCGGCGGTCATAGCGGGATAGTAGCACAGTTAGCAGCATAACTCAAGTTGCGCCGCAGTTTTGGACTATGCTATAATTGGCGCATGCGATACCTGATTACCGGAGGAGCTGGCTTCCTGGGCGTGGCGCTGGCCAATCATTTGGTTGCGACCGGCCACCATGTGCGGGTGTTGGATGACCTGAGCGCGGGCGAACCGAGCCGGCTGGATAGCCGTGTGCTTTTCTCGCGCGGCGACGTGCGCAATGTGCCGGTGCTGTGGACGCACCTACAGGATGTCGAGTGCGTCTATCACCTGGCGGCGCGCGTGGCTGTCTCCGAGTCGATCCTCTATCCCCAGGAGTACAACGATGTCAATGTGGGCGGCACGGTGGCGCTGCTGACGGCGATGCGCGATGTGGGGGCGCCGCGCGTGGTGCTGGCCTCGTCGGCCACGGTCTATGGCGAGCAGCCAGCCCAGCCGGTGCATGAAGGGATGCGGCCCAACCCCGGCTCGCCCTACGCCGTGACCAAGATCGCGGCTGAGCACTACCTGTTCACGCTGGGCAAGCTGTACGGCTTACAGGCAGTGGCCCTGCGCGTCTTCAACGCCTATGGGCCGGGTCAGCGCATTCCACCGGCCCATGCGCCGGTCGTGCCGCTTTTCCTGAAGCGAGCGCTGGGCGGGGGCTCGCTGGTGATTCACGGCAGCGGCCAGCAGAGTCGTGATTTCGTCTACATCGACGACGCCGTGCGGGGCATGGCCGCGGCCAGCTTGACCGACGCGGCCGTGGGCCAAATCATCAACATCGGTTCGGGCGAGGAGACGACGTTGAAGGAGTTGGTGCGCCAGGTGACAGCGGTGGCGGGACGCGAGCTGTCGGTGCTGGCCAACGAGGCGCAGAGCGGCGGTGTATCCCGTCTGGTGGCGGATCTGAGCAAGGCGCGGCAGGTGCTGGGCTTTCAGCCGCGGATCAGCCTGAGGGAGGGGCTGAAGCTGCTGCTGGAACGAGATCCCCAGTTCGACCGCAAGCGGGTAGTAGCCCAATAGGAAAACTATATCTCACTCCTCACCGTACTTTGCTCTCTCCTCTGCAACCGCAAGAACAGGTTGGAACTGCCTTTGGTAGGATACTACCGAGACTTCAGATCCCGCCGCTCGTAGCTGCCTGAGCAAGGTAGTGAGTTCGTCGGTAACTGCGCCAGTCATCAGTGGTTCGCGGCAATTAGCGCAGATTTGCGCTGGTACATCCTTGACCACAACTACGCTGTTTTGCAGCACAAATGGGACTGTTGCCTTTCCCTCTCGAAGTCGGCCGCCGCAAAACGGGCATTGATTAGCGCTTTCTAGTTTTCCAGTCATCATCCCATTCCTCCAAAGATGGCCGATAGACAGTTACAACGACAAGCACGTCTTTCTTGATGTCGACAGCCAGCACCGCATGAAAAGGCTCACCAGAAGCCAGTTGGCCAAGAGCCAGACAATCAGGCAGGGGTCTATGCACGACTGGGTAGTCTTCGATGACTTGTGATGTGACCAAGCCATATTCGATCGCTCGTCGAACCCAACCCTCATTGGCCAACTCGGCAATAGCATGGCGGGTCCACAAGATGCCGCTTCCGGTAGGATCTGAGCGGTTCTCGCTCGCTTTGCGACGTATGAAGGCTTGTTTGGCGGTGACGTCCATCTCTCCTACCAAAACGCGAACTCATCAATAAAACTCAGTGTAGACGTTGGTCTCCCAGAACGCCTTGTAGAAGTCGTCCCGGCTGCCTTTGCACGCGCCGTCCAGCGAACACTTGCCAGGGCAGGCGTAGTCCACAGCCTTGATATAGGTGCAGATGTCCATCTTGTGGCAGGTGCGGGGGCCGCAGATCGGCTCGTGGTCGTAGAAGCAGCAACTGCGCCCCAGGTGCCAGATCCACTTGTCGAACTCGAAGACGCCGACGCCGCTGTGGGCGATGACCCGGTCGCAGGCATCAGAGACGGCGCTGCGCACCGCGTGGTTGATGTCGTCGCTGACTCGCGCCTTCTGCTTGAGGGCGATGAGCAGGCCCGGATCGGTGACCTCGACGATGCCGGTGCGCAGCGCCACGCGCATGGCGTGGTAGTCCATGCACACCTTGAGGTTCTGCGGGTCCTCGACTGGCCAGACGCCGGCCGCGTCAAGCTGGCCGACCAGCAGTTGCGCCTTCTTGTTCAGCGGATCGGTGTAGGCTGGAATGGTGGCCAGCCGCTGGAAGATGCCCCCTTCGCCTTGAATGTGGCCGCCGGCCCGGCAGTAGATGTTCATCGCCTGGCCGTCGTACTGCTCCTGCAGCACACGAGCGACATCGTGCAACTGACCCAGCCGCTCCTCGACGCGATCGACGGGCGAGTGGGCGGGGTCGAAGTCGTCAGCCAGGATTGCGGCCAGCCGCTCCGCGTCGATCTGAGCCATGGCCTTGGCCGAGGCGAACTCGTCCAGCACCCGTCGGCTGGCGCTGATCAGATAATCCCAACCGCGCTGCCAGCGGCCGTCGATGACCCCCTGCAAGCTTTTGGTGTGTTGGCAGATGGCGATGGCAAAAGTCCAGTAATTGGCCTCGCGCAAGGCCTCCTCCACCGTGGCCGGAACAAACAAGAACTCGTCGGCGCGCACGGTCTGCTGGCGCAGCCGCTGGGCGATAGCCTGGCACTGTTGTTCGTTGACGGCAATCATGGCTGGCGATCTCTTGAGGGTCACTGTGCAGAAAAGACATTTCTCGGAAGAAATGTCTTTTCTGGCGCGCTGCTAGGCGGTCTCTTTGAGCTCGATGTCTCCCCAATGGACGGCCCGTTCGCCGCCGGCCAGCAGGACCGGCTGGCTGCGGCGCAGGATGGTATCGGCGTTGACCACGCATTTGGTGACCTCAGGGCGGGAGGGGATCTCGTACATCACGTCCAGCAGCACCGATTCCAGGATGGTGCGCAGGCCGCGCGCGCCGGTCCTGAGCTTGATGGCCTCCTCGGCCGCAGCTTGCAGCGAGTCGGGGGTGAAGACCAGCTCGGTGTTGTCCAGACTGAACAGCCGCTGGTACTGCTTGACCAGCGCGTTGCGCGGCTCGGTCAAGATACGCACCAGCGCGGCCTTGTCCAGCGGATCGACGCTGACGCTGACCGGCAGGCGGCCGACGAACTCGGGGATCAGGCCAAACTTCATCAGGTCGTCGGAGGTGGCCTGCTGTAAGAGCTCAGCTCGCATCAGATCCGGGTCGAGGCGTTTGATACCGGCCGCGCCGAAGCCCATGCGGCCCGGCCCCTGCACCCGGCGGGCGATGATCTCGTCCAGCCCGGCGAAGGCGCCGCCGCAGATGAAGAGGATGTTGCTGGTGTCCAGGCGGATGTACTCCTGGGAAGGATGCTTGCGGCCGCCCTGGGGAGGCACATTGATGATGTTGCCTTCGATGATCTTCAGCAGGCCCTGCTGCACTCCCTCGCCGGACACATCGCGGCTGATCGATGGGTTATCGCCCTGCTTGCGGGCGATCTTGTCGATCTCGTCGATATAGACGATGCCCATTTGGGCGCGCTCGATGTTCCATTCGGCCGCATGGAGCAAGCCCACCAGCACGTTCTCCACGTCCTCGCCCACATAGCCGGCCTCGGTCAGGTTGGTGGCATCGGCGATGGTGAATGGCACGTCGAGGATGCGGGCCAGGGTTTGGGCCAGCAGCGTCTTGCCGGTGCCGGTGGGGCCGATCAGGACAATGTTGCTCTTCTGCAGTTCGACGTCCCCAAAGGCTGCGCCCGACGACACGCGCTTATAGTGGTTGTAGACCGCAACAGCCAGCACCTTCTTGGCCCGGTCCTGGCTGACCACGTACTGGTTGAGGCGGTCGACGATCTCTTTGGGGGAGGGCAGGCGCTCGAGCACCGGCTTGCCCTCGCCGTCGGACTGAGCCGCCAGTTCCTCGCGCAGGATCTCGGCGCACAGATCGACGCAAATGTCGCAGATGTAGATGTCGTCTGGCCCTTGGATGAGGCGCATAACCTCGTCTTCGGTGCGGTGGCAGAAGGAACAAGTGGGAGCGGGAGGGGTGGGTTTGGGCATGGTCAATTGAAAAGCACCTACTGCTCGGGCCGGTCTCCTGACCGTGCCCGTTGGGCTACTGCTCGGGCCGGTCTCCTGACCGTGCCTGTTGGGGCAACTACTACGCTACCCCAACCTGGGCAGGGTCGGCTCGGTCGGGAGACCGGCCTGAGCACAGGCAGCCTTAGCGCTGCAAGCGCTCGTCTTCCAACGCCTTGATCACGTCGCTGGCGTCGCCCAGCACGTCGTCCACCAGGCCGTAGTCCTTGGCCTCGAGGGCGGTCATCCAGCGGTCGCGGTCGAAGTCCTCTTCGATGGTCTGCGACGTTTGGCCGGTGTGCTTGGCCAGGATGTGGAAGAGCTGGGTCTGGACGCGCTCCAACTCTTTGAACTGGATACGCACGTCGGGGGTATAGCCCTGGGCGCCGCCGCCGGCTGGGTGCATGTGGACGGTGGCATGGGGCAGGGCATAGCGCTTGCCCTTGCGGCCGGCGGCCAGCAACACCGTGCCCATGCTGGCTGTCACGCCTACGGCCGTGGTGCTGACCGGCGCGTCGATCATCTGCATGGTGTCGTAGATAGCCAGGCCGGCGTAGACCGAGCCGCCGGGCGAGTTGATATACATGAAGATGTCGCGCTCCGGGTCCTCGCGATTGAGGTAGAGCAACTGAGCGACAATCAGGTTGGCGATCTGGTCGTTGATGGGGGTGCCCAGAAACAGGATACGCTCGCGCAGCAACAGCGAGTAGATGTCATAAGCGCGCTCGCCGCGCGCGGTGGTCTCGATGACCATGGGCACCAGGGAATGCGGGTACTGATCGAACATGTTTTCTCCAATATTGTCTGGCTTCATGCTGTTAGCCAGGGATTTCTAACCCCTGGGCTTCTGTTGTTTCAGCGACATCGGGCTGTGGTTCTGTTACTCCCTGGTCGGCCAGAGCAGCAGCCAGTTCCGGCGCCGTGCCCTCGCCGATGGCGATCATGCGCTGGATGGCCTTTCTTCGCTCGATGTCGTGTGATAGTGCGTGACGGCCGCTGGCCATCTGCAGGAACTCGCGCAGGCTGCTATCTTCCTCTGGCACGTCCGCCAGCAGCGTCGCAACGCGCTCGTCGATCTCGGCCTCGGTGGCCTGCAGGCCTTCAACCTCGACCAACTTGTCCAGCACCAGGTCGACGCGCAACTGCATCTCGGCCTGACCGCGCAGCCGCTGGCGCAGGTTGGCCTCGGTTTGGCCGGTCAGACGCAGGAACTCGCTGAGCGGCAGCCCGGCGCGGCGCATGTTTTGCTCCTGCTCCTCGAACAGGCGCTCTACCGCGTCGTCCACCAGCACAGGCGGGTATTCGATGGCAGCCGCGCCCTCGATCATCTTCTGTATGACAGCGTTGGCGTACTCGGCGTCCGCCTCTTCCTGGCGTTTGTCCAGAATGCCCTGGCGGATGCTGGTTTTCAGGTCGTCCAGTGTGTCGTAATCGCCTACCAGTGCAGCGAAGTCATCGTCCAATGGCGGCAGGTCGTTGCGTTTGACGCTGATGATTTGCGCATCGAAGTGGGCCTGGGAGCCGGCAAAGTCAGAATCCCAGTCGTCCGGATAGGTCACGTCGAAGGCGATCTGGTCGCCGGGCTTGACGCCCAGGAACTGGGTATCGAAGCCGGGGGGAAAGTCCTCGCTCTTCTCTTCCAGGACCAACTCGAACGCTTCGTCGTTGACGATCTCTTCCTCGCCAGCCCGACCGACGATCTGCAAGGTCAGCAGGTCGCCATAGGCCGCGCCGTCATCCTCCAGCGGCAACCATTCAGCTTGTTGTTCCCGCATCTGCTGCAGCTCGGAGTCGACATCGTCTTCGCTGACCTCGACGGCGGTCCGCTCGACGCGCGCCGAGCGGTAGTCGCCCAGATCGACCTCTGGCGGCATGGGCAGAGTCAGGCGATAAGTCAGCGGATCAAAGGTCACATCGTCCAGCACACCGGGCCCGATTGGCTGCAGGCCGCTTTCGTCCAACGCCTGCTTGTAGACCTGGTCGCCCATGTCCTCGGCCGCTTGCTCCAGCAGCGCTTCTTTGCCGAAGGCGCGCACGATCGCGGCATAGGGGGCTTTGCCCTTGCGAAAACCGGGGACGTTGTAGCGTTGCGCTACCTTGGTCGCAGCCTTGCGCAGCGCCTGCTCCACCTGTTGCTCGTCTGGCTGGACAATCAGGGCAATCTGGGCGTTGGGCAAACGCTCTGTTGTGATTTTCAATGTGGTACTGCTCTCCTTTCGACCTTTGCAGCCCATGGACTGGAAGTCTGGGCCTTTACTCTTGCGATTGGCGGGGATTATAGCACAGGTGGACGGGTTTAGCGCAAAGTCGGTTTGACGGTGGCTGGAGCGCGTGTTACATTCTGTCGGGGGTAACAGGCGCCGTCTACTAGCGTTATTGGCCCGTTTTGGGGTTTTTGGTGGCGTTGCTCACGTATGACGCTAGCCGTTCCCAGCCCTGTTGCACCTGAAAGCGCTTGAGCCGCCACGTTCCGACGATGCCGTAGGGGAGGAAGAGCACGATCAACACGTAGACCATGCCGATGACAAAGCCGGCGCTCTCCCCGAACCAGCGCGAGAAGTAGAACTCCATCAGCCGGAGCGCGGCCGCGCCAATCATGGCCCCGCTCAGCGTGCCGATGCCGCCGATCAACAGCATCAGCAGCCCCTGCACGGTGAAGCCCAGGCCGGCGATCTCCGGGCTGACGATGGGCTTGTAGAGGGTGTGCAGCGTGCCAGCCAGCGCGGCCGTAATGCTGGCCACGACCAGCGCGGCCAGCTTGAAGTAGAAGGTGTTGAAGCCGATGCTCAGCGCCCGGTTCTCGTTCTCGCGCGTGGCGATGCAGACGCGGCCGGTGGGGGAGTCGACGAAGCGCTTGTAGATCAGATAGACCACCACAGCGAAGATCAACGCGACGAAGTAGAAGCGCAGTCGGTCGTCCACCGGGCTGAGGCCGGCCGGCCGCGGCACGCCTTGCAGCCCCACGTCAGCGCCAGTGTACACGTTCAGTTCCTGCGACTTGACCAGGATGTCGAAGACCGCGGCGATGCCCAGCGTCACCAGCGCGAAGGTGATGCCCTTCACGCGCGGCAGCACGATGGCAAAGAGCAGCGCCTGCACCACGCCCAGCACGCCGATGCCGATCAGCACCTGCCACAGCGGCCAGCCGAAGCTCTTGAGCAGAATGCCACTCAGATAGGCGCCGAAGGCGAAAAACATGCCGTGGCCGAAGGAGAGCAGGCCGGTGATGCCTAGCACCAGGTCGTAGCTGATGGCGAACACCGCCAGTATGAAAATCTCAATCAGCAGTCCCTGGATGAACTTGGACTCGCCGGCCTTGTTGGCCAGCAAATCGGCGATCGACTGGCCATTGAGCAGCGCCAACACAAAAGGCAGCGCAGCCAGCACGCCGACGGTCAGCAAGAAACCCAGATTGCGTTTGAGAAATGAACCTTGTGGGGGCATGCAAATCCTCGGGGGTGGTAGAGTGGTAAATTGGTAGACTGGTACATTGGTAGATTGATGGTTGGTAGGCCCGCCGGCGCTGACCAATCTACCAACTTACCAATCTACTCCTTGCGACCAAACAATCCCTGCGGCAGCGCCAGCAGGACAATGATCATCAGGATGATGGTCGATGCAGGGACGATGGGCGGGGTGGGCTTCCAGGGTTCGTCCAGGAAGGGCAGGTTGATGCCGATTTGGCCGTAGCGGATGATGAACTGCTGCACCAGGCCGACGATGATGGCGCCGGCGGCCGCGCCGGGATAGCTGGTCAGGCCGCCGATGGCCAGCGCGATCAGCGAGCCCAGCAGCAGAGTCGCGCCCATGGCGTCGCTCAGGCCGCTGGCCGGCGCAGCGATAACGCCGCCCAGCGCGGCCAACCCCACACCGAGTCCGAAGACCAGGGTGAAGATACGGCGCACGTTGATGCCCAGCGCCTCGACCATGGCGCTATCCTGCACGCCGGCGCGGATGATCATGCCCAGCCGGGAGCGCTGCAACAGCAGCCAGACAGCGATCAACACCACCAGTCCGACCAGAATCACGAAGATCTCATTGTATGTGCGGATCAGGGCTCGTTGGCCGCCAATATCCAGCACGATCGTCGTGCAGTGGTACTGCAGCCAGCCGGCGATGCTGCTGGCTGGGCAGCCTTCGCCTGTGCTGGCGAAAAGCTCCGGCTTGGGCATGGTGAATCCCGTTCGCCCCCAGATGGCGCGCACAATCTCCGTGCCAATGAAGGCCAGGCCGAAGGTCAGCATGATCTGGTAGATGGCCCGCGCGTAGAGCGGACGGATCAGCGTGGCCTCCATCAGGCTGCCCAGTCCCACACCCACCAGCGCGGCCACTGCGATGGCGATGACGAACAAGATGTTGGTGCTGAGGCCAAACAGGAAATCGCTCAGTGGCGTGTTGACGAGATAAACGAGCAACGCGCCGATGACCAGCACGGCAAAACCGATCAGCGTGCGACCCATCGGCCGGCGCGCCTGACCCTCAGCGCCGCCGCGCCGCGCCTGGATCAAGCCAACAACCGCTAAACCCAGCAGCACGCTGCCCAGCAGGATCGCGCCCCAAATCAGGATCGGCGACTGGCCAGGCTCGAAGGCTGCCGGCTGCACGACCTGCGCTGTGGTTCCGGCCTCAGCGTACTGGGTCCAGACGATGGGGCTGTTCTGGTAGTCGGAACCGCTCCAGATGGACACCGGCGCGCGCGTCAGCCCCACGGCCATGAGGACGAGCCCGGCCGCCAGTGCAAACCACGGCCAGACGCGTGCTGGCACATTGCCCAGCTTCAGCTGGGCCAGCAGCCCGCCCCACAGCGGCATCAAGAGCAGGCCCGCCACCGCCAACAAGAACGGCGTGGTCAGATCGACGATCGTGTCGGGCCGGACGTACATGCTCCAGCCGACGTAGGCGCCGATCATGAACAGCGTGCCGTGGGCCAGGTTGAGCACGTCCATCAGGCCGAGGATGATGCTCAGGCCGGCCGCGACCAGGAAGGTGATCGACCCAACCGCCAGGCCGCGCAGCACCGTCACCACCCAATCGCGCGTGCTCATACCCTGCACCGCCAGCAGGAAAAGCAGCGCCAGGATGATCAGGGTCAGAAAGAGTGTGCGGTTTTTGCCGAAGGTTTGGAGGAAATTGCTCATGGTAATGGTCAATGTTCAATGGTCAATTATCAATAGTCAATGGTCAATGGTCAATGGTCGGTCAAGGGCGGTCTGTTTCCGTCATTGACAATTGCCAATTGACCATTGAACATTGCTCAGGCTGCTCCCAAATATCGTTGTATCGTCGCCTTGTCCGAGACCAGGTCGGCCATGGCGCCGCTCTGGACGGAGCGGCCTTCTTCGATGATGACGTAGCGCTGAGCCAACTGGCTGGCGACGAGGAAGTTCTGCTCTACCAGCACGATGGTGGTGCTGGCCGATAGCTTGCGGATGGCTTCCATCATGGCCTCGATGATCACCGGGGCCAGGCCCTCGCTGGGCTCGTCGATCAGCAGCAGCCGGTTGTCGGGCACCAACGCGCGGGCCACAGCCAGCATCTGCTGCTGCCCGCCTGACAGGTGGGTGCCCGGCAGCTTGATCAGCCTTTGCAGGTCGGGGAACAGCTCGAAGATGAAGTCGGCCTTGCGCTCCAGGTCGCCCTTCTTGCGTTCGGCGATCTTCAGGTTCTCCTGCACGCTCAGGTCGCGGAAGATGGCGCGGTGCTCCGGCACAAAGCCGATGCCCAGCGAGGCAATCTCGAAGGGACGCCGACCCTGGATCTCCACGCCGTCGAAGATCACCTGGCCGGAGCGGGGCGGGGTCAGCCCGAGGATTGACTTGAGCGTGGTGGTCTTGCCGGCGCCGTTGCGCCCCAGCAGGGCCACAATCTCGCCCGTTGGCGCCTGGACGCTGACGCCTTCGAGGATGTGGAACTGGCCGATGTAGGTGTGGATGTCGCGGACTTCGAGGAGGTTGCTCATGGCAAATGGTTAATGGTGAATGGGTAACGGTTAATGGTTAATGAGGGAGCTGTGCACGCGGACGGTTGCAGGGCATTAACAATTACCCATTAACCGTTCACCATTAACCATTTCTCATAGCTCATACAATCCGCCCAGGTAAGCTTGCTGCACCGTCGCGTTGGCGGCGATCTCGGCGGGCGTACCTTCGGCCAGCACCTGGCCCTGGTGCATCACGGTGATGCGGTCGGAGACGCTCATCACCACGTTCATGTTGTGCTCGACCAGCACAACGGTCTTGGCGCCGCTGGTCTGGATCTGCTTGATCAGCGCCATCAGCTCCGGCACCTGCTCGGCGGCCATGCCGGCTGTCGGCTCGTCCAGCAGCAGCAGCTCCGGATTGGCCGCCAGAATGATGCCCAGCTCCAGTTTGCGCTGGTCGCCGTGCGGCAAGGTGCGGGCCGGCATCAGGGCGCGTTCGGACAGGCCGACCTGCTGCAAGATCGCCCAGGCCCGCTGTTCGTACTGCTTGAAGTGGCCGGCCGGCTGTAGGAAGCGAAAGTTATCCTTGCCCAGAGCTTGACAAGCCAAGCGCACGTTCTCCAGCGCCGTCAGGTTGGGGAATAGATTGGTGATCTGGAAGGAGCGGCCGATGCCAATGTGCGCGCTGCGGTGCAAGGGCAGGCGCGTGATGTCCTTACCCTTGTAGATCACCTTCCCGGCCGTCGGCTCCAGATTGCCGCTGAGCAGGTTGAAGAAGGTCGTCTTTCCCGCGCCGTTAGGGCCGATGATCGAGTGAATCGTCCCGGTTTGCACCTGGATACTCACGTCGTCGACGGCCACCAGCGCGCCAAAGGCTTTACGCAGGCTGTGGGTTTCGAGGAGGATGTCGGGCATGTGGATGACCTGGCGACCGGATGACTAGGTGACAAGGTGAGGGGGTGACAAGGTGACCTGAGCCAGCTCCACTTGGAGTCTCTCTGTCACCTTGTCACCTTGTCACCCTGTCACCTTGTCATCTGCTACTGTCCGCTCAAGCTGCCGATCGGCAGGTCGCCGCAGCGGTCTTGCAGCGCCTCGGGCAGCAGGCAGGGGGGTTCGGGTCGAGTGGTGGTCACGTACTCGAACATGTCAAAGTCCGGGGCAGCCAGGTCGACCAGCCGCAGGATGTACATGTCCTGAATGGCCATATGGTCCTCGGGGCGGATGAAGATCTTGCCCTTGGGGCCGTCGAATTCAATGCCTTCCATGGCCGCGATCATGGCCTCGCCGCTGGTGTCGCCGCCGCTCTTTTCGATGGCTTTGACGGCCAGCAGGGCCGCGTTCATGCCGTCAGCGTCGAACAGATCCGGCGGCTCGCCGTAGCGGGCCTTGACCTGCTCCACCAGCCAGTCGTTGATCACATTGTCCGGCGCCTTGTACTGATAAAGGATGCCGCTGGCCTGGCCTTGCATCTTGTCAGCCACCGGCCCGAAGATGGCGGCCATGGTGCGGTTGTCGAAGAAAGACGCGCCCATGCCCATGTCGTCCAGCACGCCGAACTCCTTGGCCGACTGGAACATAGGGATGAAACCGCCGCCGGCCCAGGTCACGATCCAGGCCTCGGCGCCGCTCTCAGCGATCTGCTCCATGTAGGGGGTGAAGTCGGCTGTGTCCAGCGGGGCGAAGATATCGTCAGCCACGAAGGTGCCGCCGAACTTGGTGCAGGCATCGCGCGCTGAGGCTGCGCCGCCGTAGCCGAAATTGTAGTCCGGCGCGATCTGGATGAAGGTGTCGTACTGGGTGGTCAGGTACTCGCACAGGTTGATGAAGTCCTGGTAGTTGGTGCGACTGACGCGGAAGGTGTACTCGTTGAAGTTGACGCCGGTGATGTCGTTGGCCGCGGCCGGCGCGACGATCAGCGGCACTTGGCTCTCTTTGGCGATCTCTTGCAGCGTGGCCGTGCTGCCGGAGCTCACCGTGCCCACCAAGAGGTCCACCTGGTCACGTTCGACCAACTCGCGGGCCAAAGTGGCTGTCTGTTCAGCAGCGCCCTTGTCGTCGCGCAGCAGCACCTGCACTTCGCAGTCGCCGAACTGGTAGGATGTCGTGGTGGCGTCGACAGCCGTGCCGGCGGCGCCGCTGGCGTATTCCATGCCCAGTTGGAACGAGCGGTTGGTCATGACGCCGTACAGCGCCAGCCCGCCGGTCAGGTCGGTGATCAAGCCGATCTTGATCGGCTCTTCGCAGGTGAGTGCGATCGGCTCGCCCGCTACGACCGGCTCTGGGGCCGGCTCCTCAGTAGGGGCTGCGGTCGGCTCTTCTGCAGGGGCCTCGGTCGCTACCGGCTCAGGTGTGGCCGTCGGCGGAACAGGCGTGGCCGTCGGCTCCGGCGGCGTGGTTGGCTGCTCTACCGGCGCGGCCGGCGGCGCAGTGGGGGCGGGGGTTGCGGCCGACGGACAGGCCGCCAGCACCAGACTGGCGATCACCAGCACCGCCAACACCAGGAACAGGGTACTACGTTTCATAGTCGATTCTCCTCCATGAGAATGAGCTTCGCGCGGCCATCTGTTGCCGCTATGAACATAAAGTCGAGCTTGTGGTCATTGTAAACCGGTTCACATATTTGCGCCAACGGAGCGCACATGGGTTGCTGGGTTACGGGACTCGATCACCTCCTTTCGGCATGGTACAGCGGATGAATGGTGATCGGTAACCGGTAATCGGTAATCAGTAGTTGGAAGACCGTTTACCGATTACCGATCACCGTTCACCGATCACCCTCCGATAAACCCGTGGAACAGCCGATTGAACTCCTCTGGCTTCTCCAGGAACGGGCTGTGGCCAGCGTCGTCGATGACTTCCTCGCGGTAGCTACCGCCGTTGGCTGCGTAGCGCTCCAGCACGGCGCGGATCTGATCGATCATCGGCTGCGGCGGGCATTCCTCGGCGCCTGGCCAGCCAGGCACGAAGCCCATCGCGCCCAGCGCGGCGATGTCCCAGAAGGCGTTGTTGGCCACGATGGTATCGTCGGCCCCACGAATCCACAGCACCGGCGGTTTGGGCTGGATGTCCACGATGGCGCTGGCGTCGAAGTACTTGCGGCTGAATGCGTTGACGATGCCCTTCGTGCCTGGCGCCACGGTCGGCCAGTTGGGCGAGGGGGCAGCGTCGCCAGGGTACCAGTCCTCGCCGATGCGCAGCGAGAGCATGCTGCTGACCAGCTCCTCCTCGCGCGCGGGAAGGAAGGGCGGCTTGACGTAGAACTGGCGCAGGACGTTGCGCGGCGAGACGGGGTTGTCCAGGCCGCGGTCCTTGGCGCCCATGGCCTTGACGAACTCGGGGTTGACGCTGCCCGCGCCGGCCGGCGCGCCGTCGTCGTAGCAGGGCGTGCCATCCACGTCCTTGCTGCCGCTGTAGCCGTAGGGCGAGACGGAGTCCACCAGGGTCAGCGAGAGCGCGGCGGCCGGCCGGGCCATGACCAGCTTCATCGACACGCCGCCGCCCATGCTGTGGCCCACGACATGGTACGTGGCCAGGTTCAGCGCGTCGATCATGGCCAGCACGTCGTCGACCATGTCGCCCAGGCCGAGGGTGGCGTCCACTGGCAGAGGCTCGGTGTCGCCATAGCCGCGCAGGTCGGGGGCGATGGCCCGGAAGCCGGCCGGCAGGGCCAGCATGGTCTCCTCCCAGAACGTGGCCGACGCGCCGTTGCCATGGATGAACAGCACGGGTAAACCGTCGTCCGGGCCGCTGGTCAGCGTATGGACAGCGAGGCGCGGGGTCTGAACCATCTGCGAAGTGATGCCAGGTAAGGTTGGTATTGAACTCATGGATATCTCCTCTTCGATCAAAGTCTCAAGCGTGTCACCCTGAGCGGGTCAGTGCCATCATACCCGCGTACGGTGCGGCGGCGTTGCGGGTTGGCCAACACCCCACCTTCGAAAGGTGGGGCTTCGACGGCTGCGCAAGCTCCACTGTTCAGTATGGAGTGCCCTCACCGCAGCTCGCGCCGTAGAATCTTACCCATGCCGGACAATGGCAGCTCGCTGCGGAACTCCACGCTCTTGGGCACTTTGTAGCGGGCCAGGTTGGCGGCCATGTGCTGGATCAGCTCGTCAGCCGTGGCGGTTTCACCCGGCTTGAGCACCGCGAAGGCCTTGCCCACCTCGCCCCATCGCGGATCGGACACGCCTACCACGGCGCACATATGCACGGCCGGATGACGGTACAGCACAGCCTCGATCTCGGCCGGGTAGACGTTCTCGCCGCCGCTGATGAACATGTCCTTCTTGCGGTCGACGACGTAAAAATACCACTCCTCGTCGTAGCGCACAATGTCGCCGGTGTGGAACCAGCCGTCGGCATCCAGCACGGCTGCGTAGGCTTCGGGGTTGTTCCAGTAGCCGGAGGAGCGGCTGGGGCCTTTCAGCACCAGCTCGCCCGGCTGGTTCGGCCCCAGCGGCTGGTTGTCGTCGTCCACCACCTGCACGTCGACGAAGTAGTTGGGCCGGCCAATGCTGCCGGCCTTGCGGATGGCGTCCTCAGGGGGCAGGGCGAACAGCCCCGGCCCGAACTCGGTCATGCCGAAGCCCTGCTTGAAGCGGATGCCTTTCTCGCGGGTGTACTTCTCGACCAGCGGCACGGGCAGCGGCGCGCCGCCGCTGGTGCAGAAGCGCAGGCTGCTCAGGTCGGCCGTCTCCCAGTTAGGCGCGGTGGTGAGCATCTGGTACATGGTGGGCACGGCCGCAAAGACCGTGGCCCGGTAGCGCTGGATCACGTCCAGCACCTGGGCCGGGTCGAACTGCCGCGTCAGCACGGTGGTGTTGCCGAAGATCACCTGCGACGAGAGGTAGGTGAACAGCCCGCCAGCGTGGAAGAGCGGGAAGACGTTGACGTAGACGTCGTCGTGGTGCAGGTCGTGGATCACCGTGTTGAGCACGTTCCAGCAGATCATGCGGTGGCTGACCATCGCGCCCTTGGGCAGGCCCGTGGTGCCGCCGGTGAAGAGGAGGCAGGCGATGTCCTCGGCTTCCAGGGAGTCGCAGGTGACTGGGTGATTGGGTGATTGGTCGAGGGTCGATTGGTAGTCGTGGCTGAAGGGGAGGCCGGGGCCGTCGAGGTGAAGGAAATGGTCAATGGTCAATGGCCAATTGTCAATTGCCAATGAGCCCGGACGACCGTCGTCTTCATTGACAATTGAACGTTGACTATTGACCATTGACAATTCGATCTGGGCAACCGCGTCCTTGAAGTCATCCGAAAACAGCAGCGCCTTCGGGGTAGTCAGTTCGATGAGGCCGGCCAGCTCGCGCCAGTGCAGGCGCCAGTTGAAGGGGGTGTGGATGGCGCCCAGCTTGGCGCAGGCGTAGAACAGGTCCAGGTGCTCGACGCCGTCGCGCGCCAGGATGGCCACCCGGTCGCCCTTCTGCACGCCGGCCACGTCCCGCAGCCAATTGGCCAGCCGGTTGGCGCGCTCGTTCATCTGGCGGTAGGTCAGCTCCAGCGCCGGCATCTTGCCCGCGTCGATGGTGGCCAGCTTGTCGGGGCTGTAGATCTGTCGTCTTCCGAGATAATCGCCAATGTACATGGTTGGCTCCAGTTCGGTGAACGGTGAACGGTGAACGGTGAACGGTGAACGGTGAACGGTGAACGGTGATCGGTGATCGGTGAACGGTCGTCGGGTCACCGTTTACCGCTTACCGTTCACCGTTTACCCACCCCACCGACTTCTCCTCAAACAACCGCCGCACCGCCGGCCAAAACTGATCCGGCCGCTCCATGTAGGTCATGTGGCCGCTGCCGGGCAGGATGATCTGGCGGGCGTTGGGCAGGATCTCCAGCAGCTTGGCCTGCTGCCAGGGCGGGATGGCCCGGTCCTGGTCGCCGGTCAGCAGCAGCGTCGGCGTCTTAATGCCGCGGTACAGGTCCGGGTCGGCGTCGATGCGGGCAAAGAATGGATTCTGCGCCTCGGTCAGGCGGATCAGGCAGTACTCCTTACCGTGATAGTCGGCGAAAAAGCCCTGGCGCATGCGCTCCAGCTTGTCGCCGTACAGCCGGCTGGCGAAGGCCTCGCCGAAGATCTTCTCGTACATGTAGTGCGTGTAGATCTCAAAGGCCGGGTCGGGCGAGCGGTAAAACAGCAGCGACAAGTCTTGGTACATCTGAAACTGGGTCTCGCGCGTCAGCAGAATGCCGGACAGGGTCAGCGTGTGCAGGCGATCGCCGAACAGCCGGCCCAGTTCAGCGGCGATGAAGCCGCCATAGCTGACGCCCACCGGGTGGATGCGCTCGATGCCCAGCGAGTCCATGATGCGCACCAGGTACTCCGCGAAGGCGTCGATGCCATACGGCTCATCCTCCTGCGACGAATTACCCTGGCCCAGGTAGTCGTATAGCAGCACGTCGTAGGCCGGTTGCAGCTCCGGCAGGTTGCGATACCAGCCGCGCGTGGACATAGCCACGCCGTTGAGCATGACCACGACCTCGCGCTGGCCGCTGCCGAAGTATTCCCAATAGATCTGGCGCGCGCCGTCCTTGATCGATAAACAACCGCTGCGGTCAGGGGTGATGGTTGGTTTGGTAGACATCGCTCAGGTCGTAGAACGATTTTCCAAATCGTTGGGCTGTTCGTCATGCTCATAAGACGATTTGGAAAATCGTCTTACGATACGCCTGCCAGAAACGCATGAAACGCCGAGTTGAACTCAGCCGGCTTCTCGATGAAGGACACGTGGCCGGCATCCTGGATGACAACCTCCTCGTAGCGGCCGCCGGCCGCGGCGTAGCGCTCCAGCACAGCCCGCGTCTGGCTAACCATCGGCTGCGGCGGGTACACGTCCATGCCCGGCCAGCCTGGGATCGCGCCCATGGATCCCAGCGTGCCGGGGCAGGAGAGCGACGTGTCGCCCACGGCCAGGTCATGGCTGCCGCGCACCCACAGCAGCGGCGGCTTGGGCTGAGCGGCCAGCATGCGTTCGACAGCGTCGCCGATGTACTTGGGCGACAGCGCGTTGGCCGCGCCCCAGACGCCCGGCGCCACGAAGGGCCAGTTGGCCGAGGGGACGAAATCGCCGGGGTTGTCCTGCGGCCCCAGGTGGGTGGCGAACATGGAGGCGAGCAACTCCTCCTCGCGCGCCGGGATGAAGGGCGGCTTGACCAGTAGGGTGCGAATGGCCAGACGGGGCGAGAAGCGGCTGTCCATGCCCCGGTCCTGCTCGACCAGGCGCTTGATCAGCTCTGGGTTGGACAGGCCGCCGCCGGAGCCGGCGAAGTCGGGCCAGCAGGCCGTGCCATCCACGTCCTTGGTGCCGCCGAAGCCGTAGGGCGAGCCGGTATCCACCACCGTGGCCGACAGAAGGCGCTGTGGGTAGTCGGCCAGCAGCCGCCAGACCACTACGCCGCCCAGCGAGTTGCCCACCACGTGGGCTCGCTCGATGCCCAACGCGTCCAGCAGCGCCACGGCGTCGTCGGCCCAGTCGCTCGCACCGCGCGTGGCATCGACCTTCTTGGCCACGTCTGCGTCGCCGAAGCCGCGCTGGTCGGGGGCGATGCCGCGCAGGCTGGCGGGCAGGGCGACCATCGTTTCTTCCCACCAGGTGGCGGACGAGGCGTTGCCGTGCAGGAACAGCACCGGCGCGCCGTCGTCCGATCCGCTGAACAGCACGCGCGTCGCAATGCGCTCGGTCGTGATCATCTTGGGCGTGACGCCCGGTAGGGTTGGGATGGGCATGAGTACCTCGTGCTCAGAAAGGACTGACAGTGCTGGTCTACACGTCAACATTGTTGAACGCGTGAGAGGTCGTTTGCGCGCAAAGCAGCACTGTCAGTCCTGCGCGGCTACGGCATCCTCAGCGCCGCGCCGGCGTAGTTGTAGCCGACGCCGGAGCCGACCAGGGCCACCAGGTCGCCCGACTTGGCCTTGCCCTGCTCGACCGCGCTGTCCAAGGCCATGCCGATGCAGGCTGAGCCGGTGTAGCCCCACTCCTCCATGATCCAGTGGGTCTTGGCCAGCGGCAACCCTAGGTCTTCCATCACCAGATGGATCGACGGCAGGCGCACCTGGGTAAAGATGATCAGGTCGATGTCCTGGAGGCCAAAGCCGCCTCGCTCGGCCAGCAGGCGGGCGATCTTGGGCCAGTTGATGTGGTTCACGTCGGGCGGGTAGCGCTGGAGCAGGCGGACGTTAGTGCGGCCGGCCTGCACCGACTCCACCGTGGCCGGCTCATAGGTGCTGCCGCTGTACAGGCCCCAGTGGGCGTGATATGCGCCGTCAGCCAGGTAGGCGGAGGAGAGGAAGCCCGGCTTGTCGCCGGCCGCCAGCACGGCCGCGCCCGCGCCGTCGCTGTAGAAGAACGAGGTCACGTCGGCCGGGTCGGCCAGCTTGCTCATCATGTAGACGCCGATCACCAGCACATAGCGCATCCAGGGGTTGGTGGCCAGCAGGCCGGACGCGGTGGCGATGCCGGTCGGGAACGACGCGCAGGCGCAGCCGATATCATACGTGCCGGCGTTGACCGCGCCCAGCTTGTGCTGCACCACGGTCGAGGTGGCCGGGGTGATGTAGTCGGGCGTGTCGGTGCCCAGCAGGATCATGTCGACCTGCTCCGGCTTGATGCCGGCCTTATCGAGCGCGGCCTGCGCGGCCCGCACGGCGATGTCCGACGCGGCCCAGTCGCGCGGGGCCAGCCGGCGGGCGCGGATGCCGGAGCTGTCCTGGAAGGCGTCGACGACCTTGGCCAGGTCGGGGTTGACTCGGCTGACTTGCTCCTTGAGCATGTCGTTGCTATGGACAAACTCTGGGACGTAGCGTCCCGTGCCAATGATGGTTCCGTAGCGTGTCATGGTTGACTCCACTTGTCTGCGTCTGTCACCCTGAACGGGTCCTGCACGAAACTCGCTCTACGGCGAATCGCCAGCGAAGGGTCTCGGCGTCGTGTGTCACGGGATTCTTCACTGGCGTTGTGTGCGATCTAGCTGAAATCGTGTTTGAGCACGGTGTTTGCGCTAACTCGATTGGCCGTTCGACCCGTTCAGAATGACAATGCGCAGCGTCTATTTGCCGACAAAACGTCGCTTGAGCTCCGCCTTCAGCACCTTGCCATATGGCGACACCGGCAGCGCGTCGATGAAGGCCACCTGCTTGGGGACCTTGTAGCGGGCCAGCCGGCCGGCGCAGAACTGGCGCAGCTCGTCCGCCGTAGCCAGCTTGCCCGCCTTCAGCACCACCGCCATCAGCCCCACCTCGCCCCATTTGGGGTCGGGCAGGCCGATCAGCGCGGCGTCCTGCACGGCGGGGTGGTCGCGGAAGACCTTCTCGACCTCGGCGGCGTAGATGTTTTCGCCGCCGCTGATGATCATGTCCTTGAAGCGGCCGGCGATGGTGTAGAAGCCGTCGGCGTCCACGCGGGCCATGTCGCCAGTGTGAAACCAGCCGTCCACCAGGGACTTCGTGGTGGCCTCAGAATTCTGCCAGTAGCCGGTGCAGACGTGCGGCCCCTGGATCAGCAGCTCGCCCGTCTCGCCCACAGGCACATTGAGGCCGCTAGCCGGGTCGATCAGCCGCATCTGGCTGTGGAAGATCGGCTTGCCCACGGAGCCGACCTTCTGGAACGACTCGGCGTCGGTCATGCTGAAGCAGTTGGGGCCGACCTCGGTCAGGCCGTAGCCCTGGCGGAAGACCACCGGCTGCTGGGCCCGCCAGGCCTCCACCAGCGGCACGGGCAGCGGCGCGCCGCCGCTGATGAAGAAGTGCACGGCGCTGAAGTCGGCGGATGCGAAGCCGGGCGCGTCCAGCCACATCTGAAACAGCGTTGGCACGCCCAGGATCACCGTGCAGCGCTCGTCCTGGATCACCCGCAGCGAGCGCTCGGCGTCGAAGCCCTTGGCCAGAATGATCCTGCCGCCGGCATAGAGCAAGGGCGTCAGGAAGGCAAACAGCCCGCCGGCGTGGAACAGCGGCGTCAGCACCGGCGACACGTCGTTCTCCGACAGGCCCCAACTGACCACCGTGTTGATGCAGTTCCACAGGATCTGACGATGGGGCAAAATGGCGCCCTTGGGCTTGCCCGTGGTGCCCGACGTGTAGAGGATGCAGTAGGGCGACTCGCCGTGCAGCGGCGGCCGGGCCGGCTCGACCGGCGACGCCGCAGCCAGGCCGGCGTCGTAGTCCAGCGCGCCGGGCACGTCGGCCCCGTCCAGCCGGATCACGCGCGGCACGTCCACCGCCGCCTGCATCTCGGTCCACGCGCCGGCGAACTCCGGCCCGACCAGCAGCACGGTGGGCGTGCAGTCGTTGACGATGTAGCTCAGCTCGGTCGCGGTCAGCCGCCAGTTCAGCGGCGCGAAGATCGCGCCGATCTTGGCCAGGCCGTAGAACAGGTCGAGGTAAACGACGCTGTTGTTGGCCAATATCGAGACGCGGTCGCCGGCCTGCACGCCCAGGCTGGCCAGGAAGTTGGCCAGCCGGCAGGCGCGGCTGTTCAGGTCGGCGTAGCTGAAGCGTTGGCCGGTTTCGAGCTCCAGCAGGGCCTCGCGGTGCGGAGTCAGGCGGGAGCGGTTGGTGAGTAAGTCGGCGGCGTGCATGCGGATTCCGGAGAATGGTTAATGGTGAATGGCTAACGGTTAATGGTTAATGGGCGGAGAAGCGTCTGGCCTACGACCTTGAGTGGTTTGGATGCTGGAATAGAGAATGGCGCAGAGTTCCTCGCATTCACGCAAGATCGGGCCGACTTCGGGTTGCGGTAGCATCTTGCTGCGGATGATGATCTTGAGCCAGACACGAGACTCGTTCATTTCTTTGAGAGCAATCCGCAACTTGTGGACGAAGTCACGCTTGCTTTCGGCGCTGCGGGCCTCGCTGTAATTGGGTGCAGGCGACGTTCCGCTGCGCAGTAGCTGTCCGCCGACATGCCTGCCGCCCGGCGCATCGGGTAGTCTGTCGCACAATGCGATGATCGCAACTGCAATGTTGATCAAACGTTCTTCGATGTCGTCTCCTTTAGCCATCTGTTGGTTCCCTCCTCAGTAGTGAAGCTAATGGGTAACGGTGAACGGTTAATGGGTAATGGTTAACCAGCGCGTGCGTCCGCATTAACCATTAACCGTTACCCATTCACCATTAACCATTTCTCAGGTTCCGACCACGATTCCACCGTCGACGCGCAGCACCTCACCAGAGACATAGCTCGCCTCGTCCGACGCCAGGAACAGATACGCATTGGCGATATCGCGCGTGTCGCCCATGCGGCGCAGCGGGACGCGCGCGGCCATCTCCTCGCGGATCTTCTCCGGCATCTGCAGGGTCATTTCGGTGAGGATGAAGCCGGGGGCGATGGCGTTGACGCGGATGCCGTTGCGGCCCAGCTCGCGCGCCCACACCTTGGTCAAGCCGATCACGCCGGCCTTGGTGGCCACGTAGTTGGTCTGGCCAAAGTTGCCGTCCAGCCCCACCACCGAGCTGGCGTTGAGGATCACGCCGCTGCCCTGCTTGATCATCAACGGCGCCACGGCCTGCGTGCAGTTGAACACGCCCTTCAGGTTGACGCCGATCACCAGGTCCCAGTCGGCCTCGGGCATCTGCTTGACCAGCTCGCCCTCCTTGACCACCACCAGCCGGCCGTCGCGCAGCACGCCCGCGTTGTTGACCAGCACGTCGATGCGGCCAAAGCGGGCCAGCACGTCGTCGATCCAGCGCTGCACGTCCTGCCGGTCGGCCACGTTGACCTTGTAGAACGCGGCCAGTCCCAGCTCGTCGGCCACGGCCTGGCCCAGATCCTCCTTCACGTCGCAGATCACGACGACCGCGCCTTCTTCCTGGAAGCGCTGCGCGGTCGCCTTGCCAATGCCGGCGGCTCCGCCGGTGATGAGGGTGACTTTGTCCTTGAGACGCATGTTGGTGTCCTTTCTGGTGTCAGCAGATCTGCCGCGAATTTCGCGAATTGAACGAATTCTCCTTTTCGTGAAATTCGCACAATTCGTGGCTACTCAGGGGTTCCCCACTGGACGACGCCCGCCGCCCAGACGTAGCCAATGCCAGCCGCCACGATCGCCATCAAATCGCCGTCTTTCAGCCGGCCCGCAGCCAAACCCTCGCGGATGCTGAACATGGCGTCTTGCTCGCCGGTGTGGCCGATGGCGCCCAGGTAGACCGACTGCTCCTCGGCCAGGCCCAGCCGCTCCAGCATCTCCTTGTGGCCGCTGGGCTTGATCAAGATCATGTTCAGGTAGTCGATGTCGCTGCGGGTGTACGGCGCGCCGTCGGGCTTGCGGCCACTCTTGCGCAGCGCCTCGTCCACACAGCCCAGCCAGTTGTCCATGCTGACCGCGTTGAGCCGGTTCTTCATCGCCTCCGGCTCCACCAGGTCGAAGGTGAACTGCTCCGGCGGCAGGGTGTTGCCGGCCATGGCCTGCGGCGTGGCAAACTGCGCCGTGCCGCTGGCGGGGATGACAACATGCTTGCTCATGCTGCCGTCGACGATGATGTGCGAGCCCAGCACGTGGTTGGTCGGCCAGCCCTTGCGCAATAACATGGCGCCGGCGCCGGTGGCAATGTTCCACATGAACGAGGTGCGGGCGTTGCGGAAATCGATGAAGTCGGAGACGCGGTAGCCGCCCGCGATCAGCACGGTGTTGATCTCCGGGTCGGCCAGCATCATATCCCTGGCCATCTTCATCGCGCCCACGGTCGTCGCGCAGCGCATGTGCAGGTCCACGGCCCAGGCCCGGTGTGCGCCGATCTCGTGCGCCAGGTGGATGCCCGTGGTCCACAGGAGATACTCGCGCCACTCCTCGGTGGTGCAGAGGACGACGTCGATCTCACTGGCGGGGATGTCGCTCCGGCTGAGGCAGTCCAGCGCGGCCTTGATGGCCATCTCGTTGGGCTGGTCGTCCGGCCCGGCCACGTGCTTGCCGGTGATGCCCATCTTGTCGCGGATCACCCATTCCGGCAGCCCGCTGGCCGCAGCAATCTCCGCCGCGGTCATATAGCCCGGCGGCGAATACGTCCCAATGCTCACAATGCCAACCGACGGCCGCTCAACCATACCCTACTCCTCACCATCCAAACCGATCATTGCATGAGCTCGCGCGCCCATCCGCTGTCTTTCATCCGCTGCAACATCTCCGGCCACATCCACAAACCGCCCAATAAAGCGCAGCGCCTCCTCGATGCGCGTGAAGCGGCTCTCTTCGTCGCTCTGCACATGCCGCACCACCCCGCGCCATGGCAGGTCGGCGTCGCTTTCCTGGGTGAAACGAAGGATGAAAGAGCTGATCACGGTTTCGGACATGGGCGTCACCTGCAAGGGCGCAGCTTCTGCTTTTGGCGGGAACATGTTACAATCGCGCCGGCCGGCGGCGCGTAGGCCGGTTCGGGGCAAACCTGAATCAGCATATCACACATAAGTTACCATGGAGTTACAGACCGGACTTTGTCCAGGCTGGCATATTGTCAAGCGCCATTCGGCGTGATAAAATCCGTTCCAGGCTTTTTCAACTCCAGATCTGTCTGATGCGCGGAGCATGATCATGTCAATCCAATCTACTGAGCGATCTCGCACGTATGCCGAGGCTGTGGCAGAGGTAGTGGCAGTCCTGCCGCCAGCGCGCGCGGCGCAAGTATACGATTTCGCTCGCTTCTTGCAGGAGCAACCTAATGCTTCTCCGGTGGCTCCTGGCAATGATGACGACTGGCTGAGCGATTCTGAGGAGCAGTTGCAGGCGGAGGATGCGCAGTGGGCTGCTTTCTATGAACAGCGCGCCGCTCAGTTTCTGCAACTGCGGGAACGCGCCCGGCGAGAGATTGCCTCTGGCGAAACCCAGCCGCTGTTTCACGAAGACGGCGACTTGGCGCTATGAAGTCGCACACAACCCGAAGCTTTCGGGAAGCGTTTCGGGCGCTGCCCCCAGACGTGCGGCGGAGGGCACGACAAGCCTATCGGCTGTGGCGCGCCAACCCTGATTTACCCGGCTTGCGTTTCAAACGCGTCGGCGCCGACGTCTCCATCCGCGTGGGACGCGGCTACCGCGCCCTGGGCCTGGTCGAGGGCGACGCGATCTACTGGTACTGGATCGGCAAGCACGACGACTACGACCGTATCCTGGGCTAATCCCCATGCCCATCCTCCGCACCAAGCTCACCCCACCCCACCTGCCCCGGCGCACGCTGGAACGGGCGCGGCTGCAATCCCGCCTGGCCGAGGCGCTGGACCACCGGCTGACCATCGTCCACGCCGAGGCCGGCTACGGCAAGAGCACCGCGCTGGCCCTGCTGGCCGCATCCGGCCAGCCCACGGC
>JBAQCH010000246.1:0-6786 GCA_049294015.1 Anaerolineae bacterium
CACGTGCGGGTTGTGCGCACACAAGCCGCACCTGGGGGTGCTCACTCCGCGATGAATTGTAAAGCTCGATTAAGACAGATTGAACCATGCCCGAAATTGAAAGCGGCGCCTTGAGAATACTCAAGGCGCCGCTTTTTGTTGAACGAACAGGGAGCCGTCTTAGGGAGCTGCCGGCGTCGGCGCCAGAGGCGCGCTGCTGGCCGGGTTAACGAACAACCCCGACGGCACTGCGGGCAGGCTCGGCAGCCGCGCGGCCGTCAACGAGCGTTCGATCTGCGCCTGTGCTTTTTGATCTTGCAGCCAGGCCGTGAAGTTCGGGTTGCCCGGCCGCGTCTCCAGCACCTCGATGATGTGGTAGCCGAACTGCGACAGCACCGGATCGCTGATCTCGCCGATGGGCAGGCTGAACGCCGCGTCCTCGAACTCCGTGACCATCTGGCCGCGGGGGAAGAAGCCCAGATCGCCGCCTTGCTGCGCGCTGCCGGTGTCGTCAGAGTACTGCAAGGCCAGCTCGGCGAAGTCTTCACCCGCGCGCAAGCGCTGGGTAAGGCTGATGGCCTCGGCCAGAGCGATCTGCTTATCCGCCTCGGAAGCGTCCGCGGCCACGCTGATCAGGATGTGACGAGCCCGCACCTGCTCACCGCTGGTCGGCATCTGGTCGCCCAGTTGCTCGGTCAGCTTGTTGCGCAGGATGTTGGCGCTGAGCAGGTCAACATACAGCTTACGTGCGTCAGCCTGTGAGATGTTGGCGCCCTGGCTGACGTTGGTCAGCAACTGCTCCAGGCCGGTGTTGAAGTCGCTCTCGGCCTGAATCTGGACCGTGGGCGTCGGTTCAGGCGTTGGCAGCGCTGTGGGCAGCGTGATGCCCACTGTGCTGGTAGGCGTCGGGGACGGCGTAGGCGAGGGGGTCGCTGTCGCGATCGCCAGCGCCTCGGCCGTCGCTGTCGCCTGCGGTGCGGTCACCATGCCAGCCTGCGCCGCGATCAACGACTCCAGCTCAGCCTGAACCTCAGCATCACTGGCAGTGATGTTGTTCTTGGCAGCCAACTGACGCACCAGTTTCTCTTCGATCATCTGCTCCAAAACGCTGTTCGCCAGGCCCTCTGGGTTGATCAACTGGCTCTGAAGCTGCTGAATCTGAGAGGTAAAGAAGCCTTGCTGGCCGCCTGGATCGAGCTGGTCCTGGTATTGGATCAGGCTTTGCAGTTGGCTGACGCGCTGATACTGGTCGAAGCGCGTCAATTTCCACAGATTGTTGGTGGCGATTCGTTCGCCGTTGACCGTCGCCACTGCGGTGTTGGGGATGATCACGCTCTGGTAGAGCAGACCCACCACCAGCACCAACAGCGCCAGGCCCACCACAGCGCCGACGATAATCGTCAGCATACGGGCGCGTTCGCGCTCGGCTTTGGTCATCGCCGCTTCTTTGCGCGACGGCTCCGTGCGTTCTACTCTGCGTCGCTTTGCCATAAGTTAGCTTCTCGCTTAGTTGCCGCTGTACAGCCGGATGTGCTCACCGGTGTAGGGCAGCAGGGCCATAAAGCGGGAGCGCTTGACAGCGGTCGACAGCCGGCGTTGGTGCTTGGTGCACAGGCCGGTCTTGCGTCGCGGCCGGATCTGGCCGCGCTCGGTGAGAAAACGCTTCAGGGTGTCGGTCTGCTTATAGTCGATCTGCCGGGACTTCTCAGCGCAGAAGATACACACCCGCTGGGTACGCACCTGCTGAGGCCGGCGTTTGCGCAGGGCCCCTGGGCCGCCGGCGCTGGACCGGCCGCCCGAAGACCTCTCATATGAGTCTGCCATGGTTTTCTTTCCTTGTTAAAAGTCAGCGTCGCTGTAGTCATCTTCGGCCACGTACGAACGACCATCCAGGATGATCATCTCGTTGGCGACCAGCTCAGTGCGGAAGTGCTTGATGCCGCTGGCGTCATCCCAACTGCGCGTCTGCAACCGGCCTTCGATGTAGACCTGCGAACCTTTGCGCAGGTGCTGGTTGCAGATTTCAGCCAGGTTGCCCCAGGAAACGACGTTGAACCACTCGGTCGCTTCCTTACGCTCGCCTTCGGAGGTGCGCCAGCCGCGACTCACCGCGACACTGAACGAGGTCACTGGCTTGCCGCCCGGCGTATAGCGCATTTCTGTCTCACTGCCCAATGCGCCGATGATCAGCACCTTGTTCAGCCCTCTAGACATCTTCAATCGTCCTTTTCATCTCAGGTAGCCGGTCACTCGCCCTGGCGCACAAACATATAGCGCAAAACCTGCTCGTGCAGCCGGATATTGCGCTCCACCTCGGCCAACGCCAAACCAGCGAGACGCAGAGTCATCAGCACATAGGTGCCTTCGGTCTGCTTGTCGATGGCAAAAGCCAGCTTGCGACGGCCCCACACGTTGGTCTGAAGCACTTCGCCCCCCTGTGCGCCAATCCAACCAGCCACCTGCTCGTTGACGGCGGTCACAGCGTCAGAGTCGGCCTCAGGACGAACGATGAACATGAGCTCATACTCGTTCACGTGTGCAGTTACCTCCTTTCCTTGGGATTAGCCCACGATCACCGGCGACCAGTATGAGGAGTCGCCTCGGCCGTGAGCGAAAAGTAACGAGGGCCGGAATGGGTTTCCTGGTCCCTCGCTGCACAAGCGCAGAGTATAGCACAAGGGCGCGTGGCGTGCAAAATCAGGGGATGACAAGGTGACAGGGTGACAAGGTGAGAGGGTGACAAGGCGATTGGATTGGTTGATTGAGGGATTGGTTGGTGAGTAAGAAGATCGGCAATGCCGATTGCTAAAGACATGAGGAGCCGCCTTGTCTGATGCATGCTCGTAAGCCAGCGTTGGGTGCGCGTTACACGCAAGGGGCAACTCGTAACCGGAGATCTCTCCACCGTTTTCCGGGTTACGGGTTACGGGTTGCGGGTTGCGTTTTACGCATCACTCCCCATTTTGCCAAAACACCAACCCCATGTATAATCCCTTTCGTCAGTCACGGGGCGTAGCGCAGCTCGGTAGCGCGCACGGTTCGGGTCCGTGAGGTCGGAGGTTCAAATCCTCTCGCCCCGACCTCTTCCCAGTCGGTACACATCCTCGGCGTTCGCCGATGCGGTGTGTACCGACCTTCGTAGTGTGGGTTCGTCTGAGTCCTCATGTGTCTTCGTTTCTTGCGTTCACCGGTCTGGCGCATTGGCTGTTGTCGCCAGCCTTACCCGACTCGTCACCCAATCGGTGCGAAGTCATAGAAAGGTGGGATAGAATGCTTCCCCGACTCAAAGCACTGCTAATTGCGTTAACTCTCCTGGTAGGCTCCCTAGCACTAATCGCCGCGGGCAACGAACCGTATGACAACTACTTGCCACTAATCCTCCGCAACGGTCCAACCGTGACACCGACATCGACGCCAACGCTGACACCTACGCCTACGCACACTTCAACACCAACAGACACACCAACGCGAACGCCAACGCCGACGAGGACCCCGACTCCAACAAGAACGGCAACGCCTACGCACACACCAACCCGAACACCGACCTATACCGCAACGCCAACATCCACACCGACGGCTACCCCCTCTGTACCTCCCGTCGTTATCCTGCCCAAGAGTTCCTGGCATCAGTCCAGCACCAACTATATCCGTATCATCGGCGAAGTACAGAACAATAGCAACCAGACTCTTACCTTCGTTCGAGTCACAGCGAACCTGTTCAACAGCGGCGGACAGTTCGTCGGTACCGATAACACATACGTCTACCAGAGCTACCTTGCGCCCGGTGATCATACATGTTTCAACATGCTCGTGTCCGAACCTGCCGACTGGTCATACTACGAATTCCAGATCCCCACTTTCAGCACCACATCCGCGCAGAGTCCAGCGCTCTCCATCTACAACGAGAATGCCTACATCGCTCAGTACGGCTGGTATGAGATCATCGGTTTCGTCCAAAACAGCGACTCAGTCCAGGTAACCAGCACCGAGATCATCGGTGCGGTCTACAGCACCGATGGAACGCCGCTAGACTGTGTTTCCAGGTATGCAAATACATCCACTCTCAACCCCGGCGAAAGCAGCTCATTCAAGATCACCATGACCAGCCGAGACGACTACAACGATGTCGCCGACTATCGCCTACAAACCGATGGATACCGGCAGTAAGAACTTGCTTAGCGACTCGCCAAAGCTTGGTCATCAGACCTGATCTCTTGGTTCATCTTTCCGCCGATGCCGCTGTCTCAATCTATCCCACTAACTCACGATGCTCAGGATAGCCCGTGAAAACTAACCGCGCCCGTCCTCAACTAATCATCGCCATGCTCACCCTGGTGGCTATTCTGGTCGCAGCCTGCGGAATATCCGCTACACCAGATCCCCAAGCCATCGCCGATGCAGTAGCCGCAACGATCACCGCAATGCCTACTCCTAAACCAGTTCAGGTCGAGGTGACTCGGCTAGTCGAAATCACCAGCGAGGTCATCGTAACCGCCACTTCCACCGATACTCCTGAGCCGATGTCGACGCCCACCGATACACCTTCACCGACCGACACTCCATCCCCGACCATCACGCCAACGCCGGCCGACACGGCTACGCCAGCACCTACCGTGACACCGCAACCGCCCGCAGTTGGCACACGTTCCAATCCGGTTCCATTCAATCAATTAGCCAGCGTTAGCTTCTACAGTGGCCGCGGCGTATGTGAATTGGCTGTAACGCAGGTCATCCGAGGCGAGCAAGCGACCCAAATGATGCTCGCCGCGAACATGTTCAACGGAACCCCCAGCGATCAGAACCTAGAATGGATGCTCGTTTATCTCAAGGGTGTATGCCCCACTGCCCCTGACACCGGACTTGGCATTGGCCTCGATATATCAGGGGCACAGATTGTGGCGAACAATCGGTCAGTCCCACAACCCTTGGGAGGCGTCGCGCCGGAGCCAAGCATCAATGGCCTGTACTATGCCGGGGCCGAAGCCGAGGGTTGGGCATCATTCTTTGTTGAGAAGTCCGACCCAGTTCCCCTCTTGTTCATTCGGAGTTCGAGTAGCACCGGCGTCTGGTTCTCACTTGCGCCATAGACTCGCACAGCGTCGGATACCATCCTTGGTCGGAAACGGACCTCGTTGTTTTTACATAGGCATTATCGATGTGTATTGTTAACTAGCGTTCGTAACAGCAAAATAACACAGGTCATCCGTTCGGAATAATGTGTGCTAGCCACCCTCTTTAACCGCCGAAGCAGCCTGCCGCGCAGCCATCTGGCACGTCTCGCGCAGCGCTAACTCCGCGTCCACCTCGGCCGCCCGCGCCGCGGCTACCAGCTCCCACAGCGCTAGCCCAAACGCATCGGCGCCGCTCAAGTCGGGCGTGATTCCCGCACGGCCCAGCCGGCTCTGATATTTGTTAGCCAACGCCAAGGCCGGCAGCGCCCGCGGCACGCTGTCCAACACGGATGGCGATTTGCCACCTGCCACCTGCAACTTGCCACCAGCCTCCTCCGCCTTGATCGCCGCCCAATTGGCCAGCACCTCCTCTACTCCGCTCACCGCCACGTCGCCGAAGACGTGCGGATGGCGGCGGATCAATTTCTCGCAGACCTGCGCCATCACCTGCGGCCAGCGGAAGCGCTCCTCCTCGGCTGCAATCTGGGCCAACATGGCCAGCGCCAGCGCGCCGTCGCCCAGTTCCTCGCTGATCTGCTCGTCGTCGTCCCGATCCAGCGCTTCCAACAGCTCGAAGAGCTCCTCCAGCACGTCCGTGCGCAGCGTTTGCAGGGTCTGTTCGCGATCCCAGGGACAGCCATTGGGCGCGCGCAGGTGGGCTACGATCTCCTGCAAGCGGCTATACGCGCCGTAGGGCCCGGCCGGCGGCACGTACAGCGTGGTCAAGTGGTCGAAATCGCCGCTGCGGTCCAGCTCGAACAACCGAACGACGCGCAGGGCTTGTTGGGCCGTACCAGCCGCGCTCAGCACCGTCACCGGATGCTGGTCGTCGAAGCTGTGCAGCAGGGTCAGTTTGACGTCGCTGGCCAAGGCCCGGCTGTAGCACTGGGCTAGCAGCGCCGGCCGCGAGGTGTCGAAGGGCGGCGCATGGCTGGCGGCCGCGACCATCGCGTCCACGATCTGCAAGCCGTCCTGCTCCAGCGGATCGATGCCCAGCGCCAGGCAGGCCGGCTCGACGAAGCTGACGCCGCTCAAGACGCGCACGGCCAAGCCGCGCGCCGCCGCCAGGTCGCGAATCCTCCACGTGGTGGCCTCGCCCACGGCCGGGTCGCCTGGCACGGCGTAGATCACCCCTTGCGGCCGGCTGCCCAGCTCGATCACCTGCTCGGCGATCTGCTGATAGACGGCGGCAAAGTCCTCGGCGCTGGTGTAGATGGCGTCGAAGCTGTGGATGCGCAGGCTGGCCGGCAGCCCGGCCAGGGTTGGGTGCCGGTCGGTGCGCACGTACAGCTCGGCGGCCGCATGCAACAAATCCCAGGCGGCTTTGGTCAACAGGCCAGGATCACCTGGCCCCAGTCCAACGATTGTGATGGTGGTCAAAAGAAAGCTCCAGAATTGCCATGAATTGATCAAAGATCACGTAGGTCCGGCTATCAGCCGGACGCCCAGTTACCCCGCGTGATTATAGCGTAGGAGGCCCGCCGCAGCCAAGCCGCAGCGGGCCTCTTGATTCGCGCTTATTGACGCGTGTCCGGCTGGTAGCCGGACCTACGGGTTTTTGCTGAGGCGTGTCCGGCTGGTAGCCGGACCTACGGGTTTTTGCTGAGGCGTGTCCGGCTGGTAGCCGGACCTACGG
>JBAQCH010000247.1:0-19454 GCA_049294015.1 Anaerolineae bacterium
CGCGGATCGACGTCAAGCCCAGGCTGCTGCCCAGCAGATGATGGGCATGTTGATGCAAGCTGATGGCTTGCAGGTGTCGACCGATGCTGCCCCAGGCGAGACTGTCAGGATTTCGCAGGCCGATGGCGTGGTCAGCTACTGGTGGGTGAACACTAACAACCAAATCCTGTCTCTGCTCAGGGTGGAAGGGTTGCCTGGAGAGACGACGGAGCGGTTGTTCACGGAAATGATCGCAAAGGTATCAGGCGCTAAAGCGCGTTGATCCCACCCTGTGCCTAAAAAGCACGAACCCGGATGGAGCAGTGGCTTCATCCGGGTTTCTTTGTTCGCTTCGGATAAGCAGCCGATTCAATCGGCCGGCTTTGGCCAGTCCGCCAACGCCACCGCGTCGTTCTCCTGCACCAAAACGGCAATAGCCGCGGCTGTTTCAGCATTCAATGGGACAAACATGCCCAGCACCAACTCACCCCAGGGCGTGGGTTGCACCGTCGGCGTGCCCAGGTAGCACAGCGGCTGGCCGGTGTGCGGGTGCGCATGGGCGTATTCGATCAAGCTGCGCTCCGACCAGTCTCCCGCGTCCATGACCATATCCCACAGATGGCGGAACTGCGGCAAGCGCAGCGACTCCCGCAGCCGGTCCGCCATGGCCAGCTCAGCGCGGCGCTTGAGAGACACGCGACGGAAGAACAGCATCTGGCGCAGGGCGATCTGCTCCCAGTCTGCGCCCAACCGGCTGGCGTAGCCCAAGGCCGGGTCGCAGACCACGCGCATGGTGTGGTAGCGGGCGTCTTGCCAACTGGCATCGGCTTCCAGCGTCTCCCGCGACAGGCCGACCAGCCCGGTCGCCCCCGTGTTGGCAGCCACCAGGTCGCCGAAATCGTCGTACAGAAAGGCCGGTAGGCTGAGGCTGGCCAGCAGGGTGGTCTGGCAAATCAGCGCAGCTTCTGGCATGGCAACGGCCTCCCGCGTCGGCACCAGCATTCGCAGCGCTGGCAGGCCATCCGTGGCGCAGCGCTGCGTGGTGGCTTGCCAGGAAGCGTGGTCCTCGTAGCGAGTCACGACCACGGCCTGGATCACGGCCAGCAGGCAGTGCCGGAAGCGCAGCACAAAGCTGGGCAGCACCGACAACGTGCGGCGGCACGCCTTGCACAACCAGCGTTTGACCCGCATGCGGATCACCTGGGTTTGATCCTTGGCCTTGCGCCAGTAGAACCCATGGCCAATCAGCTTATCCCCCTGGCCGCAGCGTGGACAGCAAGTCGGGCGCAGAAAGACAATCTGGGCGAAATGGGCAACGTAATCTTGGACAGAACCGCCAAAATCCTGTATGATGGGCGTCTCTTTTGGGAAGCCCGACCTACAGGATCTGCCGGCTAAGCGAACACCTGTCGGTCGGGCTTTTCCTTTCTTGAGGATAAAGCGCCTAGCTTATCCGACTCTGCCCCGCCTGCCCAATTCCGCACACTCGCCGCAGCGCACCGTGCGGAGGCTGGCTGCCCCCTGCACCCCCGCCGGAACCGGAAACCGGACCCGGAGCAGGCGCCCAAAACAAAAAGGCCGTCCAAAATGGACAGCCGTGCTACACCAAACTGCGCTAAGCGGCAATCATCTCAGCCGAAACCCCCAAAACCACGACCGAAGAAACCGGCCCCTAACACCATATCACTTAGCCATGACTACTCCCATCCGTGTGTTGTTGGTTGATGACCACCCGGCCATTTTGGCCGGATTGCGGGTGATCTTAGGGCATACCCCGGACGTAGAGATCGTCGGCGAGGCGACGGCGTTGCCCGAGGCGGCAACGCTGATCGAAGCTGCGCGCCCCGATGTGATCGTCCTGGACTACGAACTGGGGAACGACGCCGGGCCAGCGTTGCTAGTGACGTTGGCAACGGCAGAAACCCGACCGGCAACCTTGCTACTCAGCGCCCACGACAATCCAGCCTATCTGTATGAGGCGCATCGGCTGGGAGCCGCGGGGTACTTTCTGAAAGGCGTTGCTTTGGATGTGGTGCTGGAGGGCGTGCGCCAGGTAGCGCGCGGCAATCTCCTTTGGACACCGGTCCAATTGGCGCGGATCGATGCGTGGAAAGCGCAGGTGCGGTTCAAATGGGACTCGTTGACCGGCCGCGAGAGGGACGTATTACATGCGCTGGTGCAGGGCAAAAGCAACCGCGAGATATCGATCGATCTGTTTGTCACTGAACGCACAGTGGAGTCGCATGTGAGCAGCATGCTGAGCAAGCTGGGGGTAAGCTCCCGGGCGGAAGCAGCGGCATGGGTGAGAGAGACGGGTTTAAACCGCTTTGTTTTCTGACCTGTGACATTCGACGGATGAAATACTGTGGAAAACACGGATGACGGGGGGGGGCCGATCTGTGATAGACTGAGCATGCCATCGAAGATCCCGATGAGTACCATACAGATCGTCACGGAGGTTTGAAATGAGAAAAGTCAAGTTTGCTTGGGTGACCGTGTTGCTCACCCTATTGTTAACCGCTGGTCTGGGAGTTGTGGCAGCTCAGGAAACACATCGAATTGAGATCAAGTCCCCTCCCATAGCATATACGACCGAGTTTGATGGCACCAGTATCCCTGTTTACCTGATGCCGGAAAATACGGAAGTAACTCAAAAGGCTTTGGACGCTGGATTCGTCACCCTGGAGGAAGTCGAAAAAGCACGGGAATTCGAGTCAGAATATGGTCACGGTGTCAAGATACCTCTCTGCTCCAGCATTGCTGTGCAACGAGGGGCGGGACGCGACGCAGACAACGATTATTACAAGGACTACGAACACCCTGAGGACTAGACCTATGGCTACTGTGTCACAGCTTGGTATGCTCTGTTCAAAGGTTCGCCCAACAGCTTTCTCCTGGCGCCGCATTACGGTCCCCACCTGTTCAGGCGCCGGATGATCATCGGCTTGTCAGGTTTCCCTGACTGGTTTGCCGATCAACAAGCGTACCTGCGAGTTTGGCGGTAGTTGTTTAGACTCATGATCGCGTCCGCCGGTTCGGTTCACGAACCGGCGGGATTTGGAGAGTTGGTTATGCAAAAAAAACTCTATTTGCCAATTCTGTTCCTCGTAGGTGTCATGATGATGGGAGGTTTCATAGTCTTCAACATGGCTCTCCTGACGCCCCAAACATTTACTCAAATTACCTTGGCAGATTGGGCACAGGCAGACTCATTTACGCCAGTGATTCTACGGCCCGAACCTGCTGGGACCGATCTGCGCATGGGCCCCCTACAAGGCGCCGGCCGGGTCGAATTGCATTACAGCGAACAATTTGAATCTGGCACGCTGCCTGTTGTCTATGAGCTCTATGAAAGCAGCCAGCCTTTGCCCATCGGGAAAAATGCACGATCTGGCATACTCCCCTATTACAGTGCGACGAGCAAGGATGTGGAGAGTGAGTGGGTAGATTTGGTACTTCACGGCGCTGAACATGCTGTCGAGCTCCGTCGAAACATGAACCAGGGTAAAGCGGGGATAGCTATCTTCGAGATCGGTGGAACACACGTGGTCTTTCACTGGCAGAACGTCGATCAGCATGACGCTCTTCAGGTCCTTGTAGACGGCATCACCTTAGTTGATAAAAACGATCTGGAACTCATCTCGAGGTTCGATCAAGAACTGCGGTGGTCCCCGTGACAGGCCTCAACTTTGAAAGGAATCGACAAATGTCTGGTTTCAGCTCAAGCGGTGCGCTTCTTTGGGCCCTCACGATACCGTGAACAAGGTTGTCAAGGGCGCGGCCCCGGCCAAATCAGCGTAGCTTCTGGCGTGGCAACGGCCTCCCTCGTCTGCGCCAGCATTCGCAGCGCAATACAACCAGAGATCGCTGTAGGCGCGACTGGCCAAAATTGGCCAGTGTGGCTATTGACAGCGCCGCCCTATGTCTGATACCATGAAAGGCGAATACACGCGCAATCTGCGCCGTTGTTTGCTTCACCTCACGTGGCGCAGAGATTGACCAGATTGTGACTGGCTGTACGGGCAGCACGGGAGCGCTGATCATGAAACGACCTACTGGTGCATCGCTGGTTGCAGGGTTGATCTTGGCGACGTTGGCGTTATTCTTGGCGAGTTGCGGGCCAGCGACGCCGGGAGCGGCGCCGGTGGTTGGCGCGCCTACCCTTGGCGGCGCAGCCTTGCAGTCGCCCATCGACACGCCGACGCCCACTCCGCCGCCCAGCCAGCCCGGCCCAACGCCCACCAGGGTGCCCCTCTGCACCCCGCCGGCCGGCGCAAGCGATGATCAGCCGCCAGCCGAGGAGAGCGCGCTGGACGCCCTGGCCTTCGGCGATCCGCAGGTAATCCTGACCGATACCGCGCCTATCGACATCGCTGGTTGGATGCCCGACGGCAGGAACCTGCTGCTGGTCAGGCAAGTCCCCGGCCAGCAGGCGCAAGCCATCGAAAGCTTCGACATCCGCAGCGGCCGCACGGTGCGCTACGCCGAAGCCGTCACCGGCGCGGGCCAGGTCTTCCCCTTGGCCCAAGGACAGGGGGTGGGCTTCATGGATCAGGCCGGGATGGTCGAGGGGCAGGCGTCGCCCGGCGTCGATCTGAAGGTCAGCCACGGGCCGGGACAGGTGCAGCCGGTGGTGCGCGGCGTGCCTTTCCGGGCTATGGCGGTGGACCCAGCCAGCGTCAGTCTGGTGCGCTACGCCCAGGCGCCGGGCGGACCACCCGTGCTGCTGCCCCAGGCGCGCCAGGACTTTCGTGTGCTCACCGTGCCGATCGATCCCTACCTGTGGCGCTATCCCACCTACTTTCCCGACCGGGTCGAGACCGGCTACGCTGGCGACGTGTTCCAGGTCGCGGTGCGGCCGGATGGCTCGATGGTGGCCTTCTACGCCGACCCGTATCTCTTCCTGTACGACACGAGGACGGAGCGCGCCTGCGAGGTCGATCTGGGCGTAGCCGAGAACGGCCAGCCGCGCTTCACCTGGGACGCCCGCTGGAGTCCCGATGGACGCTACCTGGCCATGCTCACCTCGGCCCGCTTCCCAGGCGAGCTGCTCCCCTTCGCCGATCTGACGATCCTTGACAGGGTCACGGGAGAGTTGAAGCACATTAATCCATCGCCTCGTCGAATGGTCACTGATTTCATTTGGGCGCCCAATTCTCGGCAATTGATCATTTTGGGAAAGGAGAACTTTGGTCAAGGGCTCTTGCTACAGCGCCTGTTTCTTGTTGATGCTTTGACGAACCGAGCCACCGTGATCCTGGATAATCTTGTCTTTGGCACTCGGGGAAACAACGCCCAGCTCGCCTGGTCTTCAGGTAACGAGTACGTTGCTGCTGTGCCTTGTTTTGATGAAGTCGAAAGAGTTGAGACGATCTTGATAGAAGGCATCGCCGCATGGAGAGTCTGCCTGATCGGCGTTGATCGACCTCAATAGGTACCTGGGAAAGCCTATGTCACTGCTATCAACTATTCCAAAACTTGTCAGTCTGTTGTGCTGCCTTGTGTTGGGTTTGCCAATTGCGTCAAGGCCCATTGAGCAAATCTCAAGGCATCAAGATATGACAGAACTTGTGCAGCCTGATGCGATTCCCTCGCTTATCAGCCTGTCTATGTACGAGCTAGATCAGGATGGATACAAACTCATTCCCGCCGTATCATGCATTTACTCCGGCGGAGTAAGAAGTAGTAAATGGGGATGCACAGCCTATTGTTCGCAAGGATCACCCTACCCGTGTACAAATCCGGCCATCCATCCGCCACCTGTGCCCAAACCAGCGGGGCAAAGCGCCTGGGTCTACCCCTTCACCAGCTACCAGGTTACGGTTGAGATCGATGGGTCTGCTGCGTACAACGGCTACACATACAATCGCTACCTGCGCGATGTAGTGCCACAGGAGACCCATCCAGAAGCCTTCGCCGCCAAAGCCGTGACTGCCCAAGCCATCGCCGCTCGCACCTATGCTTACCATCGCGGCGCCGCCGGAGTAATCGACAACTCGGCTGGCTACCAGGTCTACGTCCCCTTTCGCTACGACAGCATGAAACGCAACTACGGTGATTTCCGTCCGGTCGTCGACGCCGCTGTGCAGCGCCAGATCTACTTAAGCCCCGATAGCAATGCCAATCGCGATCCCATCGATGCGCAGTACTTCGATGACCGCCCTGCCGTCACCCTGTCCGGCGCCAGCGCCAACTTGGTCGCTGTGCCCGATCCCGTCAGTCAAAGTTCCTGCGGCAGCTATGCCAGCGGCAACGGCGTAGGCTTCAGCCAGAAAGGCGCCAGTCGCTGGGCGTTGGGCAACCCGCAATACAACCCCAACAATCCTCCTTGCGCTTCCTGGAGCGTCGCCTGGCGCAATCCTTTCCAGATCCTGGTCCACTACTACAGCGATGTCGACATCTGGGAGCGAGCGGGCAACGCTCAGGCGCCTGACCAGCGCTGGAATGCGTTGCAGATCAACAACCTGCCACCAGCCGTCGTTCCGCCTGGCGGCACGCATACACTGGACGTATACGTGCAGAACACAGGCGTCGACGCCTGGGACGCCAGCTACGCACTCAGCTATTGGCTGTGCCGGTCCCCGAGCGATTGCGACAACGTCGACGGCGCGCGGCGAGTGCAGCTTGCCAGCTCGCTCTCGCCTGGACAGGCCCGGTGGCTATACAGCCTTAACGTCTACTTTCCTCCCCACTGGCGCGGACCGGCCACCATCTCGCTCGACATGCGCACATCCTCGGCCTGGTTCGGCACAGGCGGCTGGTATGCGCAGGAGATCCCGGTCTGTATTGGCAGTTGTACCAAGATCTATTTGCCCATCCAGCGCCGAGGGTATATCCCGCAGAACCATTGACGCCATCTCGAACCATTCAGCGCAGCCTCTGACGTGGTAACAGCCTCCCCCGTCTGCGCCAGTGTTCGCAGCGCAAACCGACCAGAGATCGCCGTAGGCGCGACTAGCCAAAATTGGCGAGTCGACTCGCCAAAAACGGCGAGTCTGGCTATTGACAGCGGCGCGGAGTTCCTGCTATCATTGGGATAACACACGATACTCTCCTGTGCGACTGTTTGATGCGGTAGCCAGGGAATCAGGCGAGGAGCGTTTTTCATGACAGCACGAACAACGGTTGCTTCAGTAGCCAGTGCGATGCTTCTGCTGGGGCTGCTTACAGCCTGCGGTCCTGAGGCATTGCCATCGGGTAGCGTCTTGTCCCAAAGAGAACCAGAGCCAACTGCCCAAGAAGCTGCTTCGCATAGCGCGCCCACCCTGGAAGTTTCGGTCGAACCTACTCCAGCGCTCACCGTGGACTCGTCGGACGCGGTGGATATCTTCGAAATCGCCCAAGAACAGACAGCAGCCGGCGAAGCAGTCATGACGATCCAGGTGACGCTTGGCGAAGGTGACGATCAACTACGCGTGGCAGCCAGCCAGACCACGGGAGTGTTGCTGCCGTGCTATCCCGCGGCTCCCGCCCCGGCGGGCAAACTGTACACTTGCCGGACTGGCGGCGGCTTCGACGTTGATCGGTGGATTGCTGAGTGGGGGAAGGGCAAGCAGCAACTCCTGGTCCACCAGAGTATGGGAGCGTCCGCTTGGTCCTCGGATGGCAATCGGGTAGCCTTCAGCACATGGGCCGGGCAGGATGAGCAGGGCAACATGCCGCTCAAGGTGCTCGATTTGACCACGGGTGAGGAATGGGTAGCCGGGATGATGTCGGCCCCTTACCAGATGTCCTTTACTCCCACAGACGAGTTGGTCTACCTGGCTGACGGCGCGTTGCAGGTACTTGACTTGCCAGGGACGCTTCAGGGAGACCCATTGCCGGCCAGGAGCATTCCCCTCAAGGATATTCCTCCCAATGAAGCCTATCTGCGGACGGATCCCTCAAGCGCGTCGAGCGCGGCTTGGTTTCAGGTGTCGCCCAAAGGCGACAAGGTGGCATTGCTGCGGGAGTTCAACGCCGAAGGCGGTAAGCTGAGCATTCTCGACCTGGAGAGTGGCCACGAGGTGATGGTCGCCGAGCAGATGCTCAACCTACACGGCGCTATCACCAACATCTTTGCGTGGTCGCCCGATGGCAGCACGCTGGCATTCGTCAATCTGGCCGATGGCGGCTTGATCGGAGACGCTCCTCAAATGTATTCAGAGCTGTGGCTGGTTGATGCGGACGGCGCCAACTTGCGCCAGCTTTGGCGATCCGAACAACCCTATCTGGACTATACGGCCTTGCGATGGCTGCCCAATGGAAAGGCCATTCTCACAGCCGCTGCCGTAGAATCTTTCAGTGATCTTGTTCAGGTTACTCACGCCCAATCCGGCCAGCGCGCCGATCTGTTCCAGGGCGGCAAGGGTATATACCTGACGGAGACAGCGCCCGGGGTGGCGACGGTCTTGATGCAGAGCGCGTTTGGGTCGGGCTTGATGTACGATGTGGCGTCTCTTGTTTACCAGTAGAGCAGGATTAGCGTTACAACAGGCAGAAGCAGTAACGCAGACATAAATAGGAGGCATAAGAATGAGAATATTGCGACGGCGTTCAACCGTTTTCAATAGGCTCCATTGGTTGCTGGCGGTGAGTGTGCTGGGGATTGCCATTTGGTGCCTCACACCTGTCGCATCAGCGCAAGAATCAACCTCTAGCCCGGACGCGCCGGATGCAAACCCAGTAATCCGCATTGCACGAACAAAATTCGAAGATAATCAATGGTGTGTCAGCCACTTGGCGGTGCATGATCTCGATCAATTCACGCGCATTTCACTAGCCAGTGAAATAACCCATGTCTGGGAGTCCCCCTTAGGTATGAGAGCCATGTCACTGGTGATTCGAGGCATTGGTCGCTATCACGTCGACAATCCGTGGAACCTGAAACCTTTCTGCGAATATGTGCAGCCCTTTACTTACCATCTTGATGACAAGCGCGTAGCCTTTGTTCCCTTCAAGTCATCAAAGACCCACGGAAATGAGGGAAGTAAGTCCAATGACCAAGTCACCGAAACGATGGGCAGTTACCTGAGGCGGCCGTCAGCGTTAGCGGTGTACTTCAACGATTGTATCCATCAAAAGATGAACGACCTCGCCATCTCAAGTCCATGGCTTTCGCCGACACAAATCGCAACAAATGTGTTCGCCAACCCAGGGACATGCGCCAGTCTACCACCGTGCTCGAATGAGGATCCTAATGGATGTTATTATTCTGACTTGATGTCGATTCCCTATTCCTTAATGTACGGCTTAACCTCTATGACTAATGCGACTGCGGCAATGACTCCACCCAATACCAGTCAGAATATAAGCGCTGTAGGTTTCAACCAGGTGCGACAAGCAGAGCAATTCTGGGGCAACGACATGGGGCACGGCCTCGTAGGCCCTCACAATCAGCCAGGGACTTACATCGTCAGCCAGGCGCACGCACTTCTTGCTGAGTACGTGGTGAGTTATTCGTATGGAGCATCAGCTACACTGCTCATCAATGGAATCTCTGATCGGCCTGGACCAGTTATTGCCAACATTTATGTCGATGGTTACTACAAAGGCCAAGTGCAATGGGTCCATAATGACAACCAACGCCATCTCGTTAGCTTTTCTTTGCCATACCTGCCGCAAGGTTATCATCTGATAGCGATTCAGCAGTATGAAGCCACGTGGGGAACCGGCCAAGACACGACACGTTGGTTGTACCTAGACGATCTTGGAGTGGCGCCACATTAACTGTTTTGGCTGTCAGCCTGTCGGCTTCTTCGGCCAGTCCGCCAGCATCACCGCCTCGTTCTCCTGCACCAAATCGGCGAAGGCCGCGGCCGTGGCAGCCTCCAGGGGGACAAACATGCCCAGAATCAACTCACCCCACGGCGTGGGCTGCACCGTGGGCGCGCCCAGGTAACGCAGCGGCTGGCCGGTGGCCGGGTGCTCATGCGCGTATTCGATCAAGCTGGGCTCCGGCCAGTCCCTGACTTGAATGGCTTCATCCCACAGACGGCGGAACTGCGGCAAGCGCCGCAACTCCTGCAAGCGGTCCGCCATGGCCGGCTCAGCACGGCGCTTGAGAGACACGCGCCGGAAGAACAGCATCTGGCGCAAGGCGATCTGTTCCCAGCCTGCACCCAACCGGCTGGCATAGCCCAAGGCCGGGTCGCAGACCACGCGCATGGCGTGGTAGCGGGCGTCTTGCCAACTGTCATCGGTTTCCAGCGTCTCCCGCGACAGGCCGACCAGCCAGGTCGCCCTGGTGTTGGCGGCCACCAGGTCGCCGAAATCGTCGTACAGAAAGGCCGGCAGGCTGAGGCTGGCCAGCACATCGAGCTGCCGGCGCCAGGCTCGCTCCCCAGCGCCAGGCTCAGCCGGGGGACTGGTCAGCGGGTCGCCCAAGGCCAGCACAGCCAGCTCGCGCCGCTCCCATGCCGTCAGATAAAGCGCGTCGGCCAGCGCCGCCAGGGTGGCCGGGTTAGGCGCACGCTTGCCCTGCTCGATCTTCCCGATGATATGCACGCCCAACCCAGTGGCCTCACCCAACTGTTCTTGGGTCCAGGGCAGCCAGTTCTCATCACGGCGGTCTGCCCGCAAAGCCGCAACCACACGGCCAAATGTCTCATACATGGGCTTTCCTCCGTCTGGTTTTCCCTACACTGCTTTGATGGTTCAGTCCATTCTCCGGCCAACCCTTTGGTATCGTCCTACATGGACAACATCAGAGCGGGCAAGAGAAGGATCAGACGTATCCCGAGTCATCACCGCCAGTATATCCTGGGCATGGCGGCCTGGCAAATCATCGCAGCCTTTGGAGCGCCAACGGCCTCACGTTCGCGCGCCAGAGCTCACAGCGCAAAACGACAAGAGATCGACGTGGGCACGACTCGCCAAAAACGGCGAGTCGACTCGCCAAAAACGGCGAGTTTGGCTATTGACAGCGCCACCGTATTTCTGATACCATGACAGTCGAATGCATATAGCTAAGATCGCGTCTAGCTGGACAGCCATTGCGTTGACGTGACGTTCGAGATGACCTCAAAAATCTGTCGGTTCCTGCCATTATGCACATACACGACTCTCGGACAGCTACCAAAATGAGCTCAGATAGCTACTCGTTACTGCAAGAAGTACATGGTCGCATGGGCGGTTGAAACGACAACGTTGAAGCCGGTCCGGCTTTCAGACATGTCAATCAAAGACCTTGCAAGGATATCAGTGGTTCAGTACTCCGATGCATTCGGAAATCGCCAGCCTACCGCCTATTGCACTCACAATTCGTCGGTCCCAAGCCTCCGATGCCCGTCGAGTGGTGGCAAGAGGAGGATCGCACGTATCTTGTTTTTGACCTCAAATCAGCCAATGGGCAGGACGGCTTGCCAGCTATGGCTTTGTTCGTGGTAGCAGGAGGCAGGAATTCTCTAATGCTTGCCAGGACTATCGAACCCATGGTCGGTGGTGGTCACCTCAATGTCATCGATCTGTTTCGAGCAATGGAGGATCTATGAAGACAGAATCTGTCACCAGTGACGCCAACTGGATGACTCGACGCTCGTTCCTCAGAGCAATCGGTGCAACAGCCTTGGCATCGGTTGTAACAAGCATTCCATTGAGTTTCGCTCCATCTCTCATCCCTTCTGTGGCCTCTTCGGCAGGCGATGAGCAGGACGTTCACAAAGCTCTTGAGATTGCCACTGCATCGTCTGTCTTTTCCCAAGCGATAGAGGAACTATCTAAATTGGGATTTGAGTTTGTACCTGGAAAGAGCGATTTTCTTCGGTCTTCAGACAAGCCTCACTTAGGTGGGCTGGCAATGTCTGACACGCGGCCAGACCCCAAAAAAGAGGGGGCACACATCGTTGTTACTGTTGACCTGGAGGAACATGCGCTCGTGGCAGTTAACTACACAATTGGCAAAAGTATGGCAGCAGGGCTGGATATAACACGCGTGAGGTTGGCTCCATCTCAAGCGCGCGAAGAGCGCCATGAGTTCTTCCTCAGAGACGACGCTACGGTCTACCGCTCTACACCCGTGGACGCATTGATTGTTGCGACCACGGCATCAGCATCAAGTGACTCCGCAAGCCTTCCTGCTGATCAAACAACAGCCCCTGAAAGTTGGACAGAATGCACCGACTGGTATTTTTCTAGTTGCTGTGGCATCAGTTGGTGCACTTGCTGTTATGGCATTCTGGGTTGTATATCAGATTTTAGATGCGTCTGCTCGCGAGAGTACCGGAATTGCCGCGTCTGTTATGCATCTCAGGTGTGTGGCAGTTGGTACTCTGAATGGCGCAACAGAAACCACGGCTGCATCTGTTGAGCTGTCACGGATGGTCTCCCGGCAGCTCAGATCAAGCGACCCTCGGCTTAGCTCGTTAATCGATTACGGAGGTAACCATGATTCCGAGAACAATTGGAAGCTTAATCCTGCTGCTTGTTCTTCTGTCGCCCACACCACAATTGGCACCATCGCCACGGGCATTCTCCCGAATGAATGTGAACGACGTTCTAAACCAGCTGTTCGTGGTTGATCAGCCAATTACGGAACGATCTCCAGCAACTAAGGCATTCGAGGTGACCTATCTGGATTCAGATCTTGCAACGATTCAAGCTACTTTGCTGTTTGACCTTTGGCTGCCTACTGACCTGCCGGCGAACGCACAATTGGTCAATGTAAGCCAGGTTCACAGTGTTGTCGAAGGCATCGGTGTCGAGTTGCGTTACGAATGGCCTGGCGGCGTCATGACGATTTACCAGTCGCAACCTTCAACCCCCGTACACGTTTACGTTCAGAGCGACCGATCACTCCAGTCTGTCGACATCAACGGCCATCGTGCGGTGTATTACGATCCAGGCGGTCCAGGCGGGTTAGGCGGAGCGTCTTTTCAGCGCATTCTTCAGTGGACTGATGGTAAGCGCTGGTTTGAAATGCGCTCAACGGAGAGCTTGGACGAATTGCTCAAGGTAGCGAGTTCCCTAACACCCAGGTGAGCCACCAGGCTTCTATCGAGTTCTTGTCTCAATCCACCGGCTTCGACCAGTCCGCCAACCTCACCGCCTCGTTCTCACGCACCAAATCGGCGAAGGCCGCGGCCGTGGCAGCCTCCAGGGGGACGAACATGCCCAGAACCAACTCACCCCAAGGCGTGGGCTGCACCGTGGGCGCGCCCAGGTAACGCAGCGGCTGGCCAGTGACCGGGTGCTCATGCGCGTATTCGATCAAGCCGGGCTCCGGCCAACCGCTGACATGAATGGCTTCATCCCATAGACGGCGGAACTGCGGCAAGCGCCGCAACTCCTGCAAGCGGTCCGCCATGGCCGGCTCAGCACGGCGCTTGAGAGACACGCGGCGGAAGAACAGTATCTGACGCAGCGCGGTTTGTTTCCAGCCTGCACCCGACCGGCTGGCGTAGCCCAAGACCGGGTCGCAGACCACGCGCATGGTGTGGAAGCGGGCGTGCCGCCAACTGGCATCGGCTTCCAGCGTCTCCCGCGACAGGCCGACCAGCCAGGTCGCCCTGGTGTTGGCGGCCACCAGGTCGCCGAAATCGTCGTACAGAAAGGCCGGCAGGCTGAGGCTGGCCAGCAGATCGAGCTGCCGGCGCCTCTCTCGCTCCCCAGCGCCAGGCTCAGCCGGGGGCCGGGTTGGCGGGTCACCCAAGGCCAGCACAGCCAGCTCGCGTCGCTCCCAGAGCGTCAGCTGCAGGGCGACGCCCAGCCGGGCCACCAGATCTGGGTCAGGCGCGCGCTTGCCTTGCTCGATCTTCTGGATGATGTGAACACCCAGCCCCGTGGCTTCGCCCAACCGTTCTTGCGTCCAGGGCAGCCCGTCCTCGTCGCGTCGTTCCGCTCGCAATACCGCAGCCACTCGGCCAAATGACTTGTACATGGCGTTTCCTCCGTCCGATGGTTCCCTGCACTGTTTCGACCGTTCGGTTCATGCTCCGCCTCATCTCTGGCATCATCCTGCAGGGGCGACATCAAATGGGGCAGCCGGTAGATCAGACCAAACCCGGGTCATCTCTGCCCAGCGCGCACCAGTATACGCAGGGCAGGATGGTCTGGCAAATCAGCGCAGCTTCTGGCGCGGCAACGGCCTCCCTCGTCTGCGCCAGCATTCGCAGCGCAATACAACCAGAGATCGCTGTAGGCGCGACTGGCCAAAACTGGCGAGTCGACTAGCCAAAATTGACCAGTCAGGCTATTGACATGGATGCCGAGGAGGTGATAGAGTCACAGCAAGACCGGCGAGTCCGGTGAATCATCAAGCTTGGGAGGTTGCATCATGTACAAGCGATTGAGTGGAGTTTGCATGGCGTTGGTCGTAACATGCGCCATGGTCGTACCCACGATGAGCCGGGCACAGGAGACGGCAAATCCTGCGCCTAAAACGACAGATCGAGTGTCAAAGGGATGGAATACTTACTCCTCGCCCCAGCTGCACGTCTCATTTGCCTACCCTAACGAGTGGAGAGTACAGGACGATGGTGGTACTGTCAACCTGTTTCCGCCAGAAGAAGGTACCATAGATCTTAGTAGGATTGAAATCACGGTCCAAGGGTTTGAGTTAGCAGAGGGCCAAGATTTATCCGATTGGAACAACCGCATGATGGAGTTGGTCAAGGTGACGACTCCGGAGTTTGAGCGGAACGTACGGTCAAGCGAGATAACAAGCGACGCACTTCGTCAAACACCGAGTCTCACACAAGTGTTGCACGTTGTCAATCGAGTTGAGAACGCTGAACACACCGCAGGCAATCAGACTGTTTATCTGGCTCACGGCAAGATCGTATATGTCCTCAACTCGTATGTAGATACCAATAAGATAGCAGATATCTTGTCCGGAATCGCTGCATCGTTTCAATTCTCGCCTGATGCTCCAATGGACTTAAGCTCACTGTACGGCGCCACCGAAAGCCGCCTATCAATTGATGAAGCCAAAGCTCTTTTTCTCGAACACCAAGCATTGCCAGGCGAATGTGACATTGAGTGTCTCGACGCGAAAACGGTCAGCCTCCTGTTAACGACCGAGGCGTTGCCTGAACCAACGCTGTCCCCTGAATTCCAGGAGCAAGAGCGACTATATCAAGACCGCAAGGATCATTTCGAGGAGTTGCGGAAGCAAGAACAAGCGTCGCTTATGGTGCAGGAATCTCCGGACCAAACTGACGTTTCCAGTACACAGCGCGCTCTACCTTCTGATTGGCAAACCCCGATCGCAGCGACAACTTCTATTGACGTATTGTGTGGATCTTCCCAACATGTCAACGCAGCAGAATTCGCACTCGACGTACGGGTGGCTAATGCAAGCGTGCGATCTTCGATGTCAGGACGAGTCGTTACTTCGCTTTTCGATCCTCTGCCCGACCCGAATCCGGATAACAAAACCTCTTACGGTCATACTATCGTTATCGAGTCAACGATAAACATGGCCAACGAAAGCAGAGTGTATCGACATCGATATGCACATCTACAGAGTCATGCTCAAACACCGGTGGGCACCAACGTTGGTTTTCAGCAGTTGATCGCACAAAGTGGTAACAGTGGCAATGTGGGATACCATCTGCATTTCCATATCAATGACAATGCGAGCAGACCCGTGGATGCCTCAGCTCTCCTTGGCTTTCGCCCAGATCTCAACTACCCATCAATCATCAACAAGTGTGGCGAGATTCTGTCAATGAATGCAGCTCCGATTATCATAGATGCTGTAGCGTTTACAGGACGTGTACAGCCTCGTGCCGGCGATTACTGGTTCTGCTATGGACCAACCACGGGAAACTATGGTTGGATCAATGAATGTTACCTGAACGCAGTCCCAGATAACGGAACAGGTGTCAAAATCAACGGAGTCGTGTTCGACCCACAATCCCCACGCGTTTACTACCGCGCAAGAGTGCCGAGAGCGGGAACCTATCGCATTTGGCTGTGCGGATATGGGGTAAATCCAGACGGTGACTCCCTCCACATGGGATCCAACAACTACAGTCAGACATTGGCAACGGACATTTCTGGCTATCCTACTTCATGGGTATGGAGAAGTATTCGCATGCAGGGCACGGCGCCACTACTGCAATTGGATGCAGGACTTCAGGTTATCGACGTTTGGATGCGCGAAGACGGAATGCGGTATAATAGAATCTTGTTGACTACCGACATGAACTATGCGCCGAATGCAGTGCGATGCACTTCATATCCGTGACATCTTCGCTTATGCACCAAATTGCCGAGTTATGTTGGTGTCACTAATGCCAGCCCGACAGGTTATCACTGGCGGGCTTCTTGAGTTGCCAGACTACAGTGTCGTCGACTGATGTCTCGACATCAGGAAACAAGAGGATGCAATGAGATTACTGATCGCCCTTATGGTTGTAGCTTCCTGTTTAACAATGACTGCATGTCAAGAGGATGGTCTGGTCGATGCAACGCGCAAGCCAACTGCCGCACCCGATGCACCTGCGCTGGACGCGGCAGGCATCGATCTGGTCCCAGCAGATCGAGCCACGTCGCACCCAACGACCGTCGCCACGCTGGTATCATTGGCCCGGTACGAGGGGATATCCGGTTATGTGGATGCTCCCCATTTTCAGATTTTGTTCGATCCCGACGAATGGTCCATCGAACCGTACCTGATGATGAGTGGCGCTCCGGAGAGTCTGGCATACCAATTGGTTCATCGGCAGTTGCCGAGCTGCGTTCTGTTTCTCCAGGAAGGCGCACGCCAATACGAGCACCTTGCGACCACCAACCTCGCCGGCCGCACTTGGGATGTCGATGTTTTCACTCCTGATCGATTGGTCTACATGACGTTGGAGGAGGGCTTCAATTACCTGTTTTCATTGCACCTCCCTCAGGCTGATCGTAAACAACAGCGCCAGTCATGCATTGCCAGAGCCGAGACCGTGCTGGCCACTCTTGCTATTGCCCGACCGGACAGCGATGTGCTACCATCCACCCCTGACGCCTCGGCTGCGTCACCCAGGCCGATTAAGACGCCAACCTTACTACCTACGCCCGATCCACTTGGTTTCGTCCCGCTGGTCGTGTTGGATGCGCGTCTGGCCGCGACGCCCTTTGAGATGCGGTACGCCGCCAATCGGTGGACTTTAGTTGACTATCATATCCTGGTCGATTCCAGGGGCCCAGCCTGCTCACTTTGGCTAGCGCCGACACGAGACCGTAGCGACAGCGCTCCCATCAGCGATGAGGTCGAACTGACTGATTACGTATGGGGACTGCGTCGCCTTCCGGATGAGGGAGTAATCATCTACGAGACCGAGCTGGATAACGATCGTATGTATCGCTTCCAAGTCAACTATGCCGTTGGCATGCCCGACGATTTCGTCGCCGGCTGCCTGTCCAGAGCGGAAAAGGTCTTCGCCACGTTCCAACCGATTGTCGATCCGTAACTCGGTATGCTTGCTCCCCTGAATGAAGTCCATCGCAGAATGGCCCACAGAAAGTCGAGTGCGACTCAGCTATGCGTATCTTCACTTTGATCCTCGTTGCCTTGGCATCCGCTCTCACACTCATGGCTTGCAGCGCCGAGAAACTGCCTTCTCCTGTAACGACCTTGCCAGTTTCTCCACGCCCGGAAGCGACGCCGACTGCGCTGGCGCCAACTCCGGCCGCGCCGATACTGACGGCCACAACGGCTACATTCACAGCCACTACCCCGCCTGCGCCAGACGCACCCATTACAGTAACCACCGTGCCGCCTGCGTCGGCGGCCACAATGGGTAAACCCACAGCCATCGCTCCTACACCAGAGCCTTCGGGCAACTCTTCCTATCTGGGTGAAAACATCTACAACGTCTCTCAATGGTTCTGGCTGACCTATCCAGATGCCATCTGGACCATAGAACCTTCCCCGGATTCCGGTTATGGACAACCAGTATTCAGGCTGGTGCATCATTCAATTGCAGGTTGTATCCTGGGACTACGAGAAGGCCCGCGTCAGTATGATTTTAGCCATTCGACCAGGCTAGGCAATCAGGACTGGGCCGTCTATGAAGTAGAAACCGATACCCTTGATATTTGGATCTACATGACAGGTGTGGAGGGCTGGGAGGGCACTTCCACTTTCTTCGATTTGCGCTTTCCATTGCATGCGGCTGACGATGTTCGCCGGGCCTGCCAGGCTGACGCGGAGGCTGTGCTGGCAACGTTCCGGCCGGCTAAAACGCCCCACCCCACCCCCCTGCCCGTGGTCGATGCGTCGGGATATGTGACGCTGGCGCTGTCCGGCGCGCCGCAGGCCGCGACGCCGTTCCAGGTGCGTTACGCGGCCGACGCCTGGAACCTTGCCACCTACGATGTGCTGATCGAGCCTGGCTACGGTAACGGCTGTTCGCTCTGGCTGGCGCCGGCGCTGGATCGCAGCGCCAGCGCCCCTGTCTCGGAAGAAATCGAGCTGGGCGGCTACGTCTGGGAGGTGCGTGTCCTTCCGGACCCGGTAAATGGCGGGATTATTGTCTACGAGACGAGGCTGGACGGCGATCGAAGCTACCGTTTTGACCTCTACCTCGCCTACACCGAATCAGACCAGATCGTCGCCGACTGCCGATCGCGAGCCGAAGCGGTTATCGCTACGTTTGAGCCACAGGTGAACCGGTAACGCAATCCGCCGGATTGCGCACCGTACCGCAATCCGGCGGATTGGTTCACCAAGATCACGGCGGGCTAATGGCCCCGCGTGACCACCGGCAAATACAGCCGCGGCGGGCTGAGCGCGGCTTGCACGGCTGCCAGCGCGTCCATGTGGCCCCAGCCGTAGGTGTGGTTGTAGTCGGGCGAGCCGGCCGGGCCGCAGCGCAGGTCCCCGACGCGCGTGGCCGAGGCGTTGAGCAGCGCCTCGCTGGCGTCGACCTGGCCGATCAACGAGGGGTAGGCCGACCAGAGCAGGGCGAACACGCCGGCCACGTGCGGCGCGGCCATGGAGGTGCCTGACAGAAGCCGGTAGCCGTTGGGTGGCGAGGCTGAGCGCACGGCCACGCCCGGCGCGCTGATGTCCGGCTTGGAGATGCCCGTGCCGTTGAAGGTGACGGGCCCGCGGCTGCTGAAGGGGGCGATGACGCCGTTGGCATCGACTGCGCCGACGCTGTAGCTGGCGTCGTAGGTGCCGATGGGGTAGAGCGCGCTGCTGCACGCCGAGCCGTTGTTGCCGGCCGAGGCCACCACCATCACCCCGGCCGCACGCACGGCCTCCACCACCGGCTGCAAGGTGAAGTGGCCGCAGCCCTCGCTGGGCGGGCAGTTCCACGAGTTGTTGACGATCTGCGCACCCAACGTCGGGTCGCCGTCCAGTTGCGGGTCGCCGCCAGGCGGCCAGGGGGCCAGGAAGAACTCGAAGCACGCCGTGTAGGTGCTGGGGGTGCCGCGGCCCTGGTCGTCCATGTTGCGGCAGCCGATCCAGGCCGCGCCCGGCGCCACGCCGATCTGGTTGCCCGCGCCGTCATCGCCAGTGATCGTGCCGGTCACGTGCGTGCCGTGGCCGTAGGGGTCGCAGG
>JBAQCH010000248.1:0-14747 GCA_049294015.1 Anaerolineae bacterium
CTCCAACTGCGCGGCCAACTGGCTGACGGCCCGCTTCAGCGCCGGCGGCTCGCTCTTGATGCGGTGCGGCCTGGTGACGGTGCGGCCCGTGGCTACTTCGTCCACGGCCTGCAACAGCTCGCTCAACCCCTTGCGCTGGCGGGCCTCGGTGGGTACGACCGGCACGCCCAGATCGCGCGCCAGCCGGCGCTCGTCCACCAGCAGCCCGTGCCGCCGCGCCTCGTCCATCAGGTTCAGACAGACGACGACCCGGTCGGTGATCTCCAGCACCTGCAACACCAGGTTCAGGTTGCGCTCCAGCCGGGTGGCGTCCGCCACCACGATGGTCACGTCGGGCTGGCCGAAGAGGATGAAATCGCGCGCCACCTCCTCGTCCAGGCTGGTGGCCAGCAGGGAATAGGTGCCGGGCAAGTCCACCAGCTTGTAGCGACTGCCGCCATATTCAAAGCCGCCCTCGGCGCGGGTGACGGTTTTGCCGGGCCAGTTGCCGGTGTGCTGACGCAGCCCGGTCAGCGCGTTGAAGACGGTGCTCTTGCCCACGTTGGGGTTGCCGGCCAACGCCACCACGTAATCCCAACTGGCCATGTCGATGCCCAGGCGCTGCAAATGGGCTGCGTTGTGCGAGGGGCAGGTGGTGCAGCCGTCGGCGCCGTGGCCGGCCGGCGGCGGCTGGATGGTGAGCGTAAAGGATGGATCATCGTCTTCCAGCAGGGCGATGGTGTCTTGTGGTTGGGTGGGAACCGGATCAGGCTGCCCATTGTCTGCGCCATGCTTGCGGCTAAATCGCTTGTTCATACAGTCGCCTCCGTCATACGCTGGATATTGATCAGTTGGGCCTGCTCGCGGCGCAGGGCAATCATCGCGCCGCGGATGCGGTAGGCCGTCGGGTCGCCGCTGGGGCTGACCAGCTCAGCCGCGATCACCGCGCCGGGCAAGATACCCAGGTCCATCATGCGGCGGCGCTCCGCTCCCCGGCAGCGCGGCGAGAGGCCCACCACCTGACCCTGCTGGCCGGGCCGCAACAGCGCCAACGTCTCGCCCGCCTCCACTGGGGCCGAGCGGCTCAGGTCAGAACCTGCCATCTCTACCGGCGCCACCGACACGTTGGCCGCCATCAATGGGGCCAGCAGGTGCTCGTCGCCGTTGGCCCAGAAGCGCACCCGCGTCGGCGAGACCTCCAGCAGGCGCACGTCCATGCCCGGATACAGCCCCTCGGCCACCAGTTGGGCGTAGACCGTCTCTGGCTCGTCCTCGATATGCACAATACGGGCGGGGGTATCCAGGGGCAAGGCCGACAGCGGGCGGCCGCCGTGGTAGACGAAGTTGCCCGCGGCGTCGGGGATGGGATCGCCGTGGGGGTCATGGGTTGGGTTGCCTAGTTGGGCCGCCAGCGCCTCGACCTGCTCCGGCTGCAGGTTGTGTTCCAGCCGCTCGGCCTGGCCGTGCCAGTCCTGTTCGCTGAAGCCGGTTCGATCGGCCAGGTAGCGCTCCCAGAGGCGGTGCGCACGGATGATGTGCAGCGCTGCGTCGCGCCCCTCGGGGGTCAGGGCATAGTCGCCGCCGGTTGGCTGCACCAGCCCTTGGCCCTGCATACGGCTCAGCAGCTCTGCGGCGGCGTCGGTCGAAAGCTGCAAGGCGCCAGCCAGGCTCTCCAACGTGGGCCGGCGGCCGTGCATCTCGCACTTGTGGATGTGTTTCAGCGCGTCCTCGGTGCGCACTCGCTGATTGACGCGGCCAGCCTCTTGCCAACGGGCCAGCAAGCCGCGCTTGGGCCAGACGATGATCAGCACGGCTGCCAACAGCAGCACACCAAGTGTCAGTGCAATCAATGGATCAACCATAGCGTCCTCTCAGTCACAGACCTCTACCAATAACTCCACGGCGAGATCGAAGGCTAGCATACGCTGCTGGCCGTCGACGGCGATCAGCAGCGGACCCTGGAAAGGGGAACGCTCCAGCACAGCCACCTTTGCGCCGGGGTACAGGCCCAGCTCGCCCAGATAGCGCAGGCGATCGGCGTCTTGGGCATACACCCGCGCCAGCCGGGCCGCACAGCCTGGCTCCAACTCGGCCAGCGAGCGTCCCGCGCTGGCCTCGGCTAGCCGGCCATCGCGGTCGGGGATCGGGTCGCCGTGCGGGTCGAAGGTTGGGTAGCCCAGCTTGCGGGCCATGGCCTCTTCGACCTCCTCACTGATGGCGTGCTCCAGCCGCTCGGCCTCGACATGCACCTGGTCCCAGGGCATGTCCAGGATGTCGTGCAGGAAAAGCTCGATCAGCCGGTGGTGGCGCACCATCTCCAGGGCCACCTGCTGGCCGGCCGGCGTGAATCGCACGCCGCGGTAGGGCGCGTGCTCGATCAGGCCGGCTTCAGCCAGCCGCTTGACCATGTTGGTGGCTGAGGCCGGCGCCACACCCATCGCTTGGGCGATGGCCGAGTTGGACGCCTCCTGGCCGCGGCTGAGCAGCATGTAGATGGCTTTCAGGTAATCTTGATGAGCGATGGAGATGTCAGAATTTATCATTTGCTAACTCATATTTTATCTTAGGCTAAATTTTATCCATCGACCTGCCCATTGTCAAATCTCGCTTGAGTGCTTTGCCGCGCTGCCGCCTGGCTGTTGCTTAGCAATTTGCGCCAGGCGCGCTATAATGACGGTGTTGAAAAGACCGTCCGGCTGGTAGCCGGACCTACGTTACTTGCCGCCTGCCACCTGCCACTATGCAACTCCCACTCGATCCCAGCCCGCGCCTGTTGGACGCCCTGGCCAGCCTGAACCGTATCGGCCGCACTGTCAACCGCATCGGCTCCGGCCAGGAGACCGACAGCGCCTCGACCTTGCGCTTGATCGTCGAGAGCGCGATCCAGGTCACGCCTGATGCGTCGGCGGTGATCTATGCCTACGATCAGGCCGCGGGCGGGTTCGATCTGGCCTCGCGCGTCACGGCTGGCCCGCTGGCCATGCCAGTGCCCGGCGACGGGCCGCGGCCCGACGGCCTGGGCCGCCGCGCTATCGACCAGCGCCGCAGCGTGCTGTCCTACGAGGAATCTGACCCTGCCATTCACCCAGTGCAGGCGCTGGCGGGCGCACAGGCCGCAGCTTGCTTCCCGCTGGTGGTGGCCGACGAGCCGCTGGGCATCCTCTACGTCTACCTGCCCGAAGAGCGCCGCTTCAGCCCGCTGGAGCTGCTGATGCTGGAGAATTTCGTCAACCAGGCGGCCATGGCCATTTTCCAGGCTCGCCAGATCGAGCGCGTCCAGGCCGACCTGGCCCGCACAGCCGATGAGCTGGCCCGCCTACGCCGCGCCGACCTGTTGATCTCCTCTCGCCTGCGCCTGCCAGACACGCTGGAGGCGATCTTGCAGATGGCGCTCGAGGTAACAGGCGCCCACTACGGCATTTTTCGCCTGGTGGACCCCAGCAGTAGCAAGCTGGTGACGGCTGCTGTGGCAGGCGACTTGGGCCGGCCGGCTGTGGAGGCGCTGCCCATCAACACCACCAGCATCATGGGCTGGGCTGCCAAGCTGCGCCGGCCGCTGCTGATCCACGACCTGCGCGCCGATCCCTGGGCGCGGGTCTACTATCCGCTGGACCACGAGGCGGCCATGCGCTCGGAGCTGGCCGTGCCGTTGATTGCCGCCAGCGGCCGGCTGGAGGGCGTGCTCAACCTGGAAAGCCCCGCTGTGGGCGCGTTCAGCGAGGAAGACAGCCGGCTGTTGCAGGCATTGGCCACCCAGGCTGTCATCGCCATTCAGGAGGTGCGCCTGCTGGATGCCTTGCAGGAAATCGCCGAGCGCTTGCTAACCCAGCCGCCGCAGCAGGTGTTCGATCGGCTGGTGGCCATGGCCTGTGAGCTGCTCAACGTGCCTGTGGGGTCGATTTGGGTGCTGGAACATGATCACCTGACGCTGCACGCCAGCAACAGCGCCGTGCGCCGCGGCGAGCGACTGCCGCTGGCCACCAGCCTGACCGGCCAGGCCATTCTGGGCCGCGGCCCGATCACCACCGATGATCTGACTGGCGAGCCGTACTTCTCCCAACGCGATCTGGCAAAGCAGCAGGGCTGGGCAGGCGCATTGATCGTTCCTCTGCTGGCCGGCGAGCAGGGCCAGCCTTTGGGCGCGTTCAGCGTCTACAGCCGGGTGGGCGATGCGCGCCGTTTTGCCGAGGCTGACTGGGACAAGAAGGTGCTGGCGGTGTTGGCCCGCCATGCAGCCCTGGCTGTGCAGGAGGCGTCACGCCGCGAGGCGCTGCGGGCGTCTGAGGAGCAGCGCGCCGTGGCCGAGACCTTCGCCGCGGTCGGCGACATCGCTGCCAACTTGCTGCACCGGGTCAACAACCAGGTTGGCACCATCCCGGTGCGGGTCGAGGGCATCCAGGACAAGTGCGCTGCTGCTTTGGCCGCCGATTCTTACCTGGCCACGAACCTGGAGCAAATCGAGCGCAGCGCTGCTGAAGCCATGGCCGTGATGCGCGACACCCTGTTCCATCTGCGGCCGATCCACCTGATGCCGGTTCACCTGGCCGACTGCGTACAGGAGGCCATCGCCGAAAGCCATTTGCCGCCCACGGTGCGCATCGAGACCGTTGGCCTGGACGGTTTGCCCGTAGTGTATGCTGGGCCGCGCCGGCTGAGCCTGGTCTTTACCAACTTGCTGGAGAACGCAGCCACAGCCATGGAGGGCGCAGGAGTGATCACACTGTGCGGGGCAGCGAGCGGCGCTTGGGTGGAGGTGCAGGTCAGCGACAGCGGCCCTGGCATCGCGCCGGAGCTGCACGAGCGTATTTTTGAATTCAGCTACTCCAGCCGGCAGGCGCATGCGGGCAAGCTGGGCTTCGGCCTGTGGTGGGTTAAGACCTTGATGGCGCGCTTTGGCGGCTCGGTCACGGTGGATAGCGACGGACAGCACGGCGCGACGTTCACACTGCGCCTGCCGGTGGCAGAGGCCACAGTGAACTGATGAACACCCAACTCCGCGCGTTGCTGGTCGAGGATGACCGTTCGTGGCAGCAACTGCTGACTGAGATATTGACCGACCATGGCATGGCCGTGGACGTGGCCGACAGCCTGGACGCGGCTGTGGCCAGCATGCGGGCTGCATCGCACCGGCTGGCGGTGGTTGATCTGTCGTTAGGCCGGGAGGACCATCGCAACCAGGACGGCCTGCGCGTGCTGGACGCCATACGCCGCCACGATCCGGGCTGCACGCCCCTGTTGCTCAGCGGCTACGCCACGGTGGAGATCGCCGTCAGCGCCTTGACGCACTATGGCGCGTTCACCTGTCTGCGCAAGGAGACCTTTCGCCGCAGCGAGTTCCGCAGTGTGCTGCGCCAGGCGTTAGCCAGCGCGCCCGGTTCGCTGGCCGCAGCGCAGCCAACTCCGGAGGTAAGCGGCCCCTTCTTGGCGCCGATCGCTGCACCTGATGAAACCGGTATCGTCCCGCAGCCTGCCGGCGCGCTCACCGTCCCGACGCGCCACGCTCTGGTGGTCGAGGATGACGCCGGCTGGCGCAGCATCCTGGCGGAGCTGCTTGGCGAGCTGGGCTTTGCCGTCGATGTCTGTCGCAGCTATGGCGAGGGGCTGGGCTATCTGCGGCGCACGGCCTATGCGTTGGCAGTCGTAGACCTAACCCTGGCCAGCACGATGTCGCCGGACGATAACACCGACGGCCTGCGGCTGCTGGGCGCGACTAAGAAAGCCAGCGTTCCCGCCATCGTCGTCAGCGGCTCAGCGCTACCCGCTCACGTGGAGAGAGCGTACGAGGAGCATGGCATCGTGGCGTTCCTGGAAAAGCGCGCCTTCGACCGTGCGGCCTTTCGCCGGGCCGTGGCTGAGGCGGTGCGCCTGCCAGGCTCACACGACGGCAGCCTGACCGCACGCGAGCTGGAAGTGCTGGCATTGCTGAAGCGAGGAGCGACCAACAAGGAAATCGCCGAAACGCTGGTGATCTCCGAGAACACGGTCAAGCGCCACATGAAGGGAATCTTTGCCAAGCTGGACGTCAACACTCGCTCGGCGGCTGTGGCCAGGGCCATTAGCCTGGGTCTCACCGGCCGCTAGCAAAGGGAACAGTCCACAGGCAGTCGGTGCTTGGTGCGCAATCCGCTGGATTGCGTCCGACCAACCCCGCTGATTGTTCCACGTGACCAGCGCTCCATTTCCGGCCCAGTGCGCGTGGTTGACGAAGCGCAGCCCGGACTGGTTTGGCCGATTTGGCACAAATTGCTCACAACAGTTTGCCAAGGTATCAGCCCTGTGCTATAATCTCGCCGTCATTGGCTGGTCCTCAGCCATCCGTCACGACAGCGTTGCCGCTGTCCCGTGGATCTCCCAAGGAGGTGACATCCCCTAAGGTCTGGCGACGGTACGAGCAATCGGCGGAAGCGCTCGTCGGGTACCGCCCCCCACTGATTTGCGGTGGCCTTCCAGCCTGCAAAACCATTGCTGGGTTCCTCCAGCATCCCACTATTCCGCCCCCCTATGACCTGGACGCACGCTGTGGAAAAGCGGTTTCGGCGCTAATGCCCGGGTGTCTGTCAAACATCCGACCGCAAAGTTCTGTTTTCCTGGGCGTGCCAACTTCCCCTAAGGAGTCTGCCACTCATGGCCAGTGTAACCTATCGCAACGTCTACAAGCGTTGGGGCGATGTCATCGCCGTCAACGACTTCAACCTGGACATTCAGGACAAGGAATTCATGGTCTACGTCGGCCCGTCAGGCTGCGGCAAGTCCACCAGCCTGCGCCTGCTGGCCGGCCTGGAAGAGATCAGCGACGGCCAGATCCTGATCGGCGACCGGGTGGTCAACGACGTGCCCCCCAAGGACCGCGACATCGCGATGGTCTTCCAGAGCTACGCGCTCTACCCGCACATGTCGGTCTACGACAACATGGCCTTCGGTCTCAAGCTGCGCAAGATGCCCAAGGACGAGATCGATCGCCGCGTCAAGGAAGCCGCCGAGACGCTGGGCATCGGCCAGTTCCTCGACCGCAAGCCCAAGGCGCTCTCCGGCGGTCAGCGCCAGCGCGTGGCCGTCGGCCGCGCGATCGTGCGCAACCCCAAGGTCTTCCTCTTCGACGAGCCGCTGTCCAACCTGGACGCCAAGCTGCGCGTCCAGACCCGCGCCGAAATCAGCAAGCTGTGGCAGCGGCTGGGCACCACCTTCATCTATGTGACCCACGACCAGGTCGAGGCCATGACCATGGCCACCCGCATCGCCGTGATGAAGGATGGCATCCTGAACCAGGTGGATACGCCCTCCCACCTCTATGATCACCCGATCAACGTCTTTGTCGCTGGTTTCATCGGCAGCCCGTCGATGAACTTCTTCGATGCGACCCTGGTCGAGGCCGATGGCAAGGTCTGGGTGGACGGCGGCAGCTTTCGGCTGGAAGTGCCGGGCAAGAACCTGGAGCTGGCCCAGAAGCACAAGGGCAAGCAGGTGGTCTTCGGCATCCGGCCCGAGGACGTCCATTCGCGTGAGTTCATTGCGCCCGGCATTGCCCCAGCGTATATGAGTTCCAAGGTGGACGTGACCGAAATGATGGGCAGCGAGATCTACGCCTATCTGCTGACCGGCAAGAAGAGTTTCGTCGCCCGTCTCGACCCGCGCACCCGGGCCCATGTGGGTGAGGACCTGGATCTGGTGATCAACATGGACAACATGCACCTGTTCGATCCCAAGACCGAGCAGCGCCTGACCTAGCCCTCCCTGACAGTGCGCTCCAGGGGTAGATCGCCTGCGCGGTCTACCCCTTTCTTTTCCCTCCATTCCTTCTGTTTCCCTCATAACCCCAAGAGTTTCCCCCTCATGCAAGCTCTCGTCACTGGCGCCAGCGGCTTTGTCGGCGCGAACATCGTGGCCGCGCTGAACCAGGCCGGCTGGCAGGCGCGCGTTCTGTTGCGGCCCACTTCCTCCCGCGCTGCGCTGGACGGCCTGCGCTACGAGGCGACGCTGGGCGACGTGACCGACGCCCGATCGCTGGCTGAGGCGATGCAGGGCTGCGACGCAGTCTTTCACGCGGCCGGTGTCGTGGCCGACTACTGGAGCCAGGACGCAACGCTGACCTACCGCGTCAATGTCGATGGCACGCGCCATGTTGTCGAGGCCGCGCTGTCGGCTGCTGCGCCCCGGCCGCGCCTTGTTTTCACCAGCTCCCAGGCGGCGCTGGGCTTTGGCGAGGACCAGACGCCCGTCGACGAAAACCACCGCTTCAATCTGGCGCCGGCCGTCTATCCCTACGGCCACAGCAAGCATTTGGCCGAGCAGGTGGTGCTGGGCGCGGTGCAGCGGGGCTTGCACGCAGTCATTGTCAACCCATCGATCGTTCTGGGCCCGCGCGATGTCACGCGCTATAACAGCCGTGTGATCCTGGAGGTGCAGGCTGGCCGGCTGCCGCTGGTCCCGCCGGGCGGGATCAACGTGGTCGATGCGCTGGACGTGGCGCGCGGGCACCTGCTGGCGTTGGAGCGAGGGCGGCCGGGCGAGCGCTATCTACTGGCCGGCCACGACATCACCTTGCTCGATTTGACTCGCCGAATCGCCGCTCTGTTGGGCGTCCGGCCGCCGGCCGGCGCCATTCCCCGTCCGCTGGTCGGCCCGTTGGCGGCGGCCCTGGACGGCGCGAATCGCGTCTCGCCGCGACGGCTGCCCCTGGCCGGCGACGTGCTGCGCTTCGGCAGCCGCTTTATCTACGCTGACAACCGCAAAGCGGTCGCTGAGCTGGGTTGGACGGTCACGCCGTTGGCGGATACCATCGAGGGGGCGGTGGCGTGGCTGCGGGCCGAGGGAGCCATTTAGGAAAATCCTGCACCGACCTTCGGTGCAGGATTTTCAAGTCCCACGTTGGATGTGCGGCGTTTGTGCGCCCAGCGCCTATCGATCCGATTTGCTTCTAACCGGCACGCGCGCGGCTGGCGTCAGGAATCATTGCCGCCGCCAGGATCAGGGTCGGCAGGTTGCCCCTGCGCGCCTAGCTGTACGGCCTTGTGCTTGTAGATGTCCTCCAGTTTGATCTGCTGGCCGGCGACGACGTTGACCGTGGCGCCCCACAGGAAGAGCGTCAGGTAGTCGGTGGGGCTGGCGCCAAAGGTCTGGTTGGTCAGGTACAGCGCGCTCCAGCCGACTAAGAGCGCAAACAGATAGACCAGGCCCTTGACCGCCAGGCTACCAAGCTGGATTCTCAGTTCGTAGCGATCGAAGGCCTGTTGGGACGCGCTGCGGGCCGGGCCAGCCGGTGCGCCATCGGTGAACCCTGTTTGCGCCGCCGGCAGCAGGGCGTCACGAATAGCCTGCACCTCGGCTTCGGCGGCAGCCCGCGAGTCGAGCGCGCCGCGCTCGACCTTGACCAAGAGCTGGCCGCGCTGCGCCTCCAGGCTGATCTTCTCTTCAGCGGTCTTGCTGCTGTCGACGATCTCCTGCTTCAGGCCAGCCAGCGCAGTCAGGGTCTTGCCGATTTCCTCAACTTCGCTTTTGACATAATCTTCGAACTCCTTCAACCGTGCATCGATCACGCTCTGTTCTCTCTCGTCGCGCAGCGCGTTCATTGCCCTGACCAGGATGTTGCTGGCTCTGGATAGTTCAGCCTTCTGGAGATGGTTTTCCAGCGCGTTGTGCTCCGGGTCAAGTTGGCGCTGGAGCTTCCTGATCTTCCGGATGTTGGCCTGGGCCGCGCCGCCGCGCGCGTTGAACCAGGCGACGGCCGCGCCGATCACGAAACTGGCTGCCAGCACCGCCATAGCGTAGATCCAGTTGTCCTTCAGCTTGACATTGAAGGCGGCGCTGACCGCTTGAGCCTGGTTGTCCACCACGATGCGCAGGCTGCCGGTATAGGCGCCGGCTGGCAGGTTGCGCCCGCGCAGGATCAAATCCAGCGTGCCCGCTCCATGGCCGGGGATGATCAGAGGCTGGTCGGCGGACGGCGGCTGTTGGACGCGCACGATGCCGCTGGGTAAGGTCACCCCGTTGGCACTGTTGTGTACAGGCAGCACCTCTACACTCGTGACGCGCGCGCTGTCGCCGCTGCCTTCGATCAGCGCGATGGGCAATTGCCCCAGCACTGGCAAGTCCTGATGCAAGGTGATGTCAAGCAACGGAACGCGCAGCGGACGATCGAGCTGCAAGGCCACGTCAGACCAGGGCAACCTGAGCGGCCGCGGCTGGTCGCTGGCCGCGCCGATGTAGGGAAGGTCAGTGGTCTCGGCAAACAGGGTTTGGTTGGCCGAGCTGGCATCGACGGACACGTTGGGCACGCCGCTGAGCGTGATTTGCATGGCGACAGTGAGCGGCGTGGTAGGGTCCGGCAGCTCGTCGTACCAGATTGAGAGCGCGCCGCTGTAGACGCCGCTCAGCGCGTCAGAGATGGCCAGCGTCACCGCGATGGTCGCCGTGTCGTCAACGGTCGTCACCTCGCTGGGGCTGACAGTGACCTGGCTGGCCAGAATTGCCCGCTGGCTTGCCGGGTCCAGCAGGTCGCCGGCGCTGATACGCACGTTGTTGACCGCGCCGCCGACGGCCTTGAGCGTCAACGTGCGACCCAGCGCATCGCCGATGCGTCCAGCGAACGACAGACTGCTGGGGTTTGGCGCCAGTGTCGGCGCGCCTTCTGCCGCGTCCTCAGGGGGTGGGGCGCCGGGCTCCAGGGCCATCACCGGCGCAGCTATCGACGCCAGCAGCAGAAACGCTAACACCAGTGCAACTAGGGCCCGGTGAAGATTGTGGGTAGGACGGGAACGGGTCTTCATGGCACTCCTTTCGACGGCGGTTTCCTGCCTTGCAGTTGTCACGCGCAATAGTGAACCTCGCTGTCCGGCGGCCCATACACCTTGCGGGCCGCCGTTCGGTCCACGTCGGTAATCTTCAGGTCGCGCGTGCCGAAGTCGGCGCCGCCGCAGAAATAGTGCATCACCGAGCGGGGGTCGTAGTCCGAAAGCTGGATGATGTTGCCCAGCGCCTCGTCAGGACAGATAGCCGGCGCTTCGGAAAGAATATGCTCGTGCCGGAAGCCCAGCACATGGCCCAACTCGTGGCGCAAAACGCCGGCCCGATCGAACCGCAGTGTGGGTGCGAAAAAGGACGGATCGATGATCACCTCCCTGCGGTCCAGGGGCTCGTCAGGGAAGAAGGCCATGGCGATGAACCGTCCGCCGGCGTTGAACTGGCGGACGCGAAAGAGCGGCGCCTGGCTGCCTGGCGCGACCCCGCCGTCGAGCTCGCCAAGGTGCTTGAAGTTGACGCCGCAAGCGGCTTCCCAGTCGGCTGTGGCCACCCTCATGGCCTGCACCACGGTCTGGTACTGGGCGTCGCTGGCGAAGCTGCTCCTGAGCACGTTGTAGGTCAGCACCAGACCCTTTTTCCAGCGTACGATGCGACCTTCGTCGTCAACGATGCCGACCAGAGGCTCGCGCTGCTCGCCGCTGGCGCCGCCGGCTTTGCGCTGCTCTTGTTCGGCTAATTCGAAGGCATACAGGAGCAGTTGGTTTTCGTCCAGGCGCAAGTCGCCTTCCACCAGGTAGTAGTCCAGCGCGTCGATCGTGATCTTGTGCTTGGTTTGCTTGAGTTCCTCGAATATCTCGCTGGCGCTGCGGGGTTGTGGCATGGTGGTGTCCTCCAGAAGCTTGTGTTACTTAATTGGCTGGCTGGCAGCGGCGCTGGTCCGCCTGTCCGGGCGCACAAAATGGACATGAGGTCAATCGGCGAAGAGATCGAGCAGCTCCTGGCCGGTCTGGCTGTAGATCGTCTGAATCTCGCTGGCTCGAGCCGGGGTGAAGGTTGCGCCGGCGCTGCGAACCCCTGGCGGAATGGAGGCCAGCATTCGCTTCACCAGCGCGCTGTGGCCGTTTTTTTCGGCGTATTTTGTCGGGTTGCTGTAATAGGCTGTGGCGGCGGCGGCGTAGAGCTTGCGAAAACGCTCGCCCGGCGGCAGCGTGCTGCCGCGCAGGACAACATCGGCCAACACCTGCGTGCGCGCGACGTCGGCCGCGTTGAACGACACCACTTCCTTCACGGCGACGTTGCCAAAAGACGGCAATGGCGTGTCCAAGAGAGCTGCGACCACCGCGGGAACGTCCGCATCGAAATCTTTCATCGGGTGAGATTGGTAGATAGCCTGCCAGGCCGCCGGCAAGGCCGCGTCGGCGATGCCCAGATGGTCGAGCAGTTGGAAGTTCACCAGCATGCGCAGAAAGCGATTGGGATAGCGCCCCCAGGACGGGCCTGCGATGCGCTCCCCTTGAATGCTGGCCGGGTCGCCAGCCAGGAAGTGCAACAGGGCCAGGACGAACGCCGGACCGGCACACAGCACGCCGTAGGCGTCGGCAAAGAGCTCGTGACGCCAGGAGGACCAGGCCGCCTTGCGCTCGTCATCGACGCCCAACGCGGTGAAGGCGTCGGCCAGGGGCTGGTCCAGGCGAAAGTCGTGCTCCACCGCGTGCCCTACCTCATGCGCCACCACCACGGCCATAGGCAGATGGTGCGCCTGAAACCAGGGAATGCCGATGACCGGAAACGGCAGCAACAGCAAGGCCGCACCCAGCTTGCCGACGTCGCCCTGTTCGTTGATCTTCTCCGGCTCGAAGACGCTGTGGCGCGCTTGGGCGAAGGGGGAGGCGTCGTTGCTGAAGAAGACCAGAGGCGGCTCTTTCAGACCGCCGGCCGGAATGCTGCCAGCCGCCTCCGCCTTGTCGCGCGCCGGCCGATAACACTCCCATGCCAGCTCATCGGCGCAGCGCAGGTCGCTGGCCAGCCACTCTACCTCGCGCAGCGCCAGCCTGCTGCGAAAATAGGCCCAGACCCGATGCGCGCCGATCAGGCTGCGATTGATGCGTTCGAACTCCTTGAATGGCTCGGCTGCCGTCTCATCGGGCTGAGCAACCTGGCTGAGAAAACCGTCAAGCTTGGCCTTGATCGCCACCATCTGGCTGAGGTGTTTCTTGAGTTTGTCGATTTCTTGCGTGCGCCGATGCCAGTCAGCCATTTCCAGTTGCAAGGCCCGCTTCAGATCGCGCAGCTCAGCCGCTCGTTGCTGCGTCAGGTTCATTTGTAGGCCTCCTGCAAGGGAAAGACCTGTTCGGGGCGGTCGGTGAACAAGGCCGTCGCTGCAAAGCATATCAGCGATTGCTGGGCAGAGACGCTGCGCGCAAAGCCACTCCTGCCATCCACGGCCGGCGCTTTGGCCAGGCGCAGCGCGGCTCGCTCCTGGAGTTGGCGCGCTATGGCGCCGACGGGACGCGCAGTCCGCAGCAATTCGAGCAACAGGTCAATGACTTGATCCTGCATCTCCCGCCCACCCAGTCCTGTGCCCAGAATGGCCGCAGGCGGCGCGGCGTTGGCGTTGATCCATTCGGAGGCGAAGGCGTTGCGCAGGAACAACTGGCGCAGGCTTTCGCTGGCGACGGGTGGGGCTGGCACGTCCAACAACACCAGCGGCGACGGCTCCAGCCCGGCCATCAGCGCGGCCAACTCGCCTGCCGTCACGATCTGCGGAGCGTTTGGAATGTACTGGCTCTGCGCGACGCGGTCGCCCAGAACCAGGTCGCGCCGGCCGCTGAACACCAACGCCGCTTGCGCCCCGCTTTCCACCAGGTTGGACTCCATATGGACCACCGCCGGACGAAGCCTGACCAGCGTCGCGCGCAATTCCTCCAGGCCCGGCTGTTCCAGTTCCTGATAGGCGATGCCTGCCCGACGATACCGTCTGGCCAGAGCGCCGCCGGAGGTTTGCTCGTAGCCGCGCAGCACGACGGTATCATTGGTCTGGGTCATGCGCACGATCAGCACGCCGCCCGCTTGCGTATCCCCCGGCCCTGTCAGCCATCCTTGCCGGGTCAGACGATAGAACGCGCCAATATCCGCGCGCACGGCCAGAGGCAGGCTGTCCTCGTCCAGGCGCAGCAGTTCCCAAGGCAGCCATTGCAGGAGCGGTGATTTGACGTCCAGCCGGATGTCCAACGGTTGATCGCTGGCGTCCAGCAGCGCGCGGGCATCGGGAGGGAACAGGTGGCGGCCCATGGCGAGCGTCACTGTTTGCCAATCGCGCTCGAAAGCCTCGACAAAGCGATGGCTGATCACCTCGCGCGTGCCGGAGTCCAGCAACGCTGCGAGGTCCTCTTGCAGCGCAACATCGCCTGCCCAAACGCGGCCGTTGCTGCGCGCCAGCTCCACCCGCCAGATACGGCCCTCTTGCGCCAGGCGTACGTCGAGCCGCGGGGACAAGCCATCGGCCCCCTCGACTAGCGGGGCGCTAAAGGCTACGCCGTCTGGCGGGCTGGTGGGGTACAGAGTCTGGCGCAACGCCTCGGCCGACACCGGGTCATCCACCGCTAAAAACCCTTTGGCAGCCTGATCTGCCAGTTGATCAGCGCTGCCGAAGTCACCACTCAACGCAGCAACGCGGGCGCGCAGGGCAATGATGCGCGCCATCCACAGCCCTGCCGTCGACTTCAGCAGCACCTCGGCCGCGTTCAGTAGATCCATCGCCCGCTGCCCATCGTGTAGCGCGGCGGCAAGCCGTTCGCCGTGTTCCAGCAAGGTCAGGCCAGCCAATTCATGACTCTCGCCCGCAGCCGGCTCGGCCAACTCGTCCAGTGTTACCTGCTGCAGCGCAGCCTGCTCCCATCCCGCGCGATCGAGCGCGCAATAGACCTGGCGCAGCACAGCCAAGCGCAGCGGGGCGCGGCAGGCCGCGGCAGCCTGTTCCAGCAGCCGGCGCGCCTCCTGTCCCTGGCCGATCACGCGCAAGACCTCCGCCC
>JBAQCH010000249.1:0-4312 GCA_049294015.1 Anaerolineae bacterium
GCCGCGCGCCGCGCAGCCCGTCGCCGAAGCTGATCAGGCCGGCCTCCGGGTCCAGCGCAAACACCCGGTCGTCCTCGTCCGCGGCCAGCAGATCGTCGGTCAGCCGCCAGCGCTGCCAGGTCCCGTCGTCGTTCTGCGTCTCCAGCCGCAGCGAGTCGACGATGACCGGGGTGTTGGCCAGGGTGACGGCCTGGTCGGGCTCGCCGCTGCCGCTGCCCAGCAGCTCGTTGGCGACCGCGACGGCCTGGCGCACCGGCGCAGCGTTGATGCCCAGCCAGGTCAGCCGGGCGATCACCGGCGGGGCGACCACGCCCGTGGTCGGCGGCGCAGCCACCCGGATGCGCAGCCAGGTCAGCAGCCGCGCCCTGATCTGCTCGTCCTCCAGCCGGGGCGGATAGTCGCCGGAGCCCTCGTCCAGCGGCTCGCCGAACTCCCAGGTGCGCAGGCCGGCCGCGCCGGGCAGCTCCAACTGCACGATGCCGACTTGGGACAACACGTCCGGCTCCTGGATCACCCGCAGCCGCGTGTAGCTGACTGTGGAGGCGCTGAGGCTGGGCGTCTCGTAGACCAGCGCGGGCACGGGCAAGCGCTCGACGCCGCGCACTTGCGGCAACAGCGGCGGCGCGTCGTCGGCCAGCGCGGGCACGACGCCGATGGAGAGCGTCTTGTGGGCAATGGCCTCGCGCGCCGTGTCCAGCGGCACGTTCTTGGGCGCCAGCAGGGCGACGTAGACCGCGCCATCCAGCGTGTCGGCGGTCAAGTCGAAGACCGGGTTCGGCTGGCTGGCCGTGGGCGCCTTGAGGGGCATGGTCTCGTAGAAGCGCAGCGCGACCTCGGGCGCAGCGCTACCGGTGGCCGCGGCCTGGGCCAGCCGGGCCTGGCGCACCGCGTCGAACTGGCGGGCCAGCTCAGCGTGGCGCGGGCTGGCCGGATCCACCGGCTGCTTGTAGTAGACCTGGCCCTCGACCGGCAGCACGGTGAGGCCGCTGCGGGTCAGGAAGCGCACGTTGCCGGCCGTCGCCGCCACGCCAGCGGCCAGCGTCAGCGCCTGCACCGGGCCGCGCTCGTTGCGGATGGCCACGATGCCCTGGGCCGCGCTGGCCGGCTGCAAGGGGATGCCCAAGAGTTGCAAAAACTTGAGCCGGTTGCGCTCCGGGATGCGGTTGGCGCGATAGAGCAGGTTGTCGGTCAGGAAGGCGAACAACTGCACCAGGGTGATGCCGGGGTCGCTCTCCACGTCGAAGTTGGTCCACTCCGGCGTGTGCGAGGGGATGCGCCGCTTGGCGTCCTCCAGCAGTTGTTCGTAGGTGCGGTCATCCAGGACGGGCAGTTGCAACGGCATGGCTCAGCCCTCCAATTGCAGGCTCAGGTTGAGCCGCTCGACGCTCTGCGTGGCGATCAAGCGGTAGTGGATCACGACCTCGACCAGGCGCGCGTCGGCCGGCGACTCCTCGACGGCCACGCTCTGCACGGCCACGCGTGGCTCCCAGCGGCCGATGGCCTCGGCGATGCGCTCCTTGATCAACTGGCGGGTGGTCACGGTGTTGGGCTCGAACAGGAAGCGGCGCAGCCCGCAGCCGAAGGTCTCGCGCATCAACCGTTCGCCCGGCTCAGTCAGCAGGATGATGCGGATCGACTCGCGCACGTTTTGCTCGCCGGCCGACCAGTACAGCCGGCCGTCGCCGCCGACCCTCGGCGGAAAACCGAGGCCTTGTCCAAAGATGTTCGTCGTGCGTGTTGCCATGTCGTAACTCGTAGTGCGTAACTCGTAACCCGGAACTGCGCCCAATCAACCAATCACCAATTTTCCAGTTTACCAATCTACCTTTCCCAAACTACCCTCCCCCCAACAACTTCTTCGGCACCGGCAGGCAGATGCGGAAGAACAGGATCCACCAGAAGACGAAGTTCAGGATGATGACGAACATCAGCAGCAGGAAGAAGGCCACGATGAAGATGATCTCGATGGAAAAGGAGCAGATGAAGGCGAAGCCGCCGGAGCTTTCCGGGTTCAGGCTGGGGTCCTCTTTGACCAGCTCCTTCTCCTTGCCGGTGATCATGGCGATCTTGCGCTGCATCGGCTCGGAGATCATGAACGTGACGCCCTTCTTGAAGCGGCGCATGTCCGACAGGCCGACGTTGCTGGGCAGCGGGATCTTGACCTGGCGCGCCGGCGCGTCGGGGTCGAAAAAGGCCGCCAGTCGGAAGGGCTGCGAGGGTCGGCTGATCACCCGCTGCACAGGGTCGCACTGCGGCCGCTCGTAGACGCAGCGGATCAGGTAGGTCGCGTCGCCGCCCGGCTCGATCTTAGGCAGCTCGATGGGCGGGCGGGTCTCGTCCGGCAACGCGGCCTCGAAGCGGCTGCGCAGCGTGGGGCCATCGAACAGCACGGCGTTGAGGCGGTAGCTGCTGCCGAAGCCCAGCGCCGACGGGTCGGCCTCGCTCTCGTTGAGCTGGCTCTGCTGCTTGGCCACCTCGCCCAGCGCGCTGGCCAGCGTGCGGGTCGGGGTCCACTGCGCGGTCTTGAGGAAATTCATCAGCGCCGTCTTCTGCGCAGCCTGGGCGCCGCTGAAGCTGGCGTTCAGGTTGTCGCGCAGGGCTGCGGCCACGTCGGGCAGCACGTCGGGCCGGGCCAGCAGCTCCCACAGGTCCAGCAGGGCGAACACCGACATGTGCAGCCGGATCGGCGTCGTCGGCGCGGGCGGCGGCTCGATCTGGCGGTTGGTCGGCATGCCCACCAGCGCCGTGGCCTGGTCGATGAAGCGGGATTGCAGCTCGTCGCCGCGCGGATCGGTCAACGAACCCACCGGCGCGCCGGTCAACTGCGCCAGCCGCGCCGGGCCGACACTGTAGGTCTCCTTGCTGGACACGGGGATGTAGCCGAACAGCAGCGTGCGGCCATCCTTCGGCGCTGTCTGGTAGAGCGGCAGGCGCTCCTCGTGCTCCAACAGGTCGCGGCCGCTGCTGCCCGCGGCCTGCCAGCCAGCCGGCCGGCCGTTAGCCGCTATCCAGCCGTGCTCCACGCCGCCGATCAGCTTGCGCAGCACGAAGAAGGTGCTCTCGCCATCGACCAGCCTGACCTCGCGCTGCGGGAAGCCCGGCTCCACGCAGCACAGCGAGCCACTGACCAGGTAAAAGCTGCCGTGGATTGGCTGAAACAGCTTGAGCGTCTGGCCCACCGCGGCCGGCTGCGCCACGGCGCCAGCCAGCGCGCCGTTCCCCGCTTGCGCCGCGGCCATGAACTCCTCTACGAACGCGTCCGAGTCGTAGCGGAACAGGTGCGGCTGGAAGAACGCCGGCTGGCGGTAGTCGTCGCCGTCGTCTTGCCAGAGGGGGTGGGGCTTGAGCCATTCGTAGTGTTGGGACATAGTGTTGGTGATCGGTGATCGGTGATCGGTGATCGGTAGTCGGTGTGTCACGTGGCCGATTACCGTTTATCGATAACCGATTACCAAATATTGCCTGCGCCCGGCGAATAGGCTGCGCTGACGACCATGTTGCTGATCAACGTATCGCACTGCACCACGCCGCTGAACTTGGACATGCCGGCGTTGACGGTGACCATGCCGGCGCTGACTTCGACGGTGCTGGCCTGCACCGTGACCTTGGCGGCCGCCACCACGCTGACGCCGCTGGCGGAGAGGGTAATGGAGTTGCCGTTACTATCGCGGATCTCGACCTGGCCGGGGCCGTCTTGCAGGGTGATCTTCTGGCCGCCGGGCGTTTCGAGGATCAGCTTCTCCTGGCCGTCCTGGTCGTCCAGCGTGACCTTGACGCGCTTGCGCGAGGTGATCGACTTGATGAAGTTGTTGCCGGCGCCGTCCATGCTTTCGGGCGGTGTGTCGACGCCGTTCCATAGGGCGCCGACTACGTAGGGCCGCCGCGGGTCGCCGGCCTCAAAGGCCACCAACACCTCGTCGTCCACGTCGGGGATGAACCACGACCCGCGGTCCCGGCCGGCCATCAGCGTGGCGATCCTGGCCCAGACATTGTAGCCGCCGCTGTCGTCCGGCAGCCAGGGCAGCCGGACCTTGACGCGGCCCTGCCCGTCGGGGTCGTTGATGTCGGTCACCAGGGCCGGGTAGACGCCGTACAGCCGGTGGCGCTCTTCTGCGTGGCGGGCCTGCTCGAAAAAGTCCATCTAGCCTCCAACTCCGGGGCGCTCGACCTGGAAGGTGGTGCGGTAGCCGTTGATCAGGTCATAGGTGTGGCGCACGATGGTGATATAGTACTGGCCCTCGAACAGCGGGCCGACGCCGCGCAGCTCCAGCACGCCGCCGACGCGGATAGCCGGGTTGCCGTCGGCCACACC
>JBAQCH010000250.1:0-2883 GCA_049294015.1 Anaerolineae bacterium
TTCCTGGGCCGGCTGGCCACCCAGCTTGGCGCGCAGGTCGTGGCCGTGGGCCACAACGCCGACGACCAGGCCGAGACCGTGCTGATGCACTTCGTGCGCGGCAGTGGGCTGGCCGGGCTGCGCGGGATGCAGCCGAGCAGCGTGTTCCCACTTCAAGAATTATCAATTCTCGATTATCAATTGCCAATGGTCAATTTGCGCCTGATCCGGCCGCTGCTGGCCGTATCGCGGGCCGCCATTCTGGCCTATTGCGCGCAACATGAACTGCAGCCACGCTTCGATCGCTCCAACGAGGACACGGCCTTCTTCCGCAACCGCCTGCGCCACGAGCTGCTGCCGCTGCTGGAAGGCTACAACCCGCAGATGCGCCGCATCCTGGGCAACACGGCGGCCGTGCTGGCCGACGACTTCGAGCTGCTGCGCGGCGATCTGCTGACTGCGTGGCCGCAGGTCGTCGTGCAGGAGGACGCCCAATGGCTGGCGTTGGACCTCCACGCCTGGCGGCGTTTGCCCGCGGCCTTGCAGCGCAGCGTGCTGCGCGAGGCGATCCAGCGGCTGCGGGCCAGCCTGCGCAACGTCAATTTCGCCCACGTGGACCACGCATTCTGGCTGCTGCACGAGGGCCGCGCCGGCGACCGTATGACCCTGCCGGCCGGGCTGGAGCTGGTGCTGGGCTATGACCGCTTCGCCGTGGGCGACGAAGGCGTCGAGCTGCCGATGAACGATCTGCCGCTGTTGGCCGTGGAATGGCTGCCGCTGGCTGTGCCGGGGACCATTAGCCTGTCCGGCTGGCAAATAACGACCGCGCTGCTGGCGCCAGCCGACCTGCCGCCCGGCTGGCAGGCCAACACCGATCCCTGGCAGGCCTGGCTGGACGCCGATGTGCTCGGCCCCACGCCGGCCCTACGAACCCGGCGGGCGGGCGACCGCTTCCAGCCCCTGGGCATGGCCGGCCGCAGCAAGCTGTTAGCTGAACTCTTTACCAACGTCAAGATCCCGGCTCCCGCGCGCGATCAATGGCCCCTACTCGTCACCACCAGCGATGACATCGCCTGGATCTGCTGCCTGCGCGTGGATGAACGGGTGCGGATCACGCCAGCCACGCAACGCGTCCTGCACATCAGGCTGCATAGTACAGACTGACAAGGACCATCAGACAAGCTCAGATACAGGAGGGGAAAAGACCCTCCCCGCCTCCATTCGCTGTTCTTCATCCGCTGTGGTACCCTCCAACGACCATGAAACCCTTCACCCATTGGGCCATCCACCACCAACAGAAAATCCGCATCGCCGGCCGCGATCAGGCCGAGATCTGGGGCGCGCTGGCCGGGCCTGACGGCGTAGTCCGCCCCTTCCGCTACGCGCAACAAACGATGCGACTTACTATTGGTGAAGGCGACAACCGCGGCATCCTGCAACTGGATGCCTACGGGCTCGAACAACCGCTCCTAGATGCCGACCTTCCCGCCAACACCTGACACATGACACCCTGACACCTGATACCTGCTTATGCCCACCATCACCCTCAAACCAGGCCGTGAAAAATCGGTCCGCAACCGCCATCCGTGGCTTTTTTCCGGCGCAATCCAACATATCGATCGTGACGCGCACGACGGCGACGTGGTGGACGTCCACAGCGCCATCGGCCAATGGCTGGCGCGCGGCTACCTCAACCGCCGCTCACAGATTCAGGTGCGCCTGCTGACCTGGGACGCGCACGAGACTATCGACGAAGGCTTCTGGCGCAGCCGCTTGCAGCAGGCCATCGCCGGCCGCGCCGCGCTGGCCGCCGCTGAGCACACCAACGCCTACCGCCTGATCCACGCCGAAAGCGACCGCCTGCCCGGTCTGGTCGTAGACCGCTACGGCGACTGGCTGGTCGCGCAGTCGCTGACCCTGGGCATCGAGCGGGTCAAGCCGCTGCTGACGCGCTTGCTGGTCGAGCTGTGCCAGCCGGCCGGCGTCGTCGAGCGCTCCGACGTGGACGTGCGGGAGAAAGAAGGGCTGCGGCCGCTGGTGGGACTGCTGCACGGCCAGCCGCCGTCCGGGCCGGTCGAGATTGTGGAGCACGGCCAGCGCTTCCTGGTGGACCTGCTGGACGGCCAGAAGACCGGCTTCTACCTGGACCAGCGCGAGAACCGGCGGCGCACGGCCGCCTATTGCCAGGGCGGCCGCGTGCTCAACGCCTTCAGCTACAGCGGCGGCTTTGCTGTCTATGCCCTGGCCGCAGGCGCGCAGCACGTCGTCAACCTGGACTCGTCGGTCGAGGCGCTGGAGCTGGCCGAGCGCAACCTGGCCCTCAACGGCTTCGACCCCGACTCACAGGCCGAGGGCGTGGCCGGCGACGTGTTCCAGGTGCTGCGCGACTGGCGTGCGGCCGGCGAACGCTTCGACGTGGTCATCCTCGACCCACCCAAGTTCGCCCACAGCCAGCAGCAGGTCGACCGGGCCGCGCGGGCCTACAAGGACATCAACCTGCTGGCCATGCACCTGCTGCAACCCGGCGGCGTGCTGGCCGCCTTCTCCTGCTCCGGCCTCGTCAGCGCCGACCTGTTCCAGAAGATCCTCTTCGGCGCGTCGGTAGACGCCGGCCGCGCCGTGCAGGCGATCGAGCGCCTTGGCCAGGGATCGGATCACCCGCTGCTGTTGAGCTTTCCGGAGGGGGAGTATCTGAAGGGGTTGGTGTGCCGGGTGTGGTGAAGGATCGCAATACCACAGCGGATGAAGAACAACGGATGGCAGGCCGCTAGCTGGATATCCTCTGTACCCCCATCCGTTGTTCCCCATCCGCTGTTCCCCATCCGCTGTTCCCCATCCGCTGTTCCCCATCCGCTGTTCCCCATCCGCTGTTCCCCATCCGCTGTTCCCCATCCGCTGTTCCCC
>JBAQCH010000251.1:0-7413 GCA_049294015.1 Anaerolineae bacterium
GCGCCGGCGCCCTTGCTGCTCGGCCTGGCGGGAGAGGGCCGGCGCGGGCTGGTGCAGCTCGCTGCCCTGTTTGGCCTCCAGCACGAAACAGCCGCGGCGGTAGAGGTCGATGCGGCCCACGGAGCCGCTGGGCAGGGGCACGGCTTTCTCGAAGACGTAGGCGTTGTCGGCCTCGTCGGCCACGGTGGGGTCAGGCCGCGGCACGTCCAGCGCATCGCACAGCTCGGACAAGAAGAGCTGGTAGTTGGCGCGCTCGGCCGCGGCGGAGCTTCGCCAGCGGGTAATGAAGGGGGTGAGGGTCATGGTGGGGTGGGGGGGTCGTCCCCTAGAGGATGCACGCTTGCATTCGTCATCTGCGCCGATCTGATGAACCGCGGCGTTTCCTCAAACAGATCCTCGACTCGCATCGCCTCGGCCGTTGCTGCCGTGAAGGTGGCGTCGTAGTACCATTTCTTGAATTTGAGGCCTTGTCGAGCGGCCAGCACGGAGAGGCCCGCGCAGACTGCGGCGATGATCAGATTGGGCCAAAACGGTACGACGAATACGAAATAGGCGACAAAGAGCAGACTCATAAGAGCCAGGCCCAGACTGAGATTGCGTAGCATAATGCAGTTGACGTTGTAGCGCTCGATTTCACCAACCAATTCCATATCGCGCCGGCGCAGAAATGCCAGCAGCAGACTGCGATCGTGGGCGTTGAAACGCGGGGTCAAGTGTGGGTAATCCGCCATGAGCTCGCCAAAGGCCTCGATCTTTTCTCTCTGGCGTGGTCCAAAGCGCCCATGCCAGCGCATGGCCAGGGGGTCCATGACCAGGCCTGTGGCATAGCCGGCCCCAGCTAACAAGACGGCTCCGACCAGGGAGAGGCTGTTAACTGTTTGCAGATCGACGTTGGTTACGCCAAACAGGGCCAGCGCAACAATGCCAATGAGCAGATAGAAAACACCCGGAATGGTGTATGCAAAGAAATCGTAGACGCCCAGTTTGATTGACATCAAATCACCTCATTCGGTCAATGCCCCACTTCTCAGAGTCGGTTTGCCAATCAGTCCAGCCTTATTGAGATAGCTGCGAATCGAGTAGAGCCGATATTACAGTTTCTCCTGGCAATGGTGAGAGCAGAATCGACGTCTGCTTACGCCGCAAACCAACGTTGCAGGGCTTGCGTACAGCGTAGGTAAGCTGGCTCGGTGTAGCCGCGCAGGCTGACCTTGCTGGCGAGATCCAGGTAGATCGCCGACGAGCGCGGCTTGCGCGCCTCGCGCAGCGCGGCTTCCATGGCCCGCTTGGGATTGTCGGGCTTGGCTTGGTCCGCCGGCCACTGCCCGGTCGCGGCCAGCCACTCGCGCAGCGACGGCTGCCGTTGCGCCCAGCCGAGGCAGGTTGCCACGTGCGGCGAGTCGCTCCATACCCAGACCTCCAGCTCCGGCGCCAGGACGATGGCCTCGGCCCGGTCGCGCCAGCCGTTGGCCTCCAGGCGTTGCCTGACCTCGTCAGCCAGCGCGTCGGGCGCCGTATCCTCCCGGCCGCAGCCATCGTGGTCGAACAGCGCCAAGGCATGGCGGTGGCTGGCGGCGAAAGGCCGTAGAAAGTCGTGCGCCTCGTTGACGCAGCCGGGATCGTGGCGCGGATGGACGAAGATCTCGGCGTCGACGGCCCGCACGCCCAGAGCTTGAGGGCGCTGCAGCAGCCCGCGCACGGTGTGTTCCATGTTCTTGTCAGCCACCAGCACGATCAGGTCTTTCATCCCAACACCCCGCTGGCGAAAAGGGTGCCAAGGTCGGTCTCGCCGCGCCACTGGCGCAGCCGTGGATGCGCCGATCCCAGCACGATGTCGGTCTCGCCCCGCTCAGTGCGGTTGAAGCACAGCACCTGGTCCGGCGCAGACAATCCCAGGATCACTGGTGAGTGCGTGGCCAGCAAGACCTGCGCGCCGTACACCGACGACAGCGACTGCAGGACGCTCTCCACGGCCCGGGGGTGAATGCCGTTCTCTGGTTCCTCGATCAGATAGATGCCCGCCAACTGGGGGATGTAGGCCAGCACGGTCAGGGCCAACAGGCGCAGGGTGCCGTCTGAGATCAGCCAGCAGGGCGCGTGCAGGCCGGTGCTGTAGTCCAGCACCAGGTAACGATGCCGGTCCTCCGGCCGTTCTACCGTGCGAATGCCCTCCAGGTCAGGCAAGGCGGTGCGCAGGTGGGCGATCCACTCCTGCAGGCGTTCGGGGGCGCGCTCCTCCAGGTCGTTGACCACCAGCGGCAGGTTGGACCCGTCAGGTTGAAACTGGCGCGGGCTGCCGGGCGGGCTGGGCCGGCGCAAGGCGGCGCTGTTGAGAGCCAGCCGCTGCACCCCCTCCAGCAGCAGCCGGCGGAACCAGATCGAGATCGGGAATTTCTCCTCGTCTTCAGGCAGGTTAGCCAGGGCAGAACGCCGCGGACCCAGCCGGAAGAGGTTGTTCCATTCCGAGCTTTCTGAGCGAAAATAGTCGTTGCCCGACTCAGGGACTTTGTTCAGCACACGGCGCCAACCGGCAGGGGCTTTCTTGCCCGAAGGGATGCCGATCGTATCAGGCGGCGCAGGCGGCATGGGAAAGAGCGTGCGCTGCGCTTCGGCGTGCTCGCCGTTGCCGGTCGGCTCCGGCCGCAGCCACAACGTCTCTGCCAACAGGTTGATCTCTCGGGTGTCAGCGTGCAATCCTACGCGTACTTCGTAGCGCAGACGCGCGTAGGAGCCATTCTTGCGGTTCTGCAACTGGTTCGGGATGGCGGCTTCCACAGCCAGCTCGAAGGCGTCTCCCTCTCGCATCCAAACCAGGTCGCGTACATCAGGGGCGCGTTCGGCCACCGCACTGGCCACACCCTCCTTCTCGCGCACCAGGTCGGCCAGGAAGGCCGCCACGTCGAGAAAAGTGGACTTGCCGCTGGCGTTGGGGCCGATCAACACCTGAAACGGGGCCAATGGCTGGCGCACATAGCGCAGGCAGCGGTAGGACAGGGCTTCGATTTCGCCGATCATGATGTCACCTCAGCGACGACGTTGCGCTTACTGGTCAGCGCCTGGCAGGTCGTGATGGGCGCATTATACACCAGCCCGCGCCATCCCAGCAATGGGATGCAGCATTACCATCCGGGCTGGAATTTGAAGACGGCAATCCGGCGGATTGCTTTACGGTGGTGAGTGCCACCCTCATCGCGCCGGCCCCCACGCATACCCCAGCTCGCGCAGCCCGCGACGGAACGCCTTCTCGTTCTCGGCCAGCACCACCAGATGCCGCTCACCGGCCAGCAGGCAGAGCGAGCACAGACGGCTGTCTGGCTGATCGGACGATCTGGAACCCCGTCCTGGCCAGGACCACCGGCAGGTCGGCGGCCTCAGCGCAGAGTGTGGCGCGTTCTTCGGCTGGCAGCTCCTCCCAGGGCAACAGGCGCGCGCTGGTTTTGGCCTGCACGTCCTCGCCGCCTGGCTCGTGGCGCCAGCCGGCCTGCTGGCGAGCAGCCAGGAAGCGCGCCTGTTCCATTCGGGCCAGTTGCTCTTGCTCCTCCTCAGAAAAGCGAAACTGTGCGGCGTCCCAGTTGGTCAGCGGCGCCAGACGATAGCCCAACGCCGCCAGGTGACGGCCGATGGCGTCGGCCTCGGCCAGCTCCCCCTGGCGCAGCTCTTCCGGCAGTTTGGCCCAGGGGACCAGCAGCGGGTTCGTTGCCGCACTGTCCCCCGCCTGGCGTTGGCGGCGCACAGTGCTGGCGTGCAGCCCCCGGGCCAGTTGCGTCAGCGTGTCGCCCTGGATCACCTGGGGCGTGCACGTGTTGTCCAGCAAGCCAAAGAGGTGCAGGTCGAACGCCTCCACGTAGCCGTCGGCGTCGGCGTCCAGCAGCCGCGCCCGCCGCTCCTGGTTGATCCGCAGCACCAGGCGTGTCTGCTGCTCAGGCAGTTGCCGCAGTCGATGCGAGATGTCCAGCGCCGTGCGCAGCCCCAGGAAGCCGTCGCTGAAACAGATGTAGATCACGGCCGGGACCGGGTAGCTGGCGCCCGCCTGTAACAGCGTTGGCTCCTGAAAGGCCGGCCCGCGCACATCGATGGTGTGCGGCGCCAGATCGCAGGCTTCGGCCAGCTTGGGATAGCGTCGGCTGAGGGCCTTGCACTTGAACTCGGCCTCTTGATCGATCACCGTGACGCGCAGCCGGCCGGCAGCGCCTGATGGCTGCCGGCGCTGCCGGCCATACCCGTCGCGCGCGGCCTGCACCACCAGATTCTCGCCCAATCGTCCCAGCCCAATCACCACGATGTGGGCGGCGCTGGCGTCGTCCGGTGCGTTCGCGGCCGTCCCGGACAGAGAGCCGGCGCCAAAGCGATTCCAGAGCAGCCGCGCGCCGCGGTCGTAGATGTTGAACAGCTCCAGGCGCATCGGCAGGTCCTGCTCGCCCATCATCTCGCGCGCCTGGGCCAGCTCCACCAGCACCGGGTCTTGCAGGTGCATGGTGCATTGCAGCGCGTGACGGCGCCGGCGGCCGGAAGGGCTGCGCAGCAACTCCTCGGTCTGCTGCGCCACTTCGATGTTGAGGGTGTCCTCCATGACCGAGATCAGGTGCGCAGCCCGCAGCACCCCGGTATCGCGCAGCACCTCAGGATCGGTGGCGTCGCCGATCAGCACCACGCAGTGTGAGCGGCAGGCGTTGATCAGGCTATTGAACTCGTCCAACTCGATCACCACAACCCGCTGCCCGGCGGCGGCGAAGCCCTGAGCCAGCAGCCAGCCTTTCTGGCTCAGCCCGCAGATGACTACATGGTTGCGCCACGTGGTGCGCACCAGGAACAGCCGCCAGCGGTCGCGAAAGATCGAGGCCAGCGCTTTCGCAGCGGTCCAGGCTGCCAGGATAGGGAGCAAGAAGCGGGCCACCTCCAACTGCCAGGGCACCGGCGGCTCCACGTTGCCTGAGTTCATGCTGATGAGCTGAATCGTCAGGTAGGTCAAGTCGAGAGGCGTATACACCTGGCCGGTGAGCGCTGCATAGCGCTGAAAGCCTACATAGGCCAAGAATAACGCAAAGACCCACAGCAGGCCGATGACAAGCCAGGAATGCTGACTCCACAGATCAGCCGCCGTTTCGCCCAGCGAAGGTCCGGGCTGTCTCTGCTCTGATGACGATGGTTCGATCCCGCCAGGCATCGGTCAAACCGCTCCTTTCGCCGCCTCTATCAACGCCTGCTTCAACTCCCACAGCCGCTGGCTCAAGCTGACGTGGTAGATGTGCGGCGTCACCAGGCGACGCACGCCGGGGTCGAGGCGTGCCACGTCGGCCACGCGCCGCGCGCGCAACACGTCCAGGTCGGGCAGCTCGGCCGCCAGCCGGCCCTCCGCCAGCACGTCCACCAGCAGCGGCTCCAGCTCCGACAGCTCGCCCTGGCCTACGCTGCGGAACTTGGTGTAGTCGGACGGGTGGCGCAGGGCGATCTCGGCGGCCGCGGCCGGCTCCTCGTCGCGCAGGGCCAGCAGGTCGGCCGTGGCGTAGCCGCGCTGGTCGTACAGCCGCCACAGCCGCTTGTCGCCCGGCGTGATGGTCTTGGCGGCCGTCTCAGAGATTTTGATGGCCGGCGTCCAGCCCGCGTCCGTCTGCACGCTGACTAGCTTGTAGACGCCGTCTAGCGCGCCCTGCCCGGCCGAGGTGATCAGCCGCGTGCCCACGCCGTAGGTCAGGCGGCGGATCAGCGCGTCGGCGTCCAGGCCGTAGCGCGGCGCCTCCTCGGCGATCTGGGTCGTAATCTGCCAGATGGTCAGCTCGTCCAGGTCGTTGCTGAGCACGATGGTGGTATCGGGGAAGCCGGCCGCGTCCAGCAGCTTGGCGGCCTGGATCGACAAGTAGGCCAGGTCGCCCGAGTCCAGGCGGATGCCCACCGGCCGGTGGCCTTTGCGGCGCAGCTCCTCGAAGACGGCGATGGCATTGGGCACGCCGCTGCCCAGCGTGTCCACCGTGTCCACCAACAGCAGGCAGTTGTCGGGATAGACCTCGGCGTAGGCGCGGAAGGCGGCCAGCTCTCCCTCGCCCAGGGCCATGAAGACCTGCACCATGCTGTGCGCGTGGGTGCCCTTGGGCGGCAGGTCCAGCAGGTGCGACAGGCCGACGTTGGAGCTGAAATCGGCCCCGCCGATCAGCGCAGCGCGCCCGCCGGCGTTGCTGCCCCGCTCTGGCCCGCGCCGCAGGCCGAACTCCAACACCGTGCTCTCCTTGGCCACCTCCCGCAGCCGAGCGGCCTTGGTGGCGATCAGAATCTGGTAGTTGAGCAGGCTGAGCAGCGGCGTCTCCAGGATCTGCGCCATGGCCATCGGCCCGCGCACCACCGTCAGCGGCGTGTGGGGGTGGACGACGCGGCCTTCGGGGATGGCCTGCAGGCGAAGGCTCTCGAAATGGCCGTTGGCGCGCAGCCAGGCGAGGAAGTCGTCATGGAAGATGCGCTCGCCGGCCAGGCCGCGCTGGCTGCGCAGGTAGGCGATGTCGGCGTCGGTGGCGCGCGTCTGCTGCATCCAGTCCACCAGCCACTGCAGGCCCGCGTTGACGCAGTAGCCGGCCTGGTGCGAGCCGTAGTTGGGGTAGCGGCGGAAGAAGTGCTCAAACTGCGCCGGCCGCTCGTGCAGCCCCAGGCGAAAATAGAGCTGGGCCATGGTGAGTTGGTATTGGTCGGTGAAGAGCAGGCCCTCGGCGCTGCGTTGTTGTGCGTGTAGCATGCCATGTCTCCTCTGGTGTGCCTGCGGATGTTGGTGATGCGGCCATTATACGTTAGCCTGTCTGAAACAAAAAGCCCCCCGATTCGTTCAACGATAATGCTGGCGCAGTTGGCGTTTTCGACAATGCAGATAGAATCGTTTGACACGCAAGCCTTCGTCGCCGGGGCGACCGTCGTAATTTCGCAGCATAAAGGGACCAGCAGCATGAGTAACACGGCAAACCGCACACATGGACACCAGAGCGAGGGGCAGGGCGTTGGCCGTGCTCAGCGGCTGATCGCGTCTGCCTGGGCCGTTGCCTTGACAGGCGTTCTCTTGACGTTGCTGCTGGCTGCTGTGGCCCAGCCCGGCGTTGCGTCCGGCGCCGTGAAACCCCAGGGAGCCGCGCCGCAGGACGGCCCGACCGTAGCGCCGCTGGCGCTGGACTGGCTGTCACAGGACGCTTCGGCTACCACCGGCGCAGCCTGGGGCGACGTGGACGGCGACGGCGATCTGGATTTGGCCGTGAGCAACAGCAACGGACCCAACCGCCTCTACATCAACGTCGGCGGCGAGCTGCGCAGCGACGCGCTCGACGCCTGGACCTCGGCCGAGAGCGACGCCAGCAGCGCGCTGGCCTGGGGCGACGTGGACGGCGACGGCGACCTGGATCGGGTCGTGGCCAACGGCGTGCGCTGCGAGGCGACGACCGTCGG
>JBAQCH010000252.1:0-1548 GCA_049294015.1 Anaerolineae bacterium
CTGTGGAGCACCGCCGGCAACGCGACCGACCAGGCCAGCCTGCTGATCGCGCTGCTGCGGGCCAGTGGCGTGCCGGCCCGTTACCTGCGCGGCACGCTGAGCACGCCCAACGCCCAGACGCTGGTCGGCTCCATGTTCCCGGCGTCCTCGGGCGTCGGCGGACTGGCCCCGGCCGGCGAGCCGCTGGCCGATCCGGTCACCAGTTCGGCGCTGCTGGACCCGACGCGCGACCACTGGTGGGTCGAGGCTTTCCTGCCCGGCCAGGGTTGGACGCAGCTCGATCCCAGCTTTGCCGGCGCGACCGTGGGCCAGAGCTTCACGACGCCGCAGGGGCCGGCCGTGGCCGAGCTGCCAGACAGCGTGCGCCACAAGGTCACGGTCTCGCTGAAGGTCGAGCAATACAACGTCTTTTCCGTCACCCCCGGCAGCGTCGGCCTGAGCGCCATCCAGCCGCTGAACCAGACCTTCGCCACGGTCGAGCTGGTGGGCGAGCCGGTGACGCTGGGCCATCTGGTCAGCACCGACACCAGCGGCGGGCTGGTCTTCACCAACTACGAGCACACCTACGTGCCCTACCTGGTCGTCGGCCTGGACGAGACGCTCTATCAGGGCGACGCCTACATGGAGCTGCTGACTAACTTCCCGCTGGCCAGCAACCCCATCCTGGCCCAGTGGCTGATTTTCACCGTCACCGCGCCCGACGGCAGCAGCGAAACCTACGAGCGTGACCTGTTCGACTATGTGGGCTACGACGCGCGCCAGGGCAGTGGCGCAGTCACCACCAACGTCGCGCGCGGCAACGAGCCGGTGCTGCGCGAGACCACGCAGGTCACCACCCTCTTTGCCCCCTCCGGCGTCAGCCCGGAGGCGCTCAACCGCACCTACCCAGCCATGGTGCAGGCTGTGCTGGACGGCCAGACTGCGCTGGAGGCCACCGACGCCATCGTTACGGCTAACCAGTACGCGCCCGAGGACTGGGCGGTGCTGAGCGACGCACGCGTCACCTTCGGCCGCGTCGCCCGGCTGGCCCAGCGCATGAGCCTGCTCAATTTCGCAACTGTCTCCGACTACACCGCCGCGGCCTACGGGGAAGCGTTCCAGGTCAAGGCCTACGCCGCCTCGCCGCGCATCCTCTCCATCGCCTGGGAGGAGGACGTGGAGACCGGCGCGGGCACGCTGAGCATGGACCTGCGCCGCAACGAGCTGAACGTCATCCCCTACCCCGGCCAGACGTTGGACGGCCTGCGCGCCTTCAACACGGCGCGCGGCCTGTTCGAGATGAGCCTGGAGTCGCAGATCCTGGACGAGATCGGCATCGAGCCGGTGCGCAGCGTGGCCGCAATCCTGGCCGAGGCCGACGCTCAGGCCATCCCGCTGGCCATGGTAACCGTGACCGAACTCGACCAGCTCGACGCGCTTCCCATCTCCTCGATCGCCAAGGCGCGCATCACGGCCGACCTGACCGCCAACCCACGCCACGTGGTGGCGGTGCCGACGGAGAACGTGCTCATCGGCGGCGAGCCGGCCATCGGCTGGCTGCAGATCGAC
>JBAQCH010000253.1:0-18692 GCA_049294015.1 Anaerolineae bacterium
GCCCAGCAGGCGTTGGTCGGCCACGCTGAAGGGCGCATCCGGCGCGCGCGGCGCCAGCAGCAGATGGCCTGCCGGCTCGCCCTGGTAGGTCAACGGGAGGATGGTCACCGCGGGCGGGGGCGCTGTGCTGGCCGGACCGGGATAGGCGGCCACCACCACCGGCTGGCCCGCCTCCGGCAGCGCAATGGCCGCATAGGGCAGTTTCAGGGCCTGGGCGATGGTCTCGACCACCGTCTCCAGGGTGGCTGCGGGTGTGGCCGTGGCCTCCAGGCGCTGCCCCAGCCGCGCCAGCACCGCGTAAGGCTCATCCCGCTCGCCGTAGACCAGACGATTGGCGGCCCGCTGCACCCGCTCGCGCAGCGGCTGGAAGGCGACGGCTACCAGGCCGGTGGCGACCAGCGAGAAGAGCAGGCTGCCCTGGCTGCCAAACAGGGCGCTCAACGCGCCCACCACCGCCACGTAGATCACGATCACCAGCCCCGTCAGCGCGCCGTAGACCAGCGCACGGTGCAGGATCAGATCGACGTCGAAGAGGTGATAGCACATGATGGCGATGACAAGGCAGACGGGCAGGCCGGCCATGAACAGCGTCTGCAGCGCCGGCCTGGCCAGGTTGTAGCTCAGAAAAGCCAGGTCGCCGCTCCAGCGGTTGTCCTGGGCCAAGGCAAGGAGGCCGTAATAGAGCAGGCCGCCCATCACGGCCGCGGCCAGTCCCAGCAGCGTCCACTTGATCTGCTGCCGCTCCACCAGGCCGGAAACGCGGCGGTAGCGGTAGCCCTGCGCCAGCAGGCCGCTGGCGAACCAGGCCATGCCGACCGCGAACGACGCGGCCGGCGTCGCCCGCCAGACCGGCCCGTTGAGCGGGTTGAACGGCGTCTGGGGGTAGAGCAGCCAGAGCAGGTTGAGCCCCACCCAGACCAGCGCCAACAGCCGGGTCCAGCGCGGCGCAAACTGGCCGCTGGGAAAGGTGTAGAGCAGCAACAGCGCGCCGGCCATGGCTGCGGCGCCCAAGGCCAACACCAGCCAGCGCAGCAGCGCCGAGTCGACGCCGTGCTGCGGGTTGATCAGCGCGCCGGTCAGGCCGGTCTCGGTCGCGCCCAGGGCGATCAGGGTCAGGGCAAGGAAGAGGGCCACCGGCGCGCGGCCCTTGAGGCGGACGATCCACAGCGCCGAGGCGATGAACAGGCCGGCCAGCAGGATGTTCATACCCACGATCAGGCTGGCGACGATGAGCGGCGACAGCAGCGGCTGGCCGGTGTTGGCCACCAGCTCACGGAAGCGGGCCGGGACGCCGGCCACAGCCAGGCCGATGCCCAACGCCGCGACCAGCAGCCAGGCCGCAAACGCCAGCCACGAGCCGGCCTGGCGGACGTCGCTCCACCAGGCCGGCATGGCATCTGTGGTCTGTGCAAGGGGCAGGCGCTTCATGGCGTCCATAATAGCCAGAATCGCCAGATGGTCAATACGTTGGAAGCGTCTGGATCACGAAGCCGCGAAGGGCCGCGAAGGCAACGAAGCACGAAGGCCACGAAACCAGACACGCCCAGATTGCGGCCCGCGCGTTTTGTGACCTTCGCGTTTCGTGGCTTCGTCGTTTTCGCGCCTTCGTGCTCCAAATCCCTCATGCTCCAAGATACTCAAAAGACGAAGATGAAGAAGCGCATCTGACCGCCTCCGCAGAAACCAGGCCCACTGCAATCAAGCCGTTGGTTGAAGACTGTTACGGTGTTCCCGCTGATCTGTTCGACCCACAGGTATCGGGATATTTCGACGAGTTCCCAATTATCCACCGCCTGCACCATGATAAACCGGTCATCGACCCGGAAGCCGAAGTCGATGCGCACCTGGTAAGGAACACCAGCTGGCAGTAACTGAGCGGAAAAGCCACCGCATCCGACTGCAGCAGAGGAGTTTGCTGTCAAACCATTATAGCACCGCACGATGTAAGCAAAGCCACTTGTTGGATCGATCTCCACCATGGCCTTTGGCAAACCACCCATGTCCCGGCTCTGCACCGCACTACCCTCAGCCCTGAGGGCAATCCCGCCTGCTGGGTTCCTGCTCCACAGCGCTACACCGTTAGCTGCACCCGACTGGGCATAGACACCCGTATTGGCGGCGCTCTCGCCCCACACACCCACCGAACCTGAGGCGTTGGCTACTCCCTTGACGCCAATGCGATTGGCCGCCGTAGTCGTGCCACGCACCCCATCATGACCGCTGCTCTCTCCCACCACGCCTGACTGGTTCGTGCTCTGGCCGTACACGCCGAGCCAATTCGTGCTCTGGCCGTAGACTCCGGCGCCGGCGGTCGCCTGGCCATACACACCATAACCACTGCCGTTATTCTGCCCGTAGACCCCGCCGTTGAACTGGCCGGCGCTGATGCCTACCACACCGCTGGCGTCGGTGCTCTGGCCCCACACCCCGGCCCAAGAGGTACTCTCACCACGAACTCCCGTGCCGCTCCCGGACTTACCGTATACGCCGTATCCACCGGCTGGGCTTTGGTCCTCGCCGAAGATGACCGCATAGCCCGCTGCGTTGCCGGTGGCGACCAGGGCGTTCGAGTTGGCGTTGGGCGCGCCCACGGTGAGGGCCGGCACGTTCGCCGTGGTGGTGTTGACCGTCGCGCCCGGCCGCAGGCCCAGCGCATAGGGCACGCTGGCCAATTGTGTGCGCGGATTAAGTGTCGTGTAGCTGCCCGTGCTGGCGCCAGGACGTACCTCGGCCATGATCCAGCGCGCATCGCCCTTGAACGCGCCGGCGCCGAAGTCCAGCGCCACAGTGAAGTAGCCGTCGGCCACGGTGACATCATTAAGCGCCTGCGTACTGCCGACCTGAGCGCCGCCGCTGGCCGCGTCGAATAGGCTGAAACGCAGGTCATACGCGCCATTTGCTGGCGAGCCGCCATCTTTCAGGCGGCCCTGGTAGGTGAAGGTTGTGTTGACGGGCGCGTCTGGCCCATCCGGCGCGGCCGCGCCAGCGGTAGCCATGCCGCTCAAGGCCAACGCCAGCAGGAGTACAAGGACGATGCGGAAATTGCTACGTTTGATCATGGTTTCCTCTTACGTGGTTACGCGGAAAGTTGCCGGGCACTTCCGAAAGTGCCCGGCAACTGAGGAGCGTCAACAGGCGCTGCCGAACTGCGCCGTCACCAGGGTGACGTCCTGGATGTCCAGGTCGCCGTCGCCGCTCTGGTCGTAGGGGAAGCTGGCCGTGGCTTGCGGCCACGCGGCGGCGATCAATTGGATGTCCAGCACCGTCACCTGGCCGTCGCCGTTCAGGTCGCCGGCCAGCGCGCAGGTGGGGCCGCCGGGTAGAAAGCCGCCGATCAGGGTGTACGAGCCGCCGCTCATGGTCGCCGCGTCCGGCTGGCCGATGCTGCCGAGCAGGCCATAGCTGCCCCCGCTGGCGCTGCCGCCCGGGCCGATGTTGTGCCAGCTCAGGTCGTAGGGGCCACCGGTTTGGGCCATGGCAACCGCTGTCACGCCGAAAAAAGCTGCAACGGTTAGACAGTAAGCCAGCGCAAGGCGTCTCAAGAACTGTGTCATGTTCCACTCGCTCTGCTAGCCTGGCCCCAGGTCAGTGACGGCAAACGGCACAATGTGGGTCCAACCCGAAGACAGGTTATCATAGCGCCAAAGTGTTTCATGGCGCCCTTGGACAATCCTTCCGACCACCCCATTGCCACTAGCTTCGAAATAGAAGATGTACCCGGAATCAGCAACCACAATGTCCCAACCCTTAAGAAAGCCAGCGACGTAATCTGCCGTTTTGACCGGTCTACCATCCTGGACAGTGAAGACGCTCCCGTTTCCGGTGGCGCTATCATAAGCGAGCAACCAATGCTCGCGATGATTAGTCGGCCAGATCACGTTCTCCACAGCCACCAAATGGGAGTAGCCCTTCTCGAACTCAAAGACATCTCCCAAGCCCTGTTGCAAAGGGCCAGCCCCATTGAACGGCGTGAGCGCAGCAAGACCCTGCTCCGCGTCATAAAAGAGTAAGAAGCCAGGAAGCGCCTCAATGTGTGACCATCCGTGTTTAAGTTGCATCGCCGGGTTGGTGGTCGCAAAGACTCCGTTAGCGAGTCGACCGATGGCGGCGCCGCCCGTATCCTTGTTGTAGAAAATCATAGCGTCAGGTGCGACTTGACTTATCACTGTCCAGCCCGATGAGAAGCCCTTCATGGTGGTTTTTGCGGGAAACACGTTGAGCGTTCCGAGACGGACAATGCTTGCAAGACGGGCATTGCCCTTGGTCTGATTGTACAGTAGGAGATTGTCCTGTGTCGACGAGGCAGCAGTCCAACCCTTACCAAAGCTACGAAAGCCATTCTTCGGCCACTTCTCACGCAGCTTGCCGTCGAGAAAGAGATCGACCGTTCCAACACCGGTCTTGCTGTTATAGAAGAAGAGTCCCATCCGTACCTCCTTGAATTCCCGGACTGTGTAAATACGCAGACCAGACTTGTGATTGAGATGTTGCTACTCCAAGCATCCTATCACCAACCACATCCCAGAATCAAGGGACATCTTCCCGTCCATCCGGGAAATCCGGCTGGGAAAGCAACAACGCAGCGCAGCCGAATCGGGGGGCAGTCTTGCGGCTTGGGAACTGGCCAGATTCGTGCTAAACTCAGTACTTCACGATTTTGGCCCACGCAAAGGCGCAAAGACCGCAAAGAAAGGCAGATTCCATTGGTGTCTTGGCGTCTTGGTATGAGAATCGTGGACTACTGACACTGCTTGTCCGGCTGTAATCTGCGCATCAACCGGCCTCGGATCGCCATCCCGTGAGGGAAGATACAGACGCAGCCATCCTGCTTTGCTACCATTGAAGGTCGCCAGCTATGATGCAAACCAGCACGGACCGCAGCATCGGCTTTGCACAAATAGCACATTCGTGCTAAAATCACAATACTGTTCCCCGCCTTGATCTATAACAAAGAAGATCGTCCCATGGCACAAGACAAACTCGTTATTCGCGGCGCACGCGAGCACAACCTCAAAAACATCGACCTTGACATCCCGCGCGACAAGCTGGTGGTCATCACCGGCCTGTCGGGCTCGGGCAAGTCCAGCCTGGCCTTCGACACCATCTACGCCGAGGGCCAGCGGCGTTATGTCGAATCGCTTTCGGCCTACGCCCGCCAGTTCCTGGGGCTGATGGAAAAACCTGACGTAGACCAGATCGAGGGCCTCAGCCCGGCCATCTCCATCGACCAGAAGGGCGCCAGCCGCAACCCGCGCTCCACCGTGGGCACGGTGACCGAGATCTACGACTACCTGCGCCTGCTCTACGCCCGCGTCGGCCTGCCCCACTGCCCCAACTGCGGCGCGCCCATCAGCCAGCAGACGGTGGAGCAGATGGTGGACACGATCCTCAACATGGCCGACGGCAGCCGGCTGCTCTTGCTGGCGCCGCTGGTCAACGCGCGCAAGGGCGAGCACAAGGGGGTCTTCGACGACGTGCGCAAGGCCGGCTTCGTGCGCGTGCGCGTCAACGGCGAGGTGCATGAGGTGGACGACGACATCCAGCTCGACCGCTACAAGATGCACACCATCGAGGCCGTGGTCGACCGGCTGGTAATCCGACGCGACGGCGGACTGGACGCAGCTCGCCTGGCTGACTCGGTGGAGACAGCGCTGCGCCTGGCGGACGGCGTGCTGGTGGTCAGCGACGTGACCGACGACACAGCCCCCAAAGATCGCTACTTCAGCGAGAAGTTCGCCTGCGTCAAGTGCGGCATCAGCCTGCCGGAGATCGAGCCGCGCACCTTCAGCTTCAACAGCCCGCACGGCGCCTGCCCTACGTGCACCGGATTGGGCACGCAGATGGAGTTCGACCCAGAGCTGGTGATCGACGCAGACAAGGGGTGGCTGAACGGGGCGATCCTGGCGCCGGGCTGGGGCGTGGTTGGCCAGAAGCAGCAGCAGGACGGCAGCTACGGCCAACAGCTCTTGCAGGCCGTGAGCGAAAAATACGGCATCCCTTACGACGGCGTGACCTTCAACGAGCTGAGCCAGCGCCAGCGTGACATCATCCTCTACGGCGCGCCCAAGGGGGACAAGATCACGCTGGACTACACCAACCAGGCTGGCTACCGCCGCAGCTTCGAGACCACCTTCGAGGGCGTGATTCCCGGCATGCAGCGCCGCTACCGCGAGACCACCAGCGACTACATGCGCCAGGAGTACGAGCGCTTCATGTCGGCCCGGCCCTGCCCGACGTGCGAGGGCAAGCGGCTGCGCAAGGAAGCGCTGGGCGTGACCATCACCGACCGCAACATCGTCGAGGTCACCAAGCTGTCGGTGTCGGATGGCCTGCGCTGGGTGGCCACCTTGCAGAGCGACGAGGAGCGCCACAAGGCCACCGACTCGCTCAACGGCGACGCGGCCAACCTGCCGCCCACGCCGCTGACCCCGCGCGAGTTGACCATCGCCCACCAGATCCTGAAGGAGCTGCGCGCGCGGCTGGGCTTCCTGCACGACGTGGGCCTGGACTACCTGACACTGGACCGCCAGGCGGCGACGTTAAGCGGCGGCGAGGCGCAGCGCATCCGCCTGGCCACGCAGATCGGCTCGCAGCTCATGGGCGTGATGTACATCCTGGACGAGCCCAGCATCGGCCTGCACCAGCGGGACAACGGCCGGCTGCTCAACACCCTGCTCACCCTGCGCGACCTGGGCAACACGGTGTTGGTGGTGGAACACGACGAGGAGACCATGCGCGCGGCCGACTGGATCATCGACCTGGGGCCGGGCGCAGGCCAGCACGGCGGCGAGATCATGTTCACCGGTACGCTGGAAGAGCTGTTGTGCTGCAGCGACTCGCTGACCGGCCAATACCTGAACGGCCGGCTGGTCATTGACGTGCCCAAACAGCGGCGGCCCGGCAGCGGGGAATATCTCATCGTCAAACACGCGGCCGAGAACAACCTGAAGCGGGTCGACGTGCGCTTCCCGCTGGGCAAGCTGATCTGCGTCACCGGCGTCAGCGGCTCCGGCAAGTCCAGCCTGGTCAACGAGATCCTCTACAAAGCCATCGCGCAGAAGCTGTACCGCGCCAAGGACCGGCCCGGCCGGCACCAGGCCATCTACGGGCTGGAGCACATCGACAAGATCGTCGAGATCGACCAGACGCCCATCGGCCGCACGCCGCGCTCCAACCCGGCCACGTACACCAACGTCTTCACCCAGGTGCGCGACCTGTTCGCCACGATGCCGGAGGCCAAGGTGCGCGGCTACAAGGCCGGCCGCTTCAGCTTCAACGTCAAGGGCGGCCGCTGCGAGGCCTGCCAGGGCGACGGCATCATCAAGATCGAGATGCAGTTCCTGCCCGACGTCTACGTGCCCTGCGAGGTCTGCCACGGCAAGCGCTACAACCGCGAGGCGCTGGAGATCACCTACAAGGGCAAGACCATCGCCGACGTGCTGGATATGACGGTGGAAGAGGGGATGCACTTCTTCGACAGCTTCCCGGCCATCCGCAACAAGCTGCGCACGCTGTGGCAGGTGGGCCTGGGCTACATCAAGCTGGGCCAGCCGGCCACCACGCTGAGCGGCGGCGAGGCGCAGCGCGTCAAGCTGAGCAAGGAGCTGAGCCGTGTGGCCACGGGTCGCACGCTGTACATCCTGGACGAACCCACCACCGGCCTGCACTTCGCCGACATCCAGAAGCTGCTCAAGGTGCTGCACAGCCTGGTCGACAAGGGCAACACGGTGGTGGTGATCGAGCACAACCTGGACGTGATCAAGTCGGCCGACTGGCTGATCGATCTGGGGCCGGAGGGCGGCGACAAGGGCGGCCACGTCATCGCCGAGGGCACGCCGGAGCAGGTGATGCGCAACGAACGCAGCTACACCGGCCAGTACCTGCAGCACGTGTTGGCCGGCCGCGAGGCCAAGCAGCCGGCTGAGGTAATGGCGGAGTTGGAAGAAGCCGGTTGAACGATGAATGATGAACGATGAATGATGAATGCGGAGTCAGCACCCCCAGGTGCGGGTTGTGCGCCTGATCGCACGTGGGCGTGCTCGACTGCGCAGGAATAGTCGAGGTAACTATGGCAGAGCCCAAGACCAAGAAGAACGACGCCAGCGTCGAGGCCTTTCTCAACAGCGTCGCCGACGAGCGCAAGCGCCAGGACAGCTTCACGCTGGTCGAGTTGATGCGCGAGATCACCGGCTCAGAGCCGGCCATGTGGGGCGACGCCATCGTCGGCTTCGGCGGCTATCTCAGCGCCAACAGCGCGGGCAAAGTGAGCGAATGGCCCGTGGCCGCTTTCTCCCCGCGCAAGCAAAGCCTGACGATCTACCTGATGGATGGCTTCGAGCAGTACGACGAGCTGCTGGGCCGGCTGGGCAAGCACTCGACCGGCAAGGTGTGTCTGTACATCAAGCGCTTGAGCGACGTGGACATGACAGCGCTGCGCGACTTGATCGAGCTGTCGGTGGCGCACGTGATGCAAGAGCCGCAAGCCGAGGAGGCGTAGGATCATGGCCAAGAGCGCCGCTGCCACTGTCGAAGAGTACTTGGCTGAACTGCCGACCGAGCGCCGCGCGGTGATCGATCAAGTCAGGCAGGTGATTCTTGATAACCTGCCGCCGGGCTACCAGGAGTCGATGAACTGGGGCATGATCAGCTACGAGGTGCCGCTGGCGCGCTATCCGAAAACCTACAACAAACAGCCGCTCAACTACGCCGCGCTGGCCGCGCAGAAGAACAACTACACGCTGTACCTGATGTGCGCCTACAACGGCTCCATCCAGGAGGGCTGGCTGAAGGAGCAGTTCGCGCAGGCCGGCAAGAAGCTGGACATGGGCAAGTCGTGCCTGCACTTCCGCAAGCTGGACGACCTGCCCATGGACGTCATCGCCCAGGCCATCGCCATGGTCAGCGTCGACGAGTTCATCGCCCAATACGAGCAGAGCCGGCAGCGATGACCGTCTTCATCGCCTTGCTACGCGCGATCAACGTCGGCGGCCACACGGTCAAGATGGACCACCTGCGCGGCCTTTTCGAGGCGTTGGGCTACACCGATGTGGAAACCTTCATCGCCAGCGGCAATGTCATCTTCCGCTCCCCCACCACGGACACACGGGCAATGGAGCAGCAGATCGAGGCACACCTGGCAGCGTCGCTGGGCTACGAAGTGGCCACCTTCGTGCGCACGGCGGCTGAGATAGCCGGCATCGCTGGCTACACTCCCTTCCCTGCGGATGAGGTCGAGAGCAACAGGCTCTACATTGGCTTCTTGCAAGGCCAACCCGACGACGGAGCGCTTGTCAGACTGGCGGCCCTGTGCACCCCTCTGGACGAGTTCCACGTGCATGGCCGCGAGCTGTATTGGATGTGCCGTACCACCATGGGCCAGTCGGCGATCAGCGGCGCGCAGATCGAGCGGGCGCTGAGCATGCCGACGACGCTGCGCAACGTGACGACGGTGCGGAAGTTGGCGGCCAAGTTGGTGTGAATACAAAACGGCCAGAGACCGGAGCTACACAGAGAGCGCAGAGGAGACACAGAGGGCACAGAGAAGACAGCGCAGACAGCACAAGCCAAGAGTAGCCTGGAGGAGAAACAGATCGACAAAGATTCTTGTGGCCTCTGTGTCCTCTGTGTCTCCTCCGTGTCCTCTGTGTCCTTGCTTCTCCTGACTGCCGATGCGCTACGCCGCAAGCAACAACGCGCTGATGCGATCCACGGCGCTACGCTGTGAGTCTCGTCGGAACAGCTCGATAAACGCTTCCGCCCGTTGCTTGTGCGTCTCGTCGGAGAGATCAATGACTGTGTTTTGACCGGGAGCGCGCTCGAACACCATCATCAGCGGGGCTTGGTCCACATAGCCAAGGATCATCCCCAGCAGGACTTCGCTGGCCAGATCGAGGTTCGCGTTGGTCAGTGACAGGTCATTATAAGCGCCGTGAAACAAGTGAGCGCCGTCGGGAATCTGCTCAGAAACAGAAGGCACAGCCAGTTCACTGGTCAGAAAGTTAGCCAGCCGGTCAAGGTTCTTGTCAGTTACATCAGTGTGATTGTTTCTTCCCATGATAGGCCACCTCATACGTGCGACGGTACTCAGGCCAGTTTGTCCTGATATCAGCAATGGCATCGGCAAGCGCCGATTTCATGTCAGCAGCAGACTGGGTAACCTTGGTCTGCCCACCCAACGGAGACATTACGTCTTTGTGGTAGTAGCCATGTGCTTCATCATAGCGAACGATTGCTCGCCATTCGCCATCGACGTAAGCCTCATATTGGATGACGACAATTCGAACGACTCGACCGTGCTCAGTGACGAAATGCACACGTAGACGGTCACGTCCTGTCTCGAAGTCCTGGAGCCACGCCTTGTCGCCCATGCTGCAAGTATACAGCCGATTTGGCTGACTGACAAGAGGACTATCCCTTCCAACGTTCTTTCCCAGATTACCATGCCTACCCTCATTCCGTCCATCACTAACGCTGCTGGCGAGCGCCTCGGCGCGCGGCTGGACTTGCCGCTGGAAGGCCGGCCGCTGGCCTACGCCATCTTCGCCCACTGCTTCACCTGCACCAAGAACATCAAGGCCGCCTCGCACATCAGCCGCACGCTGAACCGACAGCGCATCGCCGTGCTGCGCTTCGACTTCACCGGCCTGGGCGACAGCGAGGGCGACTTCGCCGAGACCAACTTCACCTCCAATGTCGCCGACCTGGTGGCCGTGGCCCGCTTTCTGGCCGAGGAGTTCGAGCCGCCCACCCTCTTGATCGGCCACTCGCTGGGCGGTGCGGCGGCCTTGCAGGCAGCGCAGCACATCCCATCGGTGGTGGGCGTGGCGACCATTGCCGCCCCGGCCGACACCAGCCACCTGGCGCGGCTGCTGGCCAGCACCAAGGCCACGGCTGAACTGGAAGGCGAGGCGCGCGTCACCATCGGCGGCGCGACCTTCCGGCTCAAGCGGCAGTTCTTCGACGACCTGGAGCGGGCCAACATGCAGCGCACCGTCGAATCCCTCGGACGGGCGCTGCTGGTGCTGCACTCGCCGGCCGATCGAACCGTGGATATCGACAACGCGATGCAGATCTTCGCCGCCGCGCGCCACCCCAAGAGCTTCGTCTCGCTGGACACGGCCGACCACCTCTTGTCCGACCAGCGCGATTCTTGGTATGCAGGGGAAGTGATCGCGGCCTGGGCCAGCCGCTGGTTGCAGTCCACAGAAAAGTAAGGAAGCCGCCCGTGAAACAATCCGCCGCATTGTTCGGGGACGTAATCCGGCGGATTGCGTTACGGCGAGCGACGGACTACTCGTCTACAACAGCGCTCAGGACGCTGGACCAGGCGGCGGAGTGGGGATCGATCAGCTCGAAGTGACCGGTGGCAGGTAGGGTGACGAGGGTGCAGTCGTCGCCGGCCGCGCGGGCGGCGGCGTGGTAGCGCTGGCTGAGCGCGTAGGGCACGGCCTCGTCGGCGTCGCCGTGGAGCAACACCTGCGGCACGCCCAGCGGCAGCAGCCCGATGGGCGAGGTCATGGCGTAGGCTTCGGCCGCCTGCTGCGGATCGCCGCACAACAGCTCCGCTACGGCGCCGGAGCTGAGCTGCCAGTCCCAGGCCAGGCGCAGGTCGCTGACCGCGGCCAGGGCCACGACGCGGCGTAGCGGCAGCGGATCGGCGTCGTATAGAGCATGGCCGGCCGGGATACGCCGCGCGGCCGCAGCCCACAGCGCCAGATGCCCGCCAGCCGAATGGCCCATTAGCGTTACCCGACTCAGCTCCAGGGGGTAGTCCAGCGCCAGTTGGCGCACGTGGCCCAGCGCGGCCAGCACATCCGCGAAGGTGCCGGGCCAGCCGCCGCCGGGGTTGCCGACCCGCCGATACTCCACGTTCCAGACGGCCAGGCCAGCGCGGGCCAGCTCGCGGCAAAGCGGATGCGCGTGCTCCAGGTCATAGAGCGCCCGCCAGTAGCCGCCGTGGATGAAAACCAGCAGCGGATGCGAGCCGCTCCCAACCGGCAAATACAGATCGCCGAATTGCTCCGGCGTCTCCCCGTAACGCAGCCGCTGCACGCTGGGTTTTGCTGACATCATCCGGGGCCGAAGAGCTCGGTCACGATCTGCTCGATGGCCCGGCCATTGGGCAGCAGCACCCAGGCGCCGCCCGGCGTGATCCACGGGGTGGTGGCATCCTCCAGCGTAGCGGCCGCCAGCTGGCCCTGGGCAATGGCCGAAAGCAGCGGCAGCACGGCCAACCCGTCGCCTGGCGTCAAATTGGTCACGACGCCCTCGTTCAACACGCGGTAAAGTTCCGGCAGGCGCGGCCAACTGGCCGGCTGCAAGGCTTTGGCAGCCAGGGCCTGCAGCACCTGCAATTGGCGCGCAGAGCGGCTAAAGTCGCCGTCGCTGTGGCGCGTGCGCACGTAGATCAGCGCCCGCTCGCCGTCCATGGCTTGCAGGCCGGGGTCAAAGCGAACGGTGGTGACGCCGTAGTCGGGGGTGGGGTACTCCGTATCGACGATCGGGGCCGGCACATCGACCTCGATGCCGCCCAGAGCATCGACTGCACGCACGAAGGTGGCAAAATCCAGCAGCAGGTAGCGGTCCACCGGCCGGCGCAGTTCCTGCTGCACCGTGCGGACGGCCAGGCGCGGGCCAGCGCTGGCGTCGTCCGGGTCGTAGCCGAAGAAAAGCGCGGTGTTGATGCGCTGGTCGCCCACGCCGGGGATATTGACCCACAGGTCGCGCGGGATCGACAGCATGGCTGCGCCGCTGTCTTCGGCCCGACTGCCCAGCAGGATCATCGAGTCGCTGCGGGTGGGGCCGCTTTCATCGGCGCGCTGATCGACGCCCAACAACAGGATGGTTGGCGGCCGGCTTGACGCCGCACCCAGCCAGGCCGTCGATCCTGCAGCCGCCTGCGATGCGCCCCACAGCCCGGCCAGCAGCGCGAAGCCTCCACAAAGCAGCAACAAGCCCAGCCCTAAGAGCAGCGGCAGCCAACTGGCGCCGCGGCGCTGCAGGCGGCGCTGGCGCGCGCGCTCCACGATAGCCCGTTGTCGTTGGTTCATGGCAGGCCGGCCTAGCCAGGCAGCCGGTTCAATTCAGTCACGAAACACTGAGAGGCCAGGATCATGACGACGAAAAAGACCAGCGCGATCCAGAGGTAAAGGGGCAGGCCAAACAAACGGCGCGGCGAGCGCTTGGCTTTCTCTTGCGGCTTGGGGAGCTCCGTTTGACAGCGCCAGCAGATGTTCTTGTCGTCAGGATTCCAGGTAGCGCACTTGGGACAGTTAGGCATCTGATACCTCACATGATTGATCAATGCCGCATCATACCACAGGTTGCGCCAGCCAGAAAGACAGCAACCCCAGTTGACAGTTTGACTCAATACGCTGTCTTTCTTATAATGGTGTCACTCTCTGGATACCCCAAGAGGTTTGGACTTTCTCCCCTTATTCGTCCGTCAACAACGGGTATAGTTCCCTTCACACTATCCGGCGCTGCGCGGACGAAGCCGACCCATCCACCTTACTGCTTCACTTGCAAGGAGACAACGATGAGACGACTACCAACCCTTCGATCAGCGAGTTCACAGGCCCCAGCTCGCTGGCCGCGTCCGGCGATCAGCCTGGCTGTAGCGCTGGCCGTCATGCTCGTTCTGGCTGTGATGTTCGTCCCGACTGCGCTGGCGGATGAACCGATCACGCTGACGATCCTGCACACCAACGACACGCATTCCAACATCCAGCCCTGTATGGCCACATGCAACAATGGCAACCTGGGCGGCGTTGCCCGCCGTGCCACGGTCATTCAGCAGGTCAGGGCCGAAGGCGGCAACGTCCTGCTGCTCGACGGCGGCGACTACTTCCAGGGCACCCTCTTCTTCAACTACTGGCAGGGACAGGAAGCCGCCCACTTCATGGAGGCGCTGGGCTATGATGCCGCCGGCATTGGCAACCACGAGTTCGACTCTGGCCCGGCGACCCTGGCCCGGTTTATCGAGGCGGTCGATTTCCCTGTGACCTCGGCCAACATCGACGCTTCAGCCCAAATCTCCCTGACCGGGCTGATCGAGCCCTATGTGGTCTTCGACGTGGCCGGCCAGTCGGTGGGCGTCTTCGGCCTGACCACTGAGGACACGCCCGTCATTTCCAGCCCTGGGCCCGATGTGATCTTCACCAATCACGTGGCTGCGGCTCAGGCCACCGTCGCTCAACTGCAATCCATGGGCGTCAACAAGATCGTCGTGTTGTCGCACCTTGGCTACGATGTCGAATTGGCCCTGGCCGGGGCGGTCAGCGGCATCGACGTCATCGTCGGCGGCCACAGCCATACGCAGCTCGGCACGGCGCCGACCGCCGTGGGGCCCTATCCCACGGTAAGGAACTCGCCCGCTGCTGAGCCGGTGCTGGTGATCAGCGCATGGGAATGGGGTAAGTATCTGGGCCGGCTGAACGTGACGTTCGACGCCATGGGCGTTGTGCAGAGCTACAACGGCGCGCCGATCCTGATGGATGCCAGCATTGCTGATGACCCGGCCATCGCCGCCGATGTGGCTACCTTCTACGCGCCCGTGCAGCAGCTGGCCACCACCGTCATCGGTACTTCCGAAGTCGCTCTCGACGGCGGCAACCCGGCCTCGCGCGTCGGTGAGACCAATCTGAGCAACCTGATCTGCGACGCCATGTTGTGGAAGACGCAAGGCGCCGGCGCTCAGATTTGTATCACCAACGGCGGCGGCATTCGCGCCAGCCTTGCCGCCGGCGACGTTACGATCGGCAACGTGCTGACCGTGCTGCCGTTCGGCAACACGGTAGCCACCTTGGGCCTGACGGGCGCCAACGTGATCGCAGCCCTGGAGAATGGCGTCAGCCAGTACACGACTGTTGCGCCTCCTGGCCGCTTCGCCCAGGTGGGCGGCATGCGCTATAGCTTCGACCCGACCCTGCCGACCGGCCACCGTATCCTGTCGGCGGATATCCAGAATCCTGACGGCAGCTTTAGCCCCATCGATCCCGCGGCAATCTACACGGTGGTCACCAACGACTTTATGCGCCGCGGCGGCGACGGCTACACCGTCTTCCGGGACCACGCCATCGATCCCTACGACACCTGGGCGGTGATGGCCGATTCGGTCATGGAATACATCGAACTGCCTGAAGCCGACGGCGGCCTGAACGGAGTCATCACCGCGGCGATGTACCCGCGCGGCGGTGAAGGGCGCATCACCCTGCGCTCGCGCGACGTCAACCGCTCACGGCGCTTCAACGTCAGCGAGGACACCTTCATCGACGGCAGCCGGCCGGCCCTCAACTTCGGCGGCGCCCAGACCATGTGGGTGGGCTTCAACGACCAGATGCGCCCGTTGGTGCAGGTACCCTTCTCGGTCTGCGACAACGTCTACACCTGCATCCCGTCCAACTCTGCGGTGGACGTGGCTTACCTCTATCTGTACGTCTACGAGGGCCGCGGCTTCAGCAACTGGGAGCAGTCGGTGCTGGGCGTGTCGGCCCATCCGGTGCTATCGATGTGGGACGAGGCCACGGCCACCTGGACCACCCCGTGGACCAACCTCGGCGGTGACGTGGGGCCGGCCGACAGCGTGACTCGCCTGGGCAGCGCCCGCCTCAACACCTGGCTTCGCCTGGACGTCACCGATACGGTGGCCGCCATCGTAGCCGGCAACGCGCCCAACTATGGCTTCGCCGTGGCCTCTGACCCCAACAACTGGCCAGAGAGCGTATCGCCCGAGGGCCTGCTGAGCGCTCGCTTTGGCCTCGCTACCAGCGAGTTCTTCGACGCCAGCAAGGCCGGCTACCTGCGCGTCTTCTTCCGCACCTATGACTGAGTCGACGGCTGCGCAGCAGCCATCGACTTGACCTGAAACAAAACGCAGGCTGCTCCTTGGAGCAGCCTGCGTTGTTTTATTTGGTACCCCCGGCAAGATTCGAACTTGCGACACTCGGTTCCGAAGACCGATGCTCTAGTCCACTGAGCTACGGGGGCGCAGCGGGATAGCTGAATTGTATCTTTCAGCCCGGGACCTGTCAAATGCGTTTCCATTGCGCATTTCGGCGGGTTGCGCTATAATCGCTGTGACTACCAAGTCGCACTTGCTTGCAATGGAGCCTTGCCCCTGTTATGACAAACGGCGATTTTTCTAAACCTCCTGCCAGCCTCGACGAGTTGATCGGACATCTACCGCGCACCTACACCGACGAAGACATCGAGTTCATCCGCAGCGCCTATGAATTGGCTAGCGAATCGCACGCCGATGTGCCGCGCGCCTCAGGCGAGCCCTACATCATCCATCCCCTGGCCGTAGCAGGCATCCTGGCCGATCTGCGCCTGGATGCCAAAGCGATTGCCGCTGGCCTGCTGCACGATGTGGCCGAAGACACTGCCGTGACCATCGATGACATTGGCAAACAATTCGGCGCTGACGTAGCCAGCCTGGTCGACGGCGTGACCAAGCTGGAGAAGATCGGCTTGATTAGTTTGGGCGAGGATAAAGGCGATCCCAAAGGCGCGCCAGCCGATGGCCAGCGGGATGGTGAAGGAGCGGACCAGAAAGACGTGCAACCAGCGCCTGTCAGCCCACGCTTGCGCAGCCAGCGCGATGAAACCCTGCGCAAGCTGATCCTGGCCATGAACAAGGACATCCGTGTGGTGCTGATCAAGCTGGCTGACCGCCTGCACAACGTGCATACCCTGGGCCATCTCAAAGAGCACAAGCGGCGGCGCATTGCACGGGAGACGCTGGAGATCTACGCACCGCTGGCCAACCGCCTGGGCATTTGGCAGATCAAGTGGGAGTTGGAGGACGGCTCATTCCGCTGGCTGGAGCCAGCAATCTACAAGAGGATCGCTGCCGACCTGCAAAGCCGCCGAACCGAACGCCTGGCCTACATCGAAAGTGTGACCGGCATCATCCAGAGCGAGCTGCAGAAGCTGGGCATCAGCGCCGTGGTGGAGGGCCGGCCCAAGCACATTTATAGCATCTACCGTAAAATGCAGCGCAAGGGGGTCGAGCTGGAACAGGTTTACGACACCGAGGCGGTGCGCATCAAGGTCGATGAAATCAGCGACTGCTACGTCGCGCTGGGCGCGGTACACAGCCTCTGGCGGCCGATCCCTGGGGAGTTTGACGATTATATCGCCAACCCTAAAGACAACATGTACCGCTCCCTGCACACAGCCGTGGTAGGGCCCAACGGGCGTAACCTGGAGGTGCAGATTCGCACCCACGAGATGCACCGCTCGGCCGAGCTGGGCATTGCGGCCCACTGGCGCTACAAGGAGCAGGTCAAGCGCGACGTGGAGTTCGAGAACAAGTTGGCCTGGCTGCGCGGCCTGGTGATGGACTGGCAGAGCGAGGTAACGGACGCCACCGAGTTTGTCGACTCGATGCAATCGGACTTTTTCGCCGACCGTGTCTACGTCTTCACCCCGCAGGGCGATGTGAAGGACCTGTCGGCCGGCTCCACCCCCATCGACTTCGCCTATCTGGTCCACACGGAGGTAGGCCACCGCTGCCGCGGCGCACGGGTCAACGGCAAACTGGTGCCGCTGGATTTCCGGCTGCGCAACGGCGACATGGTAGAGATCATCACCTCGAAGCGCGGCGGCCCCAGCCGTGACTGGATGCACCCCTCGCTGGGCTTCACCAAGACCAACCGGGCGCGCAGCAAGATTCGTCAATGGTTCCGCAAGCAGAGCCGTGAGGAGAACATCCAGCAGGGTACGGAGAGCCTGAATCGTGAGCTAAAACGGATCAACATCGAGCGCAGCCACGAGTCCATCGCCAAGCTGTTTGGCTACGACAAGGTCGACGACTTTTATGCGGCGCTGGGCTTCGGTGACATCAACACGCAGCAGGTTGCCAGCAAAGTGCTGGATATGGGGCGCAAGGATAAGGACGGGCTCCCGATCCAGGAGGAGGGATCCTACCCCGCCGCTATCCCGGTGTCGTCGGAGGGAGTGACGGTGCTGGGGGTGCCTGACCTGCTAAGCCGCACGGGCATGTGCTGCAACCCCATTCCGGGCCAGGAGATTATCGGCTATGTCACCCGGGGCCGCGGGGTCACGATTCATCGCGCCACTTGCCCCAATCTGGCCCACATGACCAAGAAAGATCCCGACCGCGTGGTCGAGGTCAGTTGGGGCCTGGCCTCGGAGCAGACGCACCCCGTGCAGATCCGCGTGGCAGCCTACGATCGATCGGGGCTGCTGCGCGACATCGCCAATCTGCTGGCCAGCGAGCGCATCAACATGCTGGACGCCCATGCCACCACCGGCAACAAGGGCCATCTGGCGCAAGTCGAAGCTACCTTGCAGATCAGGGATGCCGAGCAGCTCAGTCGCGTCCTGGCCCGCATCGAACGGCTGCCCAATGTGACCGAGGTGCGGCGCTGGCACGCGTGAATGATACCAGGCGTATTTGAATCTGGTTGAACGTCGGACTTTTCGGGTTCGCGTGGTCGATCACGAATCGCGGTTGATCCACGGAAGCCCACGGGTCTCAACCCAATTCAACCACAAGCGAAATTGGTCATGGGTCATTGACTGGCGCGTGAAGCTTTACAATCTCCGCGGAGTGAGCACGCCCACGTGCGGGTTTTGCGCACACAAGCCGCACCTGGGGGTGCTCACTCCGCGATGAATTGTAAAGCTCGATTAAGACAGATTGAACCATGCCCGAAATTGAAAGC